>CAZYIC010000022.1:0-17392 GCA_964646925.1 uncultured Gammaproteobacteria bacterium
ATGGCGGGGAAAAAATGAGGCTGACCGCCAGAAGTATTGAGAGGATTGTAAAAAAGTATGTTCGTCTTACACGCTTACCTGTTGATGCAACTGTCCATACGTTAAGGCATTCCTTTGCAACGGATTTGCTGACAAACGGCGCAGATCTTAGGTCTGTACAAGAGATGCTTGGGCACAAGAATATTGCCACAACCCAAATTTACACCCACGTTACCAATAAACAATTAAGAGATGTTCACAAGTCTTTCCATTCGGGGAATAAATAAATCTCATTATTTTATTGCTGATTTTCTTGTTTTACCACATCGCCAAGCTAATCCGATCCCGTATCGGTTCAGAGTATCGGTTCAGATATCGGTTCAGATCGGTGTATCGGTTTATATCGGTTTAGTATCGCAAAACAGAATGAAAGGTGGGTTATGTATCTTTTTTTCTTTTTTCCGTTGAAATTCTTATGTCCCAAGATATTTCATTAACAACAACTCTAGCTTTGTTTAACAACTTGTCTATCTCATCAAGCTTTATTTCTAGTCCGGTTAGGTCTTTAACTAGTTTGCTCGTTCTCACTGATTGAAATATAAGATATAGATTATCTGGGAACAATGACAAAGTTGTCAGTAAAACTGACAGCGTGGTAGAATAGGGCGTGAGAAACTCATCAACATTTGGTAAGTTATTTAAAAAATTTAGGTTAAAATCAGAATTCTCTTCGCTATCCGAATTTAGTAAGGTTTTAGCTGAAGAAGGACTAATCTATGAGGATAGCGCTCTTTCAAGATGGCAAAGTGGCAACCGTATTCCTTCAAGCAGAAGTCTTCTAATAGCTTTAATAAAGATTTTCGTTAATAGGAAAGGCATCATATCTTTGCGTGAAGCCAACTTACTTCTTGAATCGGCGGGTCAAGGTTACCTGACGGAATCTGAAATAGAAAATCTTTCAAGTCGTTTTGTTCCAGCAGGCCGTTTTCGATTAGCTCAAGAAATGGTCGATTTTATCTCTGTGGTTGGTAAGCCAAAAAGGATACCTAGGACGGGTTGGGTAAGAGAAAATATTAAACATCCGGAAAGTGTTGCGGAGCATTCTTTTAGGGTGGGTGTTATAGCAATGGTAATCGCAGATCCGCTAGGATTAGATAAGGAAAAGTTGATGAAAATGGCTTCTATTCGTGGTTTGGGCGAGGTGGTAACTAGAGATATTGTTGTTGAAAGAGGGAATATGATCGATATAAAAAAAAGAGGAGAAAAAGAACGCGAGGAAAGGGATGGGATAAAAAATATTTTCAAAACAATTGGAGAGGCTGATGAATATGTAAGAATTTTTAATGAAATGGTGGGTAGAAAAAGTGAAGAAGCAAAAATACTTTGGCAGATAGATAAGCTTGAAATGATAATACAAGCCTTGGAATATGAAAGAGAGCAAAATGTGAACCTGAATGAGTTTTTTGTGAACGCACAACTACAGATAGAAGCGCCTCTTTTAAAAAAAATTTTAACTGAAGTTTTAAAAAAACGTTCAGAAATTAAGAAATTTACTCAAAAATAACCGCTTTTTTAGTAGTTTTCAGGAGGGGTTAGTTTTTAGCTTCCCCTCCTGTTTTTTCCGTCCTTGGGAGCGCCGGTTGCCTACTTTTTGCTTGGCCAGACATTAAATGCAAATCAAGTAGCGGAAGCAGGAATAATTTATCGCAACCTCCCTGTTTATCGCCTGAGAGCATTTTAGAAAAGAGATAAGCTAAAATATTTCGTAGGAGAGGGTGACGGTAGTTGAAATGGTGGATTGACCGGGTTCTACAGAAGTATCACCTGCCCCTAATCCAACAGCTGATTTTTCCATAAATGTAATTGGTCTTTGTTCCTGGTTGGATTCTGAAACATTAATTATTCTTCCAAGCCTTATTCCTGAGGCCTGAGCCAAACTTTGCGCTTTTTGCTTAGCGGCATCAACGGCTTGTTTTCTTGCCTGATTTTCAAGTTTTGTTTTTTCCTCATCGTTTAGTGTAAATTGTATATTTCCCACACTATTAGCTCCATCTTTTGTTGCAGTATCAATAACTTGATTTATCTTTTCAATAGGCGTTACTTTGATTTCAAGATTTACCGATACGGTATATCCGTCTATTCGTTGTCTTCCCCCTTCAAAATTATAATTTGGATTAATAGAATAATTGGTTGTTTTAATATCTTTTTCTTTCACCCCAAGATTTTTTAAGTCCGAAGAAATTTTATTTATTATTTGGTTTGCCTGACTTTGGGCGTTATTTACCGTAGCTTGATTAACTGTAATTCCAATATCCGCACTGGCAGTGTCCGGAATTGCATTTGCCTTCCCCTCCCCTACTACTGAAAAAATATCTGATTTGGTTGTGGTGATACTATTTACAGAAAAAGGAATTGGACCAACAAGTTTTGTATAAAGAAAAAGCCCAAGAAAAATAAAGAGAATTACTAATAGTGGAGTTTTTAAGCTTTGCATAAGTTAATAATATTATAGGGATTGAAAAGACCATCGTCAACCTTACCGAAACCTTACCGATCCCGTATCGGTTTAGCTTGGCGATGTGGTACAACGATCTTGCCAGAGCCGGGTTTTGCTAGAATTTTTCCATCCTCGAAGACTTTTTTACCGCGGATCCAGACTTTCTCTACTTTTCCCTTTACTTTCCAGCCATCAAAAGGTGACCATTTACATTTCGTAAATAAGGATGAATTATGAATCATGAATGATGAATCAAGGTCTACTTTGATCTTGGTTCGGGGGTCGGTTTCAATCTTGAAGATTTTTGCCGGATTGGTGTGGCAGAGTCGTACAATATCACTTACCTTCAAGCGATTTTGCGACACGGCGGTTAACAGCAATGGAAGAGTTGTTTCAAGTCCGGGAACACCAAAAGGAACAGCGACGGGTCCTGCCGCCAGTTTCCCTCCCGTCAGTGCTCGTTTAGATTTTCTCGTTTCACTCGGCTGGCTAAACTGCGCGCTGCCGGAAGCCCTTCCACTGGCGTCACCCGTCTTGTCTGAAATAGTATGGGGAGCGTGGTCGGATTCGACAACATCGACATATTGTAAATTCCTCCACAAAAAATCCTGGTCTTTTTTACTCTGCAAGGGCGGTTTCATTTTGCCATATGGGCCCAAACGTTTGACGTCCTGGTCAGTCAAAAATAAATGGTGTGGAGTAACCCCGCAAGTTATTTTTAAACCATGCTCTTTTGCTTTTATAATTTGTTTTAAATCAAAAGCGTTACTTATATGGCAGATATGAATTTTGTTTCCAAGTTTTTTAGTCAGATTTATTGCAAAATCCAGAGTATCGTCTTCTGCATGAAGAAGAATTGGTCTTTGGTCCTTGGTCTTTAGTCCTTGGCTCCAGGCAATAAATACTTTTTCAACTTTTTCTTTTGGAATAATAAATCCTCCAGTTGTCAAACTTAAATAAAGTTTCAAACCTAATACTTTATCCCTTATCCTTATTAACTCATCAATGTTGTCCCCCATTGAGCCGAAATGAAACCCGACATCGCAGACAATTTTTTCTTTTGCAATTTTTATTTTTTCATTTAACCTTTCAGAATTTATTATTGGAACTTTATTATTGGGCATGTCTATAATTGTAGTAAATCCGCCGGCGACTGCGGCGCAAGTTCCGGCGTAGAAATCTTCTTTATTTGTTTGTCTTGGATCGCGCAAGTGAACATGGGGGTCAATAAGTCCCGGCAAAATTAACTTAGACATATTCGCTCCATGACTTGATTTTGAGATTCCCAAACTTTAGTGAAGTAATTGCTTTTACAAAAAGCTCTGCTTTTCTTAAATCTGTAAAAAGCGGAATATTATGATCTATAGCAAAACGGCGGATTGCATAGTCATCATCAATATTTTTCTTAACATGCGAGTCAACTATATTTATTGCCAGATCAATTTTGTTCTGCCCGAAGTACTCGAGAATATTAGGGGATTTATTTTCGTGAATTTTGTAAAGAATTTTTGCTTTAACGCCCTGCCTTCCAAAAAACGCGCATGTTTTTTCAGATGCATATAAAGGAAGTTCAAGAGTTGTTAGGGCACGTGTGCTTTCCAAAAAACGCGCCTTATTTTCTTCAGCCCCAAGACTTATGAAAATTCCTTTTGTGGGAATTCTTTCTCCAACCGCAATTTGTCCTTTCAAAAATGCTTCCTCTATAGTCTCTCCGAAACATGCCACTTCTCCAGTGGAGCCCATTTCCACATGCAAAATAGGGTCTGCTCCGGTAAGTCTGGCAAATGAAAATTGAGCAACCTTAGTTGCTATAAAATTGAGTTTTGGCAGAGTGACTTTTTCTACATTTTTATTGAAGAACGAATCAACAGTTAACTTTACAAAATCAATTCCGGTTACTTTGGAGATAAAAGGGAAAGTGCGGGAAGATCTTAGATTTATCTCTATAACCTGAACGATGTTATCTTTTGCCAAAAATTGAATATTAAAAGGTCCTGTTATTTCCAAACTTTTTGCCAGCTTGTATCCTATTTCTTCAATCTTACTTTTTGTTTGAACGTAAAGCTTTTGTGCAGGCAATACTATTGATGCGTCTCCTGAGTGAACTCCTGCATTTTCTATGTGTTCGGATATCGCAAAGGCTTTAACTTTTCCTTTTTGAGCAACCGCATCCAGCTCTATTTCTTTTGCTTTTTCTACGAATTTTGATATGGTCAGGGGATACTCAGATGAGACTAGAGTTGCCTCCTCGACATATCGCTTTAGATCTGCTTTATTATGGCAGATTCTCATAAGAGTTCCTGAAAGTACATAGGAAGGACGAAGGAGAACAGGATAGCCGACTTTATCGCAGAATTTGAGCGCAGCAGCTTCGTTAGTTACTTTTTCCCAGGCAGGCTGAGCAATGTCTAGGGTGTCCAGCAGTTTTGAAAATTTGCTTCGATCCTCTGCTTTATCAATTGAAGCTGGATGAGTGCCAAGTACATGGGCGCCGTAGGAAAAGAGAGATTCGGCTCTATTGTTAGGCGTTTGACCTCCAACTGAAATAATTACTCCAGAAGGGTTCTCGAAATCATAGATATCAGCAATTCGCTCAAAGGTTAGCTCTTCAAAATATAGCCTGTCGGCAACATCGTAATCGGTTGAAACAGTCTCAGGATTACAATTGATCATTATTGATTTTTTGCCGTGGTTTTTTAAGGCCAAAGCTGTATTAACACTCGTCCAGTCGAATTCAACGGACGATCCAATTCTGTAGGGTCCTGATCCAAGCACAATAACACCTTCTTTATTGGTTGGATTTACATCGTTATGGTTTCCGTTATAAGTGAGGTAAAGATAATTTGTTCTTGCTTTAAATTCTCCGGCTAAAGTATCAATTTGAAAAACCGATGGTGTAATTTTATATTTTTTTCTGATATTTCTTATTTTAAGTCCTGTTGCTCCAATCAGTTCCCCTATTTTTTTGTCTGAAAAACCAAGCCTCTTGAGGGTATAAAGTTTTTCCCTGGTTAATTTATTTATATTTTTTTCCACACTTAGTTCATGCTCGACTATATTTTTAATTCTTTCAATAAACCAGGGATCAATTCCTGTTAGGCTGTAGATTTCGCTGACTGACATATTTTCTTTTAAGGCTTGGGCTATTGCGAACATACGTTTTGTCGTTGGCTATTCAAGGCTTTGTGTTAACGTTTTTCCATTTTTCAAAAGAACCTGATTTGTTGCTCCTTCAAAATCCAAATCGAGCATTCTAATTGCTTTTTGATATGCCTCCTCGAAAGTTCTTCCTATTCCCATAACTTCTCCGACAGACTTCATGCTGCTTCCAATCCTTTCTTCCGCTCCTTTAAATTTTTCAATATCCCAACGGGGAATTTTCACAACTATGTAATCAAGAGCGGGTTCAAAACAGGATTGAGTTTTTTGAGTAACTTTATTTTTGATTTCCGTTAAATTTTTTCCAAGAGCAAGCTTTGCCGCAACATAAGCCAAAGGATATCCTGTTGCTTTACTTGCTAAGGCAGAACTTCTTGAAAGGCGGGCATTAACTTCAATGACGTGGTATTCAAGCGTATTGTCATTCTGAGGCGTAGCCGAAGAATCTAGATCCTTCACTTCGTTCAGGATGACATTGCGTTTCGGTAATGGTTTTAGCGCAAATTGAACATTGCATTCTCCCACAATATTAAGACTTCTGACAATTTTTATTGCAGCTTCTCTTAGGGAATGGTATTCAAAATTGTTTAAGGTTTGACTTGGAGCAACAACAATAGATTCTCCCGTATGGATTCCCAAGGGATCCATGTTTTCCATGTTGCAAACAGTAATACAATTATCGAATTTGTCCCGCACGACTTCGTATTCAATTTCTTTGTAGTGATGCAGATATTGCTCAACCAGGATTTGAGGAGCAAAAGAAAATGCATGTGTAGAAATCTCCTTAAGCTCTTTCATGTTGCGAGCTACTCCCGATCCCTGCCCGCCAAGCGCAAATCCGGCTCTAACCATAACCGGAAATTTCATTTCGCTTGCGATTTTCTCAACCTCCAACAAATTTTTTGCGGCAGAACTTTTTGGAGTTGGGACATTTATTGATTTTAAATGATCTGCAAACTTTTTTCGGTCTTCTGTCAATATAATGCCTGAAATAGAAGTTCCCAAAATTTCTACATTATATTTTTTTAAAATTCCTTTTTTGTGCAATTCCATTCCACAATTTAAAGCAGTCTGTCCCCCAAAAGAAAGTAAAATTCCATCCGGTTTTTCTTTTGATATTATTTTTTCTACAAAATATGCATTGACAGGTAAAAAATAAACATCATCAGATAAGAATTTTGATGTTTGAATAGTTGCGATGTTTGGATTAACTAAAATAGTTCTAATCCCCTCTTCTTTTAAGGCTTTAATTGCTTGAGATCCTGAATAATCAAATTCTCCAGCCTCTCCTATTTTTAAAGCACCGCTGCCTAGGACTAAGACTTTCTTTATGTTTTTCATAACTTTTCTAGGAAATAATCAAAGATCCATTCCGTGTCGGTTGGTCCCGGACAAGCTTCCGGATGAAATTGAACTGACATAAAAGGAAGAGTCTTGTGAATAATTCCCTCATTTGATCCATCGTTGGCATTTGTAAACCAGACTTTGAAACCTTTTGGTATTTTGTTAACAAAAAATCCATGATTTTGAGTGGTTATATAGCATTTTCTTGAACCCTCAAGAAGACAGGGTTGATTTTGACTTCTATGTCCAAATTTGAGCTTGGACGTATCCCCTCCTGCGGCAAGTGCTAGCAATTGATTGCCAAGACAAACTCCAAGAATTGGAATTTTTTTAACAAGCGCTTTTTTAATAATTGCAATTGTTTTAGCTGCCATTTTCGGGTTACCCGGCCCATTAGAAATTACAAGCCCGTCAAATTTTCCGATTACACCCCCGGGGTGTCTTTCGTTGACACCCGCGGAGAAAGGGTCAAAATCCCAAGGTACGATGGCAACTCTTGCTTCCCTTTTCATCAAGCATCTTGCAATATTTTCTTTTGCCCCGCAATCTATCAATAAAATTGTTTTTGCTTTGTTTTTTGAAGCAGATTTAAAATCAATTATTTTTTTGGTTGAAACTTGAGCGACGAGATTTTCTTTGTCCGGATTAAAAAATTCAATATTTTTGTCAAAAATTATTTTGCCGAGCATTGTTCCCTTAACTCTTATTTTCTGAGTCAAAAATCTTGTGTCTGTAATTTCCAATGCCGGAATGTTTTCTTTCTTAAGCCATGTAGAGAGAGTCATTTGGCTTTGAAAATGAGATGGAGTATCAATATAGTTTGAAACAATTAATCCTGAAACTCTTATTCCGTCAGACTCCCAATATTTTTTATCCGGAACGCCGTAGTTGCCAATTAGAGGGTAGGTTAAGATTAAAATTTGCCCTTTGTATGAAGGATCAGTTAAGCTTTCCGGATATCCAGTCATTCCGGTTGAAAAAACTACTTCTCCGGCCATTGCGTTTTCAGAACCAAGACTTTTACCTTCAAATATAGATCCGTCTTCCAAAATTAGTTTTCCCTTTTTGGTCATGTTTTGCCTCCCAAGACCAAGGCTATTAATGCCATTCGGATATAGAGTCCGTTTCTGATCTCAGTTGTTAGATATACGGCTCTTTTATCACCGTCAACGTCTCTTTCTATTTCGTTAATTCGTGGTAATGGATGCATAAGAATCATTTGGGAATTTCCGTAGTCTTTTAGTAGTTGCCTAGTTACTATAAATCTATTTTTTACTTTTTCATAATCTTTCAAGTTTTTAAAGCGTTCCTTTTGTACTCTTGTCCAATACCAGAAATGAGCATTCTTCGGCATGTCTTTAACATTGTCTATTTCGATAAGTTTTATTCCGCGTTTTGAAAAGCTGGAATAATCATCTCCGGAGAGTTTTAGTTCTTTTGGAGAAAGTAAATAAATAGTATTATTCTTGAAAAGTGAAAGTCCTCTGATTAAAGAGTGAACAGTTCTTCCATTTAGCATGTCTCCCGCCATAATCCCTATTAAATTATTAAGTTTTTTGTGTTTTTCATAAATTGTATAGAGATCAAGAAGAGCTTGTGTGGGATGTTCGCCGATTCCGTCGCCAGCATTTATAATCGGAACAAATTTTGCTGTTTTTGCTGCGGAATTTGCCATTCCTGCCTGCGGATGCCTAATTATTATTCCATCTGAATAAGCTTCAAAAACTTTGATAGTGTCTTCAAATGTTTCTCCTTTCACAACGGATGAAAACTGTTGGGGATTGTGTATTTCAACCGTTTGTCCCCCGAGTTGTTTAACCGCAGTTGAAAAAGATCCAAAAGTGCGGCTGGATGGTTCGAAGAAAAGCATTACGAGCATTTTGCCTGCTATAATTTTGGATGGCTTTGCCTTTATAGCAATGGTTCTCATTTTGGGGACTAAGGAAAAAATTATTTTTAAATCTTGAGAGGTAAATTGATCAAGAGTTATAATATCCTTGCCTTTAAATTTTCCATTAATTTTATCTGGAAAATCTGCCATAAAAAACCAGAACTTTTCTGCCAGCCGGCGGAGGTTCTGGGATTAAACTTTAACAAAGAAAGGACCTGCTGTCAATGACTAACCGAAATTTCGCTTGCGATTACAAGATTTTTTAGGAGCATGGCGACATTGACCGGGCCTACTCCGCCCGGGGTAGGCGTATAAAAAGAAGCAATATTTTTTATTTTTTCTTCATCATAATCTCCATGAAGTTTTCCATCCGTGCCTTTGTGCATGCCAATGCTAATTAAAAATACGCCTTTTTTTATTGCGCTAGGTTTTATTACGCCTAGATTTCCCACTGCGGAAATAACAATATCTGCATTTTTTGTTAGAGATTGCGGATTTTTTGTTTTAGTATCAACTACAATAGGTTTAATATCCATTTTTTGGATTGCTTGGATTATTAGTCTTCCTCCGGTTTTCCCTTTTCCCACGATGACAATTTTTTTAGATTTTAAAGAAGTATTTTTTAATATTTCTAAGACGGCGACTGCGATAGGAGGTGTAAATTTGGATTGCAAGTGAAAACCATCAACGTCTTTTTTCGGATCAACAGCCTGAGTAATTTTTTTAATATCCATATGCGAAGGTAAAGGTTGTTGAACTATAATGCCATGGGCATTGTTGTTATTATTAAATTGTTGAATTGTTGTAAGCAGATTTGATTGAGATATGGAATTTGAGAAGTGTTTAAGCGTGGTTTTTGCTCCTATTGATTCTGCTTTTAGCTTTTTTTGATTTACATAGGCTACGGATGCGGGATCATTTCCAACAAGAATTATTGCAAGATGAGGAGTAATATTTTTCTTACTCAACTCCTCTACTCTTTCTTCGAGATCATTAAAAATTTTATCGGCAATGCCTTTGCCATCAATCTTCATTAGATTTATTCCTCGACACAGGTTGCGGAAGTAACTCGATCTGTTGAATTTGAGAATCTCATCAGTTTTACGCCTTGTGTATTTCTGGAATGTCTTGGGATTGAGGAAAGCTCCAGTTTCACGACCTGTCCGCGTCTGGAGGTTATAATAAGAGTTTTGTAATTTTGAGGAATAACTTGAGCGAATGCAACTTTTCCTGTTTTTGGAGTTACTTTTGCTACTTTTACTCCTTGTCCCCCCCTGCTTTGTCCTCGGAATTGTCCAACAGGAGTTTTCTTGCCAAGCCCGTTTTCCATGATTGTAATAAGATCTGTTTTATCATCTTTTTTAATCACATCCATACTTATGACTTCGTCCGGACTTTTTAACTTGATTCCCCTAACGCCCATTGTGCTTCGGCCAAGAGGTCTGACTGATTTTTCCGAGAATCTGATAGCTTTTCCGTCTCTGGTTGTCAGAATGACCTCATTGTTTCCCTCTGTTAAAGCGCTCCAAACCAATTCGTCTCCCTTATCAAGCTTGATTGCAAGGATTCCGTTCCTTCTTATGTTTTCAAATTCAGTCAGAGCTGTTTTTTTAACAGTTCCGTTTTTGGTAGAAAGAAAAACATACTTAAATGTTTCTTCTTCGATGCCTTTTTTACCAACTTTGTAGTTTATAAAAGATTCAACTTTTTCGTTTTGTTCTACGTTGATAAGATTTACAATTGCAGTTCCCTTGCTTGTTCTTTGAGATTCGGCTATTTCAAAAGCCCTAAGTTGGTAAACTTTTCCGCGATTGGTAAAGAACAAAATATTGTCGTGGGTTTGAGCATAACGAATGTTCAAAATTCCATCTTCTTCCTTTGTTGTCATTCCCCGCACTCCTTTTCCTCCCCTATGTTGAACTCTAAAACTGTTCAAGCTTTGGCGTTTAATGTACCCCGTATCTGTAATCGTTATAACTGTCGGTTCATTTGGAATTAAATCTTCTTCTGAAAATTCTCCGACTTTACTTTTATATACTTTGGTTCGTCTTGGATCTGCAAATTTTTCCTTAAGAAATTTTAACTCTTCTTTGATAACGCTTAATATCTTTTCGGGATGTGCGAGAAGATCTTCCAAATACGCAATAGTCTCTTTTACCATAATCAATTCATCTTCTATTTTTTGCCGTTCCAAGGCCGCGAGGCGGCGAAGCTGCATGTCTAAAATCGCAACAGCTTGAATATCGGAAAGCTTAAACTTAACAATTAAATTCTGCTTTGCAGAATCTTGATCCTTTGATTCTCTAATAGTTTTGATTACCGCATCAATGTGATCAACTGCGATTTTCAGCCCTTCGAGAATATGAAGTCTGGCTTTTGCCTGTTTTAATTCAAATTCAGAGCGTTTCGTAACCACAAAATATCTGTGTTTCAAATATTCCTCAAGAATTGTTTTGAGATTAAGTGTCTGTGGAGTACCATTAACCAGAGCAACGATGTTGGCAGAGAAACTTGTCTGCAGACTTGTATGCTTGAATAAATTATTTAAGACTTTTTTTGGAGTCGTATCGCGCTTGAGTTCTACAACTACTCTTGTTCCATGTCTGTCTGACTCGTCACGCAAATCGGAGATTCCTTCAATTTTCTTCTCGCGTGCCAGCTCTGCGATGCGGGCGACCATGAGGGCTTTATTTACTTGGTATGGAAGTTCGGTAATGATAATTGCCGATTTGCCATTTCCTATATCTTCGATTTCTGCTTTTCCTCGAATAAGAATTCTTCCACGGCCTGTGGTATATACATTTTTAATTTCATTGAAGTCGTAAATTGCTCCGGCTGTTGGGAAATCAGGACCTTTGATGAGCTCCAGGAGTTCATCTACATTTGCAGTGCTTGTCAAGGAAAAACCCTTACCGGGATTTGTTATTTTTGTTTTTCCAATCATGAAAATAATGGCATCAATTACCTCACCTAAATTATGCGGTGGGATTTTGGTTGCCATACCAACCGCGATTCCTTCAGATCCCATCAAAAGCAAATTGGGAAGTTTTGCTGGCAGAAAAACCGGTTCCTGGAGTGTTGCGTCAAAGTTAGGAATAAGATCAACTGTTTCCTTGTCCAGATCCGTGAGCATCTCTCCTGTAATTGCTGCGAGTCGTGCTTCCGTATAACGCATTGCAGCCGGAGGATCGCCGTCTACGGAACCATAATTTCCCTGTCCGTCTACCAATGGATACCTCATGGAGAAATCTTGGGCTAATCTGACTAAGGCATCGTAAATTGGCAAATCTCCGTGAGGATGATATTTTCCCATGACTTCTCCGACAATTTTTGCTGATTTCGCATACTTCGCAGAATGAGTTAAGTTTAATTCATGGAGAGCAAAAAGAATTCTTCGATGGACCGGCTTTAATCCGTCTCTGACATCAGGAAGAGCGCGGGAAACAATAACAGACATAGCATAATCCAAATATGCCCTTTTGACCTCTCCTGTTATTTCAGTTTGTTTTAATGTTCCAATGTTTGCCATAATCTATGTTAGCGTCTAGCAACTAGCGTTCAGCGTTTAGTTTTTTACAAAATAAACCAATAACTAGACGCTAGGCGCTGATAACTAAACGCTTTATTTAATTGACTTTTTTACTGCTGCAATTGCTGTTTCTCTTCCCTTCCACTCTTTGATTTTTACCCATTTTCCCGGCTCAAGTGTTTTGTAATTTTCAAAGAAATGTTTTATTTTATTTTTTATTGAATTACTGACTTCCGAAACATCATTAATTTCTCCAAAAAATGGATCTATTTTTTCTGTTGGAACAGCCAAAATTTTTGTGTCAATTCCTGCCTCATCTTCCATTTCAAGCATCCCGACAATTTTTGAGGGAATTATAACTCCGGGCATTACTCTTTGTTCGCTCAAAACCAAGACGTCAATCGGATCTCCATCCTCGCTCATTGTGTTTGGAATAAACCCATAATTAAAAGGATAGTTCATTGTTGTATGTAAAAATCTGTCAACGAAAATCACCCCGGATTCTTTATCCAACTCATATTTAATGTTTCCGTCTTTTGGAATTTCTATAAAGACGTTTACCTTGTTGGGCACTTCTCCAACTTTTATTTTCTTAATATCCATATCAATTCTCACCTCCTCTATTCTCATGTCATCCTGAGTGAAACGAAGGATCTAAGATTCTTCACTTCGTTCAGAATGACAATGTGACTATATATCCAATGTTGCGGTTGTCGCGTTAGACTGAATAAATTGTTTTCTTGGCGGGACTTCGTCGCCCATAAGCATTGTGAATACAGCATCCGCTTCTTCTACATCAGCAATATTTACCTGTTTTAGCACTCTATTTGCAGGATTCATAGTTGTGTCCCACAGTTGGTCTTTGTTCATTTCTCCAAGACCTTTGTATCTTTGCACATTGATTATCGTATTGCCGCTTTTCATCTCGACCAAAACTGTTTCTTTTTCTTCGTCAGAATAAGCGTACCTAATGTCCTTTCCTCTATTTAATTTGTACAAAGGGGGCTGAGCAATATACAAATATCCCTCTTTGATAATTTGCGGCAAGTGTCTATAGAAAAAAGTTAAAAGCAAAGTTTCAATGTGTTCCCCATCAACGTCCGCATCAGTCATGATAATAATTCTGTGATATCGTAGTTTTTCAAATTTTACTGTCTCCCCTATTCCCATTCCAAGAGCAATAATGACATTTTTCAATTCTTCGTGCTCTATAATCTTATCTAACCTTGCTCTTTCGGTATTTAGTATTTTTCCTCCTATTGGTAGAATTGCTTGGAATTTTCTATCGCGTCCCCCTTTTGCTGTTCCGGCGGCAGAATCTCCCTCAACCAAATATAGTTCGGAAACGCTTGGATCTTTTTCTTGGCAATCTGCTAATTTCCCGGGAAGCGAAGATCCTTCCAAAGCACCCTTTCTTAAAATTGCTTCTTTTGCCGCCTTGGCTGCAAGTCTGGCTTTTGCTGCCAAATAAACTTTTTCCAAAATTTTTCTTCCTTCTCCCGGGTTTTCTTCAAAGAAGGTGGAGAGACCTTCTTTAACTATTGTTTGAACGACCGGCTGAATTTCCGCATTACCCAATTTGCCTTTAGTTTGTCCTTCAAACTGAATTCTGTCCTGAGGCATTTTGATAAAGATAACTGCAGACAATCCTTCTCTTGTATCGTCTCCTGTTATATAATCCCCGTCGTCTTTGAAACTTCCGATCTTTTTCCCATAATCATTTATTGCGCGGGTCAAAGCCATTCTAAATCCAGTTAGATGCGTTCCTCCATTTACGGTATTAATTACGTTTACATAGCTTTGTACATTTTCCACGTATTGATTGTTGTATTGTAAGGATGCTTCTACTTCGACATCGCCTTCTTGTTTTTGAATGAATATTGTTTCATGAAGCGGGCCTTTATTCTCATTTAGTTTTTCGACCAAAGAAGTTATTCCGCCTTCAAAATAATAATTCACTTCTTTTTCTTGTCCTTCTCTCTTGTCGTAAAAATGGAAATATAATTTGGGGACAAGGTATGCTCTTTCTCTAATTGCTTTTTTAACCGTGTCAAAATCAAAAATGATTGTTGAGAAAATTTGTTTATCCGGGAAAAAAGTAACTTTGGTTCCTGCTGAAGATCCTAAATTAAAATCATTTTTACTGTCTAATTTAGCTTCTTTCAATGGTGTTTTTGCGATTCCTCGTGAATATTCTTGGGAATAGATTTTTTTATCGCGTTTTACTTCAACTATCATCCATTCGGACAAAGCATTAACAACAGATGCCCCGACACCATGAAGTCCTCCGGAAATTTTATAAGCACTTCCTCCAAATTTTCCTCCTGCATGAAGTTTGGTCATGACAATTTCAAGAGCGGATTTTTTGAATTGGGGCATCATGTCAACGGGAATTCCTCGCCCATCATCAATAACAGTTGCGGTACCGTCTTTGCTTAAAGTTATCCAGACATTTTTGGCAAATCCTGCCAATGCTTCATCAACAGCATTATCAATAATTTCCCTTAAGGATTCGTGAAGTCCGATTACATCAGTACTTCCTATGTACATTCCGGGGCGTTTTCGGACCGGTTCCAAGCCTTCTAGGACTTGAATATGTGCTGCGGAATAATCTGAGGTTTTTTGAGCTTTTGAAGTAGTCTTTTTTATAGCCATAAACATTATCTTATCAAATTAAAGCAACAATTTCCAGTAGAATTAATGGCGTTGAAATACCGATAAAAATACCAATAAAAATACCAATAAGGGATCGGAATAGCTTGGCGATGTGGTATTTATTCCAAAGTCAAATGCTTGATGTTGTCCAATTTCCTAGAATAATCTGCCTGATCAAGAACAAATTTTCTATATTCTTGTGGGTTTTTGAAAAATGACATAATTTCTTTTGGCTTTATGAAGCCGGATGACTTTCCTAAATAATCCGGATATGAAGAATAATCATAAAACTCAAGATTGTTTATTTCAATAAGGTAAGAGGTAACTGGATTTAGGTGAATGTATCTTGAAACATGAAGTAACTGTTCATCGTCTTCAATTCGCACTGCGCCAAAATTCCCCTGGAAAAGATGTCCAGATCTGTTATGGCGGATATTAAAATAATGGCTGAAGCCATTGGTTAATTTTGCAATAAACTTAGAAATTCCTTTATCTGCTAATTGTTTGAGCAAAAAATGAAAATGATTTGGCATCAGGCAGAAGGCATAAATATCTACTAGAACTTTTGACCCTCTTTCTAGCTTTTTAAAAATATTATCTTTTTCTTCTGCTGGTAGCACTTTAAATTTTGAAAATTTAACAGGACAATTTGCAAAACGGTAGTAATCTATTATTTGAATGAATCTATCGTATTCTCGCTTGTTTAGAAATATTGGTCTTTTCTCAACGCCACGGTTATATACATGGTAGATTTCATTTGTTGCAAGGATTGTTTTTCGTAATGCCACAAATTAAGTAAACCATATTTTTACCACATCGTCAATGCAATCCGATACGGGATCGATCTAGCTTGGCGATATAGTTTTAGAGAAAACTTCCTATCTCGGGGTCGGAAGCGAGAAGTGATTATTTGGGGAGGTATTTTTTGAATTCTTTTTGTCTTTCTTCCCTTGTCATTGAAAGTGCCCAATCCCAAGCGATTTTATAAGGACTAATATCTTTTCCAGTCCAAAGACTTATCTCATATTCTATTTCTTTATCTGCTATGCCTTTCCCAAATACGTCAACCAAAATATCGTAAAGTATTAAATCAAGGAGTTTATGTAATTCTAGTCTGTGGTTAGAATCATCCCAATTAGTTTTGGGTTTTACCCCATTTCCAATTAAAAGTCTGTGGCATAGTTCATGAGCTAGAGTTGTGGTTTTAAGTTCAGTTGGGACGTCTGCTTGAAGACTTAATGGATGAGAATAAGAGACATATTCATAAACAACTGCGTTTATTATTTTTTCTTTAAATTTAAGATTACTTATTATCTCAATTACGCTTGTAATTCTTTTTCCTTCTTCATTCCAAATTTTTTCGTATTCTTTTGCAGCCTTTTCAAATTCAGGATTATCGTATTCCGGGTAAAAATTTATTTTCATAAACCTCTTAAGCGATTTCTTAATGATTCAATAATATAATTTAAGAAATATTTAGATTTGTTTATTATTAAATCTTGCGCGTGGAGGTATTCGAAATCTTCCCCGCCGAAGCCGCGTTTGAATAAAGAAAGTCCTGCAAAACGATGATTTGGTTTTTCTATCGGCGCAACACCCCAGAAATTATATCGTGTCATTCGCCTTCTTTTTGCTTCTAAAATTCCCTCCCATTGAATAAGATATGCTCCCGGGTAATGTCTTCCCTCATCTGTTGATGCTCCATAATGATATACGGCTTCTTTTCCATAAAAGATAACAAAAGCTTGGGCTAAAAGTTTGTTGCCAAAATAAGAGCTATACAAAAGTGACTTATCTTCTTTTGCAAAAATTTTAAATTGCTCGTATAAAAATTTGTATGAAAATGGAACAAATTTTTGACGCTTTGCGGTTTGCATTTGAAGTTCATAAAACTTTTTTATTTCATCCGGGTTAGTTGAGGCAGTTATTTTTATATTTTCTTTTATTGCTTTTCTTACTTCGTAGCGAGTTCCCTTTCTCATCTGAATCATTAACTCTTCTTCGGATTTTGTTATGTCAAGTTGAGATGTTAGTTCTGCATGTAAATGCATCGGTGCTTTTATAAAGCCCAAACTTTTAAAAAGATTTTTTGAAAATTCATCTTGTTTTAATTGAGGTCTAACTCTTACAAAAACACAATTATTTTCTTTTGAAATTTGTTTAATTTGATCTAAAAAGAGTTTGGTAATATTTTTATTTTGCCAATCAATGATTGGTCCTCCGGGAATTGTTAGATATTTTCCGCGTCGAGCAGGTTCTATTATAGAAAGCATTACCCCAACAAGTTTGTTTCCATTATAAAAACCAATTCGGCTTATATCCTTTCCAAGCGCTTTGT
>CAZYIC010000023.1:0-16855 GCA_964646925.1 uncultured Gammaproteobacteria bacterium
CAACATCCGGCTTTTTCATTACGCCCAAAAATTGCCTTGCATAGGAAGAAAGACTTTCAACGTAGCGGCGCTGTCCCTCGGCATAAATAGTATCAAAAGCCAAAGAAGACTTGCCTGATCCGGATAATCCGGTAAAAACCACCAGCTTATTTTTTGGAATTTCCAGGTCGATATTTTTAAGATTGTGTTCTCTGGCGCCCTTGATAATAATATTTTCATTCATATTTTTGAAAACTATTTATTATAGTTCAAAATCAAAAAACAAGCAACAGAAGCGTGATTTGAATATGTAAATTTTTGGTGACTTGAGTCACTGAATTGGATTGTCTTAGTGTTGTAGAATCGCGTTGGTAAGCAGAGATTGAAAGGGAAGGAGGTGAAAATATGAAATTTAAAATGTTAATCTTGCCATTAGTTTTAGCAATTGCGCTTTCCGTTTCGGGAGGAATGGCGCTTGCTGATAAAGGAAGCGGAAATAGCGGCAGTGGAAGCAGTGGAAGCGGAGGAGATGAGAACAGGGTTAGGATTGAGATAAGAGCTGACGAAGAAGATCCAGAAGAAAATCGCGTGCGGGTTGAAGTCCGAGGCGATGAGGCCAATTTGGAAGAGGCTGTAAGCCTGATCAGTCAGCTTCCTATGTCTGAAGATTTGGATCGTCTCCGTGTTGAAGTAAGAGATGACGAAAACCGCGTCCGCATTGAGGCAAGACAAGAGGAGGAAGAAGAGTTGCCCGATGTTGAGATTCAAGACAATACCTTTGAGATCACCGGCGAAGTTACCGCCTTCACAGAAGACACAGTAACTATCGATGGTCAAACAATAGTTATAGATCCTTCTGTTGCTGATTTCGAGCAAGAAGGAACCATCGAAGTCGGTGAGACAATCAAGGTTGAAGGAACTATCGAGGATGGAACCTTTATGGCCGTAGAAATAAAGGCTGACCTTGAGGGAGAAGAAATGGTTGAGGCAGGTGGGTTTTCCCTGGTAAGCATACTTAACCAAATTTCCTCTTTTCTCGGAGGTCTAATGATGAACTAAGATTTAGTTCATTGTAGATTGGGTAAAAGGGTAGGGTTGGAAAGAAACCAACCTGCCCTTTTTATTTTTTTGAATAATAAATTACGCGCGGGCGGTGTATGAGCCGTCGCGGGTATCAACAATAATTTCGTCTCCGATATTGATAAATAATGGGACTTTTGTAGTTAACCCGTTTTCCAAAGTCGCATCTTTGTAAACATTAGTTGCGGAATTTCCTTTAACCCCCGGGTTTGTGTCTTTAACTTTTAATTTTACTTTTGGAGGAAGAATCATGCTGAGCGCTTCGTCTTTGTTAAAACAGATGGTTACGTTTTCTCCTTCTTTGAGATATTCACTGCCGGAAAGGTTTTTATTAGGTACTGAAATTTGTTCAAAAGTAATTGGATCCATGAAATAGCACGAATCATGGTCTTTATAGAGATATTGAAGTTCTTTTTTTTCGATTCTAACAGGCTGAACTTCCCCATTGCTTCCAAAAGTTTTTTCAGTTGTACCGCCTTTTCGCAGGCTTCGAACTTTTACCTGCACAACAGAACTTGTTTTTCGAAGATGCATGTTGTTGTAGGTAATTACTTCGAAAATATCTCCGTGCTCTTCAAAAGTTACTCCCGGACGGAGTGATGTTACCGGAATCATAGAGAATTATTTTAGCAGAGATTTTCTCAAATCTCAACCGAAGAGTTTCCCGCGCTGCTTTTAAGTACTTGTGCATTTGAATGAATATAATATTGTTTCCCCGGGCCTATTACGATTCTTCATTTTTCTTTCAATAATAAGCGATTCTCCCCCGGGCGCTAATTTCCCTTGTTGTACTACGCCGGGTTTAGATGGATTAAAATTAAGGGTATTAACTGTTTCATCGGGATCAAGACTTTGAGTAAAAACACTGGATATATTGTCACGATCACATCTGAACACAACTGCTTCCCTATTTCTTCTTCCTTCGCCATTAAAGAAAACTATTGCTGTTTTGTCGGGATTAATTATTCTTATTCCCCCAAATTCTAATCTATCTCCCCTCTGCACAAACGATTCCACGCGTAAACTCATAAACGGATTTTATTACAAATATTGAAAATTGTCAATGCGTTTGGACTATTATGGAGACCTTTTTGTACCTCCGACCGGATTCGAACCGGTGATTCTCTGGCTGAAAACCAGATGTCCTAGGCCGCTAGACGACGGAGGCATAAAAAATCAATAGGTATATTATACCCAAAACTCACTTCTTAAACAAACTAGAATATTATTTTAACTTTCTGCGGATTCCTTCAATCACATCTTTTGCACTGCTTTGCCCTCCCAGGCCAAAGGCAATACCCCCCGCAATAGCAAGCATTGCCACAAAACCCGTAAATAATATTCTTATTAAATCCGTTGCGACACCCAGTTGATTGAGAACAGCCAAAATTACAAATATATTAACAGCCCAGCGGGTTACGGATGCGATAGTATTAGCCGTATGGGACGAGATTCCTCTTATTGATGCCAAAACCAAATCATGAGCCAAACTTCCCAACACGAATCCCACCACCGCGATAATTGCCGCTACCAAAACATTTGGAAGATAAAGCAAAAATTCATTCAAGACCGTTACTACTCTTGGCAACCCCCAAATATCTACTGTAGGCAACAAGAAAATTATAATCACAAACCACCTGACGATTTCGGAAAATATATTTGACCAGGTGAATTCTTCTTTTGCTTCAGGCACACCGTATCTTTTTAGAAAGCTTTCAATTTTAAGAGCTTTGAAAATTTGTAAAACCGCCTGTTTGAGAATAGAAGCAACAATTATGCCTATAAGAAGTACAATTGTGCCTGCAATGATTTTGGGCACAAAACTTACGATTACGCCAACTCCATTATTAAGAGAAGTAAGGAGTGTTTGACCGATATCTTGTGTCATAATATTTCTCACCTCCATTCTTGTCCGCCGAAGCTTTAAGCGAAGGCGGATTTTTTTCGCAAGTTTATTTTATTTAGTTTTTCTTTTCTTGTCAAGGAAAAAACTCATTGACTAGCTGCGTGCAGAATATTACAATAATAAGCTGCATGAAGAAAAGACAAATTATAGGCAAAGTATTGGGAGAGCTGGAGTCGGAAATAATGAAAATTATCTGGGGTCAAAAAGGAGAAATTTCCGTTAAGGATGTTGCTGAAAGTTTAAGTAAAAAACGCCGGATTGCCTATACAACCGTGATGACTATAATGGCAAGACTTGTAGAAAAAGGGGTTTTGATAAGACGCTTAAACGGGCCAAGTTACCGATATGCTCCAAAAGTTACTAAAGAAAAATTCATAGCAAAAGCCGTTCATGGTATTTTTTCCGCCTCGGTTTCGACTCTGGGCGAAGAAGTGCTTACGCATTTTATAAAAGAAATTCAGAAAATTGGTCCGAAGAAACGAAAGCAGCTGTTAAAAATACTGAGTAAAAATTAAATGAAAAGGATAAACATAAGTTTTTACATTTTAATCCTTTGCGCATTAATTGTTGGCTATGTCGTAATTGCAATTCTAAATAAAGCGTCAATTTTATTTACTTCAAAAAATCTGATTTTATGCCAAAAATTTATTTCCAATATTATGCTTGAAGTTCCCCGCTCTCTTCCCAATGTTCTTGTTTTGACAGTTGGTATTGTTTTAGGAATAGGTTTTTTGTCTTTCATAGTTCAGCTTATAAAAACGCGTATTTTTTTAAGAAAACTGCTTTTAAATAGAATTAACATCTCTTCGGGCTTGGCAAAAACTTTAGAAACCTTGAATCTTACGAATAAAGTGATTCTAATTAAAGACAAAAACTTGTTCTCTTTTTGTTGCGGCATCTTTTCCCCCTTTATTATTGTAACAACGAATCTTGTAAGGTCTCTATCGGACAAAGAATTGGAGTCGGTTCTGCTTCATGAACAATCTCATATGGTAAGCCGGGATCCTATTAAAGTACTTATTGGAAAAACATTTTCGTCCATGTTTTTCTTTTTACCTCTTTTTCGAGAGCTTCATAAAAATATAGAAGGGACTTGCGAATTATTAGCCGATCAGTGGACTATAACTCATCAGCAAAATTCAACTTTTTTACGCAATGCGCTCAAAAAGATTTTAGTTTTCCCGCAGAAAAGCATGAATTTTGTTTCTAACGCTTCAGGTCCTGATTATTTTGAAATAAGAATCAATCGCCTGGTAAACCCGGGAGCGAAACATAAATTTAGACTTTCACTCATAAGTGTATTTTCAGCCCTTTTATTTATTTTGGTAAGCTGGTTTTTGTTACAAACACCGGTTAGCGCGTTTCATATGAATTCAAAAGTTAACTCCATGCAATGCCATTCCAACACTCAAAAGCCAGCTAGTTATATCCCAATTCATTTTAATTTAACGGAAAAGAAATGCAATATTGACAATTCGGGGATTAGTCTACTACACTAAGTAGTAGTCAATTTGGGAAGGAGGTGTGCATATGAACGAAAATAAACGGTTAGAAACAAAAACAGTGACATTGCGTATTCCAAAACCTAACTTGCAAATTGTAGTATTGGGGCTGATTGCCGTAATTACGCTTTTTCAAACAATTCAATTAGTACGTATTAGTTCCAAAGCCGGTTCGGCCAAAGCTGTCGCTGCTCCATCCTCGGCAACTACAAATAGCGCAAGCGGCGGAAGCAGTGCGGATGTCCCGCAATCAATGGTTGGAGGATGTTAATTGTAATCACATTTATTATGAACAAGATTATTCTTAGTTTATGTCTTTTGTTAGTTATTATTGGAGTTCTTTTTTCTACAAAAATGCTTGCGGACATTAATAAAAATATTGCCGGCGCAAAAGAAGCTGCTCGGGCGGCAAATGTTAAAATTGTCAAAATTGCGGCCCCTGGTTGCACCGACTGTTTCAACGCAGATAATGCAATTACAGATTTTAAAAAATTAAATGTTAAAGTGGAGGAAGAAAAAACCCTGACATTTGATTCGGCGGAGGGAAGCGCGCTAATTAAAAAGCTTTTAATTTCCAAATTTCCAGCATACATTGTGACAGGCGAGGTAACCAAAAATAATATTAAAGGATTTATTAAGGAAAACGGTGAAATAAGGAATAATACGTTTGTTTTTACCAAAGTTGTACCTGTTTTTATCGATAGCCAAACCGGACAAAAAATAGGTCTGGTTACAGCCACTGTATTAACCGATCCTTTTTGCACTGAATGTGTTGATCCCAAGCTGACTGTGGAAAGTTTTAAAAAGGCCGGAGTGAAAATTACTGATCAAAAAGAAATTACCTGGAATTCGCAGGAAGGCCGGCAAATTATTAGCCAATATAAAATTATTAAACTTCCTACTTTTCTTCTGTCCTCGGACATAGATTTTTATGCAAATGTCAAATCCAGCTGGGATAAAATCGGTACGATTGAACAAGACAAAACTTATGTGGCGCGCAACCTGCTGCTGCCCTACAGGGATTTAGAAGAAAATAAGATTTTAGGACTGGTTGACTTAATTTATTTAACAGATTCAAGCTGCCTTGATTGTTATAATGCGCAGGAAATTCAAAAGCCTATTCTTAAACAGGGTTATGGCATTGGTATTCGTTCGGATCGTTTCGTTGATATCCTATCAACAGAAGGACGGAATTTAGTCAATAAATATAATATTACCAAGGTTCCGACTATTCTTTTGTCTCCGGAGGCGGATCTGTATACGAATTTGAAAAATATCTGGAAAAATGTTGGGACAGTTGAAGATGACGGTTGGTATGTATTTAGGGAAATGCAGCAGTTAAGAGGATCTATTTATAAGAATTTGGAGACTAACGAGGTGATCGGCAGGGTTAAATAAATATGAATAAGCTATTAGAGCCGTTAAGAATTATTTTTAGAGAGTCAATTTATAGATACACAGCTTTCTTTACATCGTTGGCAGTTTCCTATTTTTCCTACTGGCTGTTCTATAAAACTACAACTATACCAACTTTTTTGGGAAACATGAGGAGCGGAGATTTCGGCCAATACAGCGTATTGTATGGTACAGCCTACATAGCTGCAACATTTTTGATAATTATTTTGTCCGGGGCAAGTGTAGCCGCTGCTTTCTGGCTTTTCCGCCATTCCAAATTAAATCAAACCAGAAATATAGCAGCGAATTTGGGAGGATTGGCAGCTGCCGCATTTAGCGTGGGTTGTCCGGTTTGCGGAGCATTTTTGTTATCGGCTCTGGGTATTGCAGGAGGATTATCTATATTTCCCTTGCAAGGCTTGGAGCTAAAATTTTTAAGCTTGGGTCTTTTAGGTTTTTCATTGTTTTACAGCATTAGCAAAGTAAAAACAGCCAATCACTGCAAAGATTGCGAGAACATATTGGGGCGCCGTAAAAATTTTTTTATCCTTCCTCTCCAAAATATTTTTGTTTTTTCCTTGGCAGGACTTTTTCTTGTAAATCAGCTTTTAATATCCCAAGTTGCCGCTACTTTAGGCATGACATCCAATAAAGGATTTATAGCTCAAATTTTGGGCATACAGACTAAATCTTCTTACACTATTATTGCTCCGAAAGTAAATCCTGATGGAAAAACCACTTCTTTGGTTGAGTGGCCGACAATTACCGAAGTCCTGGCAAATCCGAATAGCGGAAATGCTCTTGCCGATGCCAAGATTGTAATGATTGCAGCCGGCAAGCCATTTTATGCACCGGTTGATATAACTTTTGATGATCCGATAAACGCTCAAAAAAAATGGGGAGCTTACGAAACATCTATAAAACTTTCAAGCGAACAGGAAGCAAGATTTCAGAAACTTATCACAACTATGATGACTTGCAGTTACTGCTGCGGCGGGCCTAATAACGTAACTATGAATAAAAATTGCGGCTGCGCCCACGCAAAAGCAGTGCGGGGATTTTATCACTATATGATTCAAAATTACGGCGATAAATATTCCGACGATCAATTGGTTGGTGAATCACATCGTTGGTATGCCCTGTGGTATCCGAAGGGAATGCTTGAAGACTATCTGCTGGCTACCGGCAGTGAAAGCGTTTTGCCCCATGAATCTCATGGCGGCGCAGGGAGCAATGGAAGGCATGGATTATAACAATGACTAATTTGGCAGATTACAATGACTTTTTCTTATTTTTGGCCGGAGTTCTAATCTTAACAAGTGTGGTTTATTTTTTATTTCGCCGCCTGCCGCAGAATATTTTTATCTCGGAGAAAGAAATGTCCAAACTTAGGACTTCAAGATCAAGCAAGATATCATCTTATAAAATATCGTTTTCAAAAACATGGATTGCAAGAATTCTTTTTGCTATAATTATTTTAGGATTTTTACTTAACCAGTTTTTAATATGGAAAATGGATCCTTCCGGCATCTTAAATAAAATTTTAAATTTCAGCATTACTATTACCAAAAAGTAATAAAAATATGACAACGGAGACTAAGGTTATTATAGGAATTACAATAACTACTGTTATTCTTCTTGGCGGTGGCGTGTTCTATTTAAATAATCAAGGCACTAAAGAGCAGATAAAACTTGAAAAACCCTTAATGGGAGAAGAAATTCCTATTCAGGGTTTAAATCACATACCTGATGGGGAGAAAGCCGAATACAATTCTAGTCCGCCGACTTCAGGCCCTCATTATGCAACCTCTGCGAATGCTGGTATTTATGACGAGCCCGTGCCGGATGGAAATTTGATACATAGCATGGAACACGGAGCAGTGATTCTTTGGTACAAGCCAAGCGGTAACGCAAATGATCAGTCAGCAGAAGGAACCGAATCAGCAAAGATCGATATCTTATCCAAACAAAATATTGAGCGGTTAAAACAAATTTTTAGTTCCGTCTCAGCTAGTAAAAAGATTATGGTTCCAAGGGATAGCCTTGATGCTCCAATTGCTTTAACTTCATGGGGCAGGTTACTTAAACTTCAAACGCTTGATGAGGGTCAAATCAAAGCTTTCATGGAAACAAATGAAAACCGGGGACCGGAAAAGGCACCGCTCTAATGTATGGATTTAGTTTTGGCGTCCTTCTCGTTTCTAGCAGGTCATTCTGCCTACTTGAATAGTCCTGTATGATTCTTTCTAAAAAAATTACTACGCGCAATGCGGTACGTTTATGTTAAGCTAAATTGCTCTTTCTTTATTATATTTAACAGTATGTTCGTTATTAAAAAGTTTTTTGGGGCAGCTATACCCTACCTACTTTTTCATATACTTTGCTGCGGTGGTTTGCTTTTTCTTCTAGTTTCATCTGGTTATCTTTTAATCTTGAGTCAGGAAGGTAAAAATAAAGCATTCTTAATTCCTCTTCTCTTGCTAGGTGTACTTGCTTTCTGGTTTTATCATCACTATGGAAGCTGTTGCAAGAAAAAGGGGTACAAAACTTTTGGCGATCATTTCGTTACTTTTCTTCTATATTTTACTTTTTCTCTTATCTTTGGATTGATTTTTATGATTTATGTTTTTATTCCCTGGTGGATACCTGATTATAAAGGCGGTTTTCTCCTTCCTTGAGAAAACGTCGTTGATATTTATAAAAGACTAAATTATGGATTACGCATATGGAAATTGGCTTGTAGCGATAGCGTTAAGTGGATTATTCCTTTGGTTTGCTTATGGAGCCTTCAAACCTAAAACAGGGATTGACTGGCGATCCTTTGGGGCATTCTCCGCTTTTATTATCGCTCTTTTTACTGAGATGTATGGTTTTCCTCTAACCATATACCTACTTTCTTCCTGGTTGGGAAATAGGTTTCCGCAAATTAACTTTTCTCATAATTCCGGACACCTATGGGAAGATTTATTGGGGAATACAGGCGATCCGCATTTTAGCTTTTTACATATTTTAAGCTATGCCTTAATTATTGGAGGATTAATTTTGATCGGCGCTTCCTGGAAAGTACTTTACCAAGCCGCAAAGAGACAAGCCATTGCCAGAACCGGTCCTTATAAATATATTAGACATCCACAGTATGTGGGTTTTGTAGTCATTATTTTTGGATTTTTAATGCAGTGGCCAACTCTTCCAACCTTAATCATGGCGCCAATTTTGATTATGATGTATATCAGGCTAGCCCGAAAGGAAGAAAAAGATGTCTTGCAAAAGTATCCTCAGTACCAGCATTACCTCAAAAATACCCCTGTCATTTTGCCATCACTTAGATCACTTTTTAATTACGGGAAAAAATATGAGTAATAGCGAGAAAAAAGCGCTAAAACTATACGATTCCGATACGGGATCGGAACAGCTAGGCGCGTCGGTTTCAAAATTGGTACTACACATTGTAGTAGCATTTATGCTAAACTGAATTATTAGACCTTAAAATGACAAATGTAATCATAAATTTGAAAATTTTGCAAAAGTCGGTTTTGAAAGGTTCACTGGCGTTTCTTGCGCTTCTATCTATATATTTTCTGATTTTAACTCTTGTCTCGGGATGGCAATTTGCATGGGCGCAATTTACTCAATTTTGGTATTTTATAATAAGTCTTGCTCTGGGGTTCGGAATTCAATTTAGTCTTTACAGCTATCTCAAGGGCATTGTTAGGGCGAAAGCATCTGCCGGACAAGCTCTGGTTACAACCGGTGCTACTTCCGCAACCGCTATGATTTCCTGCTGTGCTCATTATTTAACCAACATTCTGCCGATTCTTGGAGTAACAGGGATCATCACTTTCATTGGCCAATATCAGGTCCAATTTTTCTGGATTGGCTTATTCTTTAATTTTTTAGGAATATTTTACATAGGGAATAAGGTATTGAAAGTTTCGATGAGGCAATGAAAAAAGTTACAATTCTCGTTATTGCTATATTGTTTGTTATCCTTGCTGTTAAACTCAAGGATAGTTTTTCTATAAATATTGGTCCAAAAAATGCAACCACACCTATCAGCGCAACTAATTCTACCCCAAAAAAAAGCAGTGGTCTGGAAACAAGAGAAAGTAATGATGGCCCTGTTTCTGTTGCTGTTACCCCAAAAGATTTAGAAGATGGTTTAGCTGCCTGGGATTTTCATATGACACTAAACACTCATTCGGAAGAGCTTAGTGAAGACTTGGTTGCTATTTCTGAACTTGTGGATGACCAGGGAAAAGTATATAAACCAGCATCATGGGAAGGCGCTCCTCCTGGGGGCCATCATCGCGAAGGTATTTTGAAATTTAATCCCATTTCGCCAAAACCTGAATCGCTTGAATTAAAAATAAAAAATGTCGGTGGAATATCAGAAAGGAGGTTCAAATGGGATCTCTAAAGCTTACGGGCGGCAAATTGCTGATGATTTGTTTAAGTCTTCTTGGTATAGCGTTCATAGCCGTGACAGTGTTTAAAGTTTCTATCGGAAATTTGTTGTTTTTTGGAGTTTTATTAGTCTGTCCTTTAATGCATATATTTATGATGAAGGGTCATGGCGGACATGACCAGGAAGGGAAAAATAATACCAAACAAAATGGTAAATCTTGTCACTAAATAATTTTATGAGTAAAGATAAGTTTATTATTGCAATAGGCGCGTTGGTCACAGTTGCCATGCTTGTTGGCGGAGTCTTTTTACTAAGCGGTAGCAGTAATGAAAACTCTTCTACTAATCAAGCTGCAAATACTCCACTTAATGATCTAGTTGGTAAACCCGCGTCTGATTTTACATTGGAAAGTTACACCGGCGATAAAATTACTTTGAGCAGTCTTAAAGGTAAAAATGTTATTCTCTTTTTCAACGAAGGATTAATGTGTTATCCTGCTTGTTGGAATCAGATTGCTGCTTTTGGCAAAGATAAAGAATTTGCCGGTAAAAATACTGCTGTATTATCAATTGTTAACGACAAGAAGGATGACTGGAAGGGAGCAGTTGATAAAATGCCCGAGCTTACCCAGGCAGTAGTGCTTCTTGATGACAATAAGAAAGTCTCCTTCGCTTACAATACGCTTTTCCTTCCTTCGTCAATGCATAAAGGTCAGCTTTCCGGTCACACTTATATAATTGTTGATAAGGATGGCATTGTCCGTTTCGTTAAAGATGATCCGCAGATGGGAACAAGAAATCAAGAGTTAATAGCGGAGATTGAAAAACTTTAATCCTTCGGTTTCATTCAGGATTAAATACTGAGCGAAGTCGAATGTATTTAAATTATGGATTTTTTAGTCAGCGCATCTTTTATTGCTTCATTCGTAGCGGGAATTGCGGCACTTTTTGCTCCCTGCTGTATCACTGTTCTTCTGCCAACTTATTTTGCTTCCATTTTTAAACAAAAAGCCGCAGTATTTCTAATGACATTTGTTTATTTTTTGGGTATTTTGTCTATCTTTCTTCCTATTGGTCTTGGAATTTCATTTCTTACGCAGTTTTTTAGTCAATATCACGATACTATTTTTCTCGTAGGAGGTATCTTTTTGATCTTTTTGGGTATGACATTGCTTTTGGGACAACAATTCTCTTTACCTTTCAGTGTTCATCCCGAGTTAAAAAAACAAGATTTTGTGTCGGTCTATATCTTAGGAATTTTTTCCGCAATTGCCACTACCTGCTGCGCTCCTGTTTTAGCCGGAGTTTTGACTTTATCGGCGCTTCCGGGATCATTTATCTTAGGCGGAGTTTATACGCTTGCCTACGTATTAGGAATGGTAATTCCGCTTTTTGTTATCGCGGCCTTTTTGGACAAAATTGATTTTACCAAGAAGTTTTTTGCCTTCAGAAAAAGCATATCTTACACATTGTTTGGCCAAAAAATCTATTTAACTTTTGCTAATTTGTTCTCCGGACTAATGTTTCTAGTTTTGGGAGTTGTTATCATTTACCTTGCCAGAACCCAGCAGCTTACATCCCACTCTTCATATCAGGTGACATTAAATATCTATATGACAAAATTCATCAAATTCATAAGTCAATTTACTCGGTTTATTCCTGAAGGCTTTTGGGCAGTTGTTTTTGTTGGTATTGGTCTATCTATTATTTATTTTGCTGTTAAACAATTTACATCCTTAAAGAAAAGGAGGTGATTTTTATGAATAAAAAAACCGGACTTATTACGATTTTTACTGCGGGAATAATAATTCTGATATTGATTGTCAGCAATTTTGACATTGACGTGAAACAAAAAAATCAGAAAACAATCCAGTCAGTTGAGGGGTTGGCGGATAATTCTATGTCCGGCCACCATGAAGGAAGCGTCTCTATTAACGCTGATAATTTTAATAATTTGGTTGACAAAAGCGCTCCTGATTTCACACTGGAAAGCTATGATGGAAAAAAGATTACTTTAAGCGAACTAAAAGGTAGAAAGGTAATTTTGTTTTTCAATGAGGGGCTGATGTGTTATCCGTCCTGCTGGAATCAAATCTCTGCTTTTGGAAGAGACACGGACTTAAATAGCAAGGCAGTGATTTTGAACATCACGGTTGATCCTAAAAATGAGTGGGTACAGGCTGTAAAGAAGATGCCGGAACTTGCCCAATCCGTAGTAGTTTTTGATAGTGAAAGAGTTGTTTCTCAAAAATATGGAGTTTTAACTCTTCCGTCGTCAATGCATAAAGGCCAGTTTCCCGGACACAGCTACATACTAATTGATGAAAAAGGAATTGTTAAGTTTGTCAAAGACGATCCGCAAATGGCAGTAAGAAATCAAGAGATGTCTTTGGAAATAGATAAACTCTAACAGCAGGATTTACTATCGGATTTTACCGGTTTCTTGCTTTCCTGAGTAAAGGTATCTTTGCAATTTTGGGAACAAAAATAAAATTTTTCCCCATTCTTTTCGTGTGAGAACCGCGCTTTATTTTTGTCCACATTCATTCCGCAAACCGGATCCCTAACATTATCATTTTTTCCGAATCCAAACATAGATAATCACCCCCTTTGCCTCGCCGAAGCTTTAGCGAAGGCGGGCTTTCGTCAATCAAGTTTTGTCCGCCTTAAAAGCAAAGCATTGAAAACAACAATAATTGACGATGCACTCATTAAAAGCGCAGCCCATTCGGGCCGAAGTAAGATGCCAAATAACGGATAGAACATGCCTGCTGCCGTAGGAATAGCAAAAACATTATATCCGGTCGCCCATATAAGGTTTTGGACCATTTTGGCATTGGTTTTACGGCTTAAGGAGATTGCTTTGACAACATCCAAAGGGTCGTTTTTCATAAGCACTATACCGGCCGATTCAACCGCTACATCTGTCCCTGCGCCTATGGCAATTCCGACATGAGATTGAGTAAGACTTGGAGCATCGTTAATTCCATCACCTACCATAGCTACAATATTTCCTTCATTTTGCAGTTGTTTTACCTTATTAACTTTATCTTCCGGCAAGACTTGGGCGAAAACAGTATCCATATTAAGCTCTTTTCCTACAGCATTTGCTACATCCGGAGTATCACCTGTTAACATAGCTGTTTTTATTCCCATATCATGCAGTTTTCTGACAGCTTCTTTTGATTCTTCCCTAATAATATCGGCTAATAAAATTACACCTGCCGGTTTATTATTAATTACGACATAAACAGGAGTGTTGGACTGCTTGTTCGTTTTCAAGTCCTTCATTTCAATTTTTAATTCCTCCATTAAGGCTTTGTTGCCTACGGCAACATTTTGACCGTTAACTTCTCCAACCGCTCCTTTACCCGGATAAGATTTGAACTTATTTACTGTTGGAATTTTAAGGCCTTTGTTTTTTGCTTCCTGAACAATTCCTTTTGCTATCGAATGCTGAGAACTTACTTCAACTGCCGCCGCCAATCTAATAAGGTCATCCTGAGTGTTAACGAAGGATCGCAGATTCTTCACTTCGTTCAGAATGACATCTAGAACGCCAAACTCTCCTTTTGTCAGAGTGCCTGTTTTATCAAAAACCACATAACTAATCTTTCTGGCAATTTCCAGGCCTTTCATGTCTTTTATTAAAATGCCATTTTTTGCTCCCAGAGTAGAGGTAATAGTAGTAACTGTAGGAATGGCTAATCCTAAAGCATGAGGGCAGGCAACAACAATTGCGGCTACAGCAACTGTCGCGGCAAAAATTACTCCATTGGGAGAGGCAAACATCCAGAAACTAAAGGAACCTGCTCCGGCGACTACCGCAATATAAAACAAAACAGCAGCCGCCCGATCAGCCAAATGCTGAACATTGGGCTTTGAAGACTGGGCTTCCCGTATTAATTTCATTATTTGGGAAATAGCTGTATCGGCGCCGGTTTTGGATACCTCAACAGTTAATGCTCCATCCTGATTGATTGTGCCTCCGATTACCTTGTCATTCTTTTTCTTGTTTATCGGTCTTGATTCTCCTGTAACCATTGATTCGTTTACGGAACTTTCTCCGTCTATTACCAACCCGTCTACCGGAATTTTTTCTCCCGGCTTAACCAAAACCCTATCGCCTATTTTAAGTTCGCTGGTTTTGACATCCGTAATGTTTTCATTCTGAATGAGGTGCGCTAACGGGGGAATAAGTTTGGCAAGTTCGGCAAGAGCGCCTGTTGCTCCTCTTACGGCTCTCATTTCCAGCCAATGGCCTAATAAGAAAACGGAAATAAGAGTGGAGATTTCCCAGTACAAGGATTCGCCCGGAAAAAGAAATGTTGCGGCAACAGAAAAGGTGTATCCGGCCGTTATAGCAAAAGCGACCAGAGTCATCATTCCCGGGTTTCTGCGCGATAATTCACCTTTAGCGGCTTTGAAGAACGGCAATCCGCCAAGAAAAAAAATAAAAGTGCCTAAGATAAAAAGTATCAGATCGCTTCCCGGAAAATTTATACTTAAATTCAGCCATTTTTGGATATTCGGTGAAAGGAGTATAATAATGAGGACAAAAGGCAGGGTAACAAAGAAGCGCTTTTTAAAGTCTTTCTCCATGGAAGCATGATCTTCATGCCCTTCATGCTCTCCGGTCATTGGCACAAGTTTCATGCCGCACTTGGGACAATTCCCTGGGGTATCCTGTACTACATCAGGATCCATTGGGCAGGTATACATTTTCATAGTCAATTAGTTATTGATGAACCCTCTTAAATAATCTTAACAGTTCTCCAACCGCTTTGCTTTTTTGATTTTGGAATTGATGAGAAACATGAGTTCTTAAATGCTTTTCGAACAAAATTCCGTCAAGGCTTTTAATGGAATTTTGGATGGCTAAGCTTTGGTTCAGCAGGTCAATGCAATACTTATCTTCCTCAATCATTTTATGCAAACCGTCAAGCTGGCCTTTAATAATGTTAATTCTATTTTTAACTTTTCCCTTAATGTTGGGCTTAGTCGAAGGATTGACATTTTTATCATTATTCATGTATACTTATATTATATACCCCCAGGGGGTATATGTCAAGATATTTAGTCCGCCAATTCTTACTTTTCGCCTCCTGCTACTATTTGTAGCACGGCTCAAAGAGTGAATTTAGGCGGATCAATCTCGCTTAGCGGGATAGAAAAGGAGGTGAATTTAATGAAAATGCAATCTTATATTATTCCCAACGCATTAGCCGCTACAACTGCAATTGTTTTTGTAGCTTGCAGGATATTGGTGGGACTATTCCCCGATCTGTTTTTTACTATCGCTCAATCCTGGTTTCACGGCATCGAGCTTAGCAGATTGGATGGTTCCGGCTTAACTCTTGGTTCTTTTGTTTTGGGAATAATCTCGTCAGCCATAACAGCCTGGGTAATTGGATATACCTTTGTAAGAGTATACAAGCTGCTCGGTAAATAAAATTTGAAAAAGTTTTACCGCGAATCAGCTTGTCAAGCTATATTCAAAGTTGCTATAATGAATGCTTGAAACCTGCATATGTTCTATACATATGTCTTAAAAAGCAAGAAAGATAATAAGTTATACGTTGGTTTGTCAAGGGATTTAAGAAGACGAATAGCAAGACATAATGATGGTTTAGTTCCATCGACAAAGCACAGAAGGCCTTTGAAGTTAGTTTATTATGAAGCTTGCTTTAGTGAAGAAAAGTCTGTAAAAAGAGAAAAATATTTTAAAACAGGTTTCGGAAGAAGATTTTTGAAGACACGAATATAGTAGATTGAGCTCACGAATCGAGCGGGCCCGCCCGCAACGACTCGCAAGCTCGTCTTGCGTGTCGGGCGGGTCGGTAGCTCAGTGGTAGAGCAGGAGCCTTTTAAGCTCTTGGTCCTGGGTTCGAATCCCAGCCGGCTCACAAATTAACAGTTGTTAAAAATAGATGAAAGAAGTTAACAGAAGTTAATGAAAGAAAAATTCGTTAAGCCAAGCGATCCAGTTCTGATACAAACAGCCGAAGCGATTAAACCAGAAAGAATAAAATCTTCTGAAATCGAGCCAATAATCGAAAGAATGCTTAATGTTTCCTATGGTGAGCAAGTAGACAGGAGTAAACCTCTTCTAGTGGGTCTAGCAGCACCTCAAATAGGGATTTCTAAAAGGATTATCTTGGTAGATGTTGCTGCCAGAGGAAGGGGTAATGTTGGGGATTTAAGAGTTTATATTAACCCAGAAATTGTTTGGAGGTCTGATGATGAAGTTGAGTGGTATGAAGGCTGCTATTCTACTGACAGGGTTTGTGGGATAGTGTCCAGACCTAATTCCATTAAGCTGAAGGCTTTAACTAGGGAGGGTCAAGTCGTTGAAGAAGATTATGAAGGTTACACCGCCAGAATATTTCAACACGAAATTGATCATTTAAATGGAATTGAATTTGTCTCGCACATTACAGACGATGATAAGCTGCATTGGGTGGAAGAAGATGAGTTTCCAGAATATAGAAATAATGAAGGTTGGAGAAACTGGTCTAAAAAATGCCCTCGTGATAAATGGGAAAAAATAAAAGGTATTAGTAAATAACAAATATTCCTCCTTAAATTT
>CAZYIC010000024.1:0-16562 GCA_964646925.1 uncultured Gammaproteobacteria bacterium
CACTTGGCATAAAGAATCTTTCTCAAGATTCCAATATGTATCGCGACTTACTCAAGTTTTGTAGATAGCAGTGGAGTTAGAGCAGATTAATTATGGTGTTCTTGAAGAAATGGATTAACTAGTTTGACCTCCTTGAATTTTTTGAAATCGCGGGTGTTGTCTGTGGCGATAGTACTGATTCCATTAGATAATGCTGTTGCGACAAGGTAAGCATCAAAGATTCTGTTACCGCTGAGTTTATAATTTTTTATGAATTCAAGCGCAAGGTAGATTGCATTTTGATTTGGAGAAATCATGGAAAATGATTTAGCAATTGGCAGAACAGCACTTAATGCCTTTTCTAAACTCATCGGATGAGAGAATTTCTTATGAGTTAGCACTCGAATTGCTTCAAAAATATTTTGATGCGTTATTTCTAATTTACCGAGATTATCATTTAAAAATTTTTTGGACTGTTTGTGTTTTATTGAATCTAAATTAACGGAATAAATTAAAATATTAGTATCAATAAGCATTTTAAATTTGCGGATCAGGATAGAAATCATCGCGGGTTAGATTATCCAGGTCTTTACCTAAATTATAGGTTTTAAAGATTATCTTTTTTGCGGTACGCTTTGCCTGTTGGTCAAGATATGCCTCAAGTGCTTGGTTAAAAATAGCCTGCAAGCTTGTATCTTCATCAAGCGCCTTTCTTTCAGCCCTTTTTTTTAAATCCTCTTTTAGCCTCAAAGTGGTTCTTATAAGTTGCATATTGCTAATATAATAGCATAAATATGACAATATGTCAAGAATTAATTTTACAGCTCAATTATTGTTTTTGGGGAATGAGTGAGGTATAAATAGCTTATTATTCTCTCTCTTCTCTTTCTTCTCTTATTTCTCTTGCGCCTGTCACAAAGTCATGTATTGAGGAAATAATAAGTCCTTTGTGTCTAATCCAATCTTCAGGAAAAGGTCCAAGCTCAACGTAATGCTTACCTTCGAGTCCGTCAACTTCTCTTACTTCCAGTACGCGTGTTAAGGCATTGTTATCTCTGTGCCAACGAAGTAACATTCTCTGCCCTTCTGTTAAGTTTTTCGTTTCACCTGTATCAAGTCTTACAGGTATGTCTAAAAATTCCGGAAGTTCATGAGCATGTCGGAGAGCATACTCTCCTATTGTTAGCTGATTTTGCGCAATACGTAATTGTTGCTCTGTTGTTGCTTTTTCGTTTTGGAGAGAATTGAACCTTTGTGCAACCCAGCGTAGTTCAGCTTGCAGCCGTGGGTTTTTTTCAGTATTCGTCATATAATTAGTGGATTGTAAAGATTTTTAATCTGATTGTCAAGGATAACCTAAATCTCAATTAAAATTTTCGGAGACTTTGTAAGGATTCTAATTTTTGATTTTTCTAAAACTACTAAATCTTCAATTCTTATTCCGCCGAAATTAGGAACACCCTCCTTCGCCGAGGCTTCGGCGGGTAAATATATTCCCGGCTCAATTGAAAAGACCATTCCTTCTTTTAAGATGTCTTTGGATTTGGGAGAAAGATGAGGATCTTCATGAACATCAATTCCAATGCCATGTCCAACGCTGTGAGGAATTGTTTTATATCCTTTTGAAATAATGTAATCTCTTGCGATTCTGTCCACCTCGGAGGAATCCGTCCGGCCATCTCCGAGGTGAGACTTTTGGAGATGCTCGATCGCTTTTTGTTGGGCTTCTAAAACTGTTTTGTACATCTTCTTTTGTTCCGCGGTTGACCGGCCGAAGAAAACTGTGCGGGTCATGTCGGAGCAGTAATTGTTTAGTTTGACGCCGAAGTCCAGAAGCGCGAATTTGTCTTTGGTCGTTAGTCTTTGGTCGCTGGTCTGGTGATGGGGGATGGCGGAGTTTGCGCCGAATGCGACAATGGGCTTGAAGGAAATATCTGCACCCTGTTTTTTGATAAAAAACTCTATTTCAAAAGCTATTTCTTTTTCAGTAACGCCAAGCTTAATTTTCTTTAAAATATAATCAAAAGCTTTATCTCCGACCTGGCACGCTTTTTCAATTTTTTGAATTTCTTCTTTATTTTTTACTGTACGTAAATTAGTTAGACTAAAATGATTTAAACCCGCTTTGCCGGCAGGCAGGTCATTAAAGCAGGATAGTAATTTTTTGTGTTCCAGGAAACTAATATCGTATCCTTCAAACCCGAGCTTTTTTATTTTATTATTTTTAATAATTTTTTTTAACGCTTTTTCAAAAGAGTTTTTTGAAGAGATTTCAATTAATTGGAAATCGGGAATTAAAGTTTTTACGGCATGAATATATCTTCCGTCGGTTAAAATATATCCTAAAACCCCAGGGGTTTTGTGCGTCAACCCCTGGGGTTGAGCCATAATAAGAATAAGAATGTATGCCTCGCGTTCTTCTTTAGAAAAGCCGGAATATCCTGTCAAGTAAGTTATATCCGAAACAGAAGAAATTAATATTGCGTCAAATTTATTCCCTATAAATTTTTCTTTAATACGCGTTAGCGGACTAATCATTTTAAAAGTTTGCCGGGAATTTCCGGGAAAAATATTACCTTAGTTGCGGTCATTCTATTTTCGTCTTTTATACTGAGCGCTCCAATGACTATAATATTGTTGTTTTCTTTAATCTTCGAAAAGCCGGATTTGGCATAACCCTGACTATCTGTATAGGAGTACGTTCGTGTCAGATTCTCTATGTCAACGGTCACTTGATTATTTTTTCCCGTCACGACATTTATTGTATAATTTTCATTATCAATTTCCGCTACTCCTCCCTGAGCAATAAAAGGGATATTTACAGAGTTAACAAATCTTGCCAGAATTCTCCGCGACTGTTTGTTATACAATCCCAATACGCCAATGATATTATCTTTTGAAATATCCGAAATGCCGTATGCTTCCTTGGTCTGAGAGGAAGAGAATTTTGTAAGTTCATCAACATCTACGAAGCGCGTATTATTTTGTAAATCAGTTATAGTAATTTGAGTATTTGTAACGTCTGTTACTTTTCCTATTATTCCTCGTTTTTCGACCAATTTTGATTGCGCGACTAGCGAAGCAATATTGGTTATTAATTGATCCCGGATTTTTTGAATTTTATCTTCAGGCGTTGGAGTAGCGCCATACGCCAGAGGCGTAACAATTAACAATGAACAATTAACAATTAACAATAATGACAAAAGCTTTTTATGCATAGATTAAAATTCTTCCTGTGAATAGGTAACGGTTTTTTTAATTGTAACACTTTCGCCGTTTGGCGCAATTGAAATAATCTGAATTATATTCTGATTATCACCAATAGTTACTGTTGTAGAGAAGTCACCATTTGCTGTGGGAGTAATAACATCTTCAGAAGAATCGGTAATAACAGAAACAACAGCATTGCTTGAGGTTTTTCCCGATATAACTAAAATTTTGCTCTTTACGACTTCTTCATCTTTTGGCCTGTCAACCGTTAAAAAAATAGCCGGGGGAGGGGGCGGAGTCGGAGAGGCAATGATTATAGTTTTTGAATTCGTTGGTGTGACGATTTTTGTAGACTGGAAAAGGTAGAATGCTGTTCCTGCAGCAAAAAGACCAAAAAGAACAGCAACGAAAGAAAGTATAAGTTTTTCCTTTTTCATGCTTCGATAAACTCATCATGATCCTGAGCTTGCCGAAGGATCATCCTAAGAAAAAGATGATACGATAAAACTCCATGCTTGTCAAGGTAAGTCAGACTTGCCAAGAAAAAATTGCTGTGATAGGATGTGGAGGTGGATATTTCGATTATTGGTGAAAACAGCATAAGACTTAAAGGAAAACTTGCAACTTTCATTGTAGATCCTTCTTCGGATATGCCAAAAACATCTGCGGATGCAATAATTCTTTTAAATAACATTAGCAGTATTGACACGTCAAGGGTAGTTGATTCAAGGATAACGATAGCCGGATCGGGTGAATACGAAATAGGCGGGACTAAGATTTCCGCAGTCTCAGCTCCAAATGGAATTCTTTATAAATTTTTTATAGATAACATAAGTATTATTTTGGGCAGGACAGCCGAATTCAAGGCAGAAGGGTTTTCTGCCTGCCAAGTTAGGGTAATAAATGCGGACAGCGAATTTAATGAATCATTCGTAACAGCTCTTGAGCCCAAGATTACGGTGTTGTATGGGAGCAGAAAACAAGAGGCGGCAAAGACGCTGGGAGCGGAAAATGTTTCCCCAATCTCAAAAATCACAGTGACAAAAGACAAATTACCCGAGAAGATGGAAATAATCGTTTTAGTGTCTAGTTAGTCAGCGTCTAGCGTCTAGTTTCTTCGCCCGCTGGCGAACTGAGCGCTGAACGCCCTGCCCGACATTGCAAGTCGTTTACAGGCGGGAAAGTTGCAGTCCAAAGTCCAAAATTTTGAACTTTAAACTGTAATTTTGAACTTTTAATTTTGAATTTTGAATTATGACTGCATTGAAGGTTCCCCCCAACAATGAGGAAGCAGAGCAAAGCGTTTTGGGTGCAATTCTTATTGATAAAGATGCAATTGCAACAGTATCTTCATTAATTTCACCGTCTGATTTTTATAATGGCGTTAACGGAATCATATTCGGGTCAATGCTTTCTTTGTATGAAAAAGGAATGCCTATTGATATTCTGACTCTTAGAACAGATCTAAAAAAAAAGAAAACTTCTCAGAAAATAGAATCATCTTATCTGACAGAGCTTGTAAATATAGTTCCAACGGCTGCAAATATCGAACATTATGCGCTTATTATCAAAGAAGCTGCAACAAAAAGGGCGTTAATACAAGCAGGATCTTTAATTGCGGATTTGGGTTTTGTTGACGATAAGGAAATCGATGTCATTTTGGACAAGGCCGAATCAGCAATCTTTGCAATATCCCAAAAAAATTCCCTGAGAACATTCATTCCCCTAAAAGAGGCATTGGCTGAAAGTTTTGATAGGATTGATGAACTTCACAAAAAAGGAGCGGGACTTAGGGGAGTAAAAACCGGTTTTGTTGATTTGGATAATACGCTTTCTGGAATGCAGAAATCCAATCTTCTTATTTTAGCGGCTCGTCCGGGTCAGGGTAAAACGGCGATGATTGTAAATATTGCCCAGCACACGGCTGTTATAGAAAAAAATCCTGTTGCAATATTTTCTTTAGAAATGAGCAAAGAGGAATTGGTAGATCGTTTGTTGGTAGGCCAAGCAGACGTAGATGCGTGGAGAATAAAAACAGGCAAACTCTCTGAAACTGATTTCACAAAATTATCAAATGCAATGGGCGAGTTAGCAGATGCGCCAATTTTTATAGACGATACGCCCGGAATCACAATTTCCGAAATGCGGACAAAAGCAAGGAGACTGCAGCTTGAACAAAATATATCTCTTTTTATTGTTGATTATCTTCAGCTCGTTGATCCTGGCCGCCGTTATGACAATAGGGTTCAAGAGGTTTCAATTGTTTCTCAGTCTTTAAAAAATCTGGCACGTGAGTTGAAAATTCCCGTTTTGGCGGTTTCCCAGTTGTCCCGCGCTGTTGAGCATAGGGGCGGAAACAGGAGGCCGCAGCTTGCGGATTTGAGAGAGTCGGGAGCCATAGAGCAGGATGCAGATGTAGTTATGTTTTTATATAGAGAAGATGTTGAAGTTATCACGCCAACTATTCCAACAAAACTTTTAATAGCCAAACACAGAAACGGTCCGATGGGAGAGATCGATCTTTTGTTCCGCGGCGACAGAATTAAATTCTATAATGTTGACAGAAAACACGAACTACCCGAAGATTCTAAGTAATTAAAAACTTTAGTCTTACACCCCAAGGGTGTGGCCTTAACCTTTTTGTTTGCGGACTTCCGTCCCAGCCGTGAACGATAAATATTCTTTTTTTAGTCATGATCAAATTCGCCAGCTTTTATTCTTTTTTTAAGTTGCCTAAGCGCTTTCGAATATTCTTTATCCAAGTCAACCCTATACACAGAAGCCATCATAAGAACTTCATAAAGAATATCGCAAATTGAATCAATAACTTCAGACTTTTGACGTTTTTTGGACTTATATCCTTCTGTTGTTTGAATCGCATTCGCGAGTTCGCCGACTTCTTCAACTAGTGCTGCGAAGCGATTATGAGAAGTCCATTTTTTAGGGTTTGGAAATTTCCGACACACTTTTTCTGTCTCCTTGATTGCTTGATTTAAACCCATTTTTCTCATAAATTGTAAAATACCTTAGGTGTCAACGTAACCCACCCCGGGGGTGTCAAGTTACACACCCGATGTGGAAATGTTTACTCTTCTCTGTTTTATTATTTTTCCAGCGCGATGGTTTTAAGTTGAGTTAATTCGCGAAATCCATACTCTCCATGTTCGCGTCCCATTCCCGAGTTCTTATATCCGCCAAAAGGATTGCAGGGGATCCAATGATTCCCCTGATTAATATCAATTGCTCCTGCCTCAATTTGAGAAGCGATTTTAAGGGTACGACTATTATTTTTTGAATAAATCTGCGCGCCCAAACCGTAACTTGTATCATTAGCAAGATTTATTGCTTCTTGTTCTGTTTTGAACGGCACAATTACCAGAACTGGACCAAAAACTTCCTCTGTCCAAACTCTCATATTTTTTTTGACGTTAGTTAAAATGGTTGGTAGATAATAAGCTCCTTTTAAATTTTTGGGCTTTTTTCCGCCGGTAATAATCTTTGCGCCTTTTTTTATTGCATCGTTAACTTGTGATTTAAGTAGATCTAATTGTCTTTCTGCAGCCAAACTTCCGATATCTGTATTTTTATTTTGGGGATCGCCAACTGCTTTTGTTTCGGTTAACGCCTTGAGTTTTTCTACGGCTTGATCAAAAATCGATTCATGTACAATTAGTCTTTTTAAAGCATCGCAAACTTGGCCGCAATTTAAAAACCTTTTTATGTAAATTTTTTCGATAATCTCATCCAAGTCTACATCAGAAAAAACTATCGCGGGATTAGACCCTCCCATTTCCAGTATTGCTTTAATAAATTTTTGTCCGGCAATTTCATATAATCTTTTTCCAACTTTTGTACTTCCTGTAAACCAGATAAGATCGATATCTTGGTTTGCCAAAGTTTCACCAACTTTGCCATCGCCATAAACCTCGGAAAAAACACCTTTGGGTAGTTGGCTTTTATTCATAACCTCTTCTATAAACTTTCCCGTCAGAGGACACTCCTCGGAGTGTTTGAATACTACGGTATTTCCGGCAATTAGATTGGGAATTACAGCCCAGAGGAAAGTATCAAATGGAAAATTCCAGGGCGTTATGACTGCAGCGACACCAATCGGTTCGTAGATTATTTTATGAACGGATTTATTGTCTTCAAAAGTTATCTCTGGAGCTAAATATTTTTTGCCATTTTCCAAAAACGACTTAAAGTAACCTTCATCCCAGATGATATCATCGAGACTCTCTGTTATGGGTTTGCCTATTTCTTTGGTAATAAGAAGAGCTAATTCTTCTTTTCTTTTCATAAATTCCGCAAGAAGGGGCTTGATGAGTTCAGTTCTTTTGGTAACCCCAAGCTCTTTCCAAAGATTTTTTGCTTTTTGTGCCATTGCCACTTTCTGTTTTATCTCAGAAATAGTGGAAACAGAAACAGAGCCAACCGGCTCATAATTTCTGGCAGGATTAGTAGAAATTAATTTTTTCATTTAAAAGTGGGCGAGGTGGGAGTCGAACCCACATGGGTTTAAAGCCCACAGGTTTTTGAGACCTGCGTGTCTGCCATTCCACCACTCGCCCCAGTTGAGTTTTGACTTTAGTTATTATATACTTTCCCATATGATACATTCAACCCCGTTCAGTATCATGGTGAGGAGACTCGAACCATGACGCTTCAAGAAATTTATCAGTTGGGAATCCAAATGGGAATCAAAGCAGATCCCAGAGGAGAAGTGAAGATAAAAAAACTACTTGAGAGGCTTAAAAAAGATTACGCTGAGCTTCCGGAGAAAAAAAAGAAGTTTTTTGACAAAGAAAACTTTATTAGTCCTTATTCCGACTCACGGATTCTTTTTGGAGATCCCAAAAAAGAGGTTAAAAAAGTTATGGCGGGAATCGACGCTGACGCTTCAGAAGTTCTTTTAACAGACAGACTAAACCAAAAAGGAGAGGGGATTGACCTTCTCATTTCCCATCATCCAAGCGGACATGCCTTGGCGAGTCTGGATGAAGTTATGGATATTCAAGTAGATATGTTTGCAGAGGCCGGAGTGCCTGCAAATGTTGCTCACGCGCTTTTTGAAGAAAGAAAACAGGCTGTAAAAAGACGGATTGGGCCGATTAATCACGGGCAATCAGTAGATGCGGCAAGGCTATTAAACATTCCTCTTTTGGCACTGCATACGATATGGGATAACATAGGTAATCAATTTATGAAAAAGTATCTTGGGAGAAAAAATTCTGATACGGTCGGAGAAATATTGGAGCAAATAAATCTAATTCCGGAATTTGTAGAAGCTATAAAGGGTAAATCAGGACCAAGTATAGTTGCGGGAAGCGAAAAAAGCCGGGCCGGAAAAGTAGTAGTTGGTTTTACAGGAGGCACTAATCCTTCAAAAGAACTTTATGTTGAAATGGCAAAGGCAGGGGTTGGAACGCTAGTTGAGATGCATGTGCCGGAAGATGCGGTTTTGGAACTTAGAAAATTGCATATTAATATTATTGATTGTGGGCATATGGCGGCTGATTCTGTTGGGGCGAATTTATTTTTGGATGAAATTGAGAAAAAGGGAGTTAAGGTGATACCTTGTTCAGGATTAATACGAATAAACCGCAATAAATAGATATTGGCTATTGTGAGATAAAAAAGCTCTTCCTATTCTGCAAAAATTTGAGTAGCGGGTTGTAATTTGATTGGGATAGTTGATAAAATGAGTAATTATGGAGATGTTTAAAAAAGCGGTTGGAGGCAATGGCATTCTTCAAGTTCTTCGGATAAAACCCTTTCTCCTCATGATGATTTCCGAATTTTTTTCTCAGCTTGCATTCAACATGCAGCATTTTGTTCTGATTTTTCTGATTTATAGTCTTACGCGTTCCAACACCGCGGTTTCCGGCATGATCCTTTCTTTTATGATACCTGCTGTTTTACTCAGCGTTATAGCCGGAGTGTGTGTAGACAGATGGAACAAAAAGAAAGTAATTTTATCTGTACATCTTGTTAGGGCAATACTTCTTCTACCGTTTTTGGTTCCGGATCTTCATCTGGGGCTAATATATTTTCTGACTTTTCTGATTGCGGTTGCAACTCAATTTTTGGTGCCTGCAGAGTCTGCAATTATTCCAAGCATAGTTCCCAAAAATCTTATTATTTCGGCAAATGCGGTATATGCATTTGGATTGTATGGGGGACTACTGATTGGTTATATATTTTCCGGTCCGGCACTTTTTCTTCTTGGCAGAACCAACACGATTGTTTTTCTGATTTTACTCTTTTTAATCAGCGCTTTTTTTGTTGCAACGGTCAAACTTATCATCAGGAAAAAAGAAACACCCAATGAAAATTTGTCTTCTGGCAATACTTTTGCCTTTGCCAGGGAAGCAAAGGAAATATTTACCTTTATAAGAAAAGCCAGAAAAGTCATGCATGCTCTTTTTATGCTGACTATTGCCCAGGCTATAGTTTTTATGTTTGCAGTGCTTACCCCCGGTTATGTAACTACAATACTTGATGCCCCGCTTGAAAGTCTTTCCTTGGTGCTTATCGCGCCTGCAGGTTTGGGCTTGGGAATTGGAGCTCTAATTCTAGGAAGTATAGGTAAAAAATTCCAGCACAAATGGTTAAGTGCAGTTGGATTTATGATCTCCGGAATTGTTTTTATTCTGCTGCCGCTTGCGGGGAAGTTTACATCTTACACGTTTATACAAAATTTCAATAATTTTTTGCCTCACATTTTGGATATAAATATTTTGCACATTATCGTAGTTCTTGCTTTTGCTGTTGGCTTTTCGATGTCTCTAGTATTTATTCCATCCAACGCAACCATTCAAATTGAAACAAATGAAGAAATGAGAGGAAGAATGTATGGTTTGCTAAGCTCCCTAATCGGAGCGGTTTCTTTTTTGCCGGTAATTGCGGCCGGAGGACTCGCAGATCTGTTGGGTGTCGGAGTTGTTATTATGGGAATTGGTGTTCTTATGGTGCTGCTTAGTTTTTTTTATTTATTTATAATTAAACTCTGATTATGCAGTTTTTCATACTGGTTCTTCTTGTCTGTCTTTTTGTTTTTCTTTACTGCGTTTATTTATTGGCCAACGATGATTTTATTTTTTTGCGGCGCGACGTGACAATGGAAAAGCTCTTTAATGTAATTTTTCTTGGAAGTCTTTTTTCTCTTTTCTTTGCTAGAATTTTTTATGGTTTATCTCATGGCGGGAATATTTTTTCTAATCCTTTTGTATTTTTACTCTTTCCCTATTTTCCGGGCTTGTCTCTTTTGGGGTCAGTTGTGGGGGCAGGGGTATATTTCTTGTTTTTAGCGACTCGTAATAAAAATCCTTTACCCTTAAAAAGAATGTCTGATTTTTTTTCAATGGCATTTTTGATAGCGCTTCCAATCGGCTTATTGGGATATTTTATGTTTTCAGAGGAAGGTATATTTGTTGTTAAAACGGTAAGCCAAGCGGTTTCATATTTTATTTTATTTATAATTTTTCTTAAATTTTTTCTTCCCCGGCTTTTGAGCGGAAAATTCAAAGAGGGGACAATCACCTTTTTATTTTTAGTTTGTTTTTCTCTAATAAATCTTATCTCAAACGCCTTGCCCAGAATTAATATTTTGGATTATTTCAAAAACTTCGAAAACACAATATTAATATTAATATTTCTTTTATCAATAGGAATGCTTACCGGGTACGAGAGTATATTAATAAAGATAAAGGGATCTAAGAAAGGAAAATAGTGAAACCTAAGATAATTTTTGAGGATGATCAGCTTTTGGTTTTGGATAAGCCGGCGGGAATGATCGTAAATAACGCAGATACCACAAAGGATTTTGTAACTGTTCAGGATTGGGTAGAAGAGTATCTAAAAATTCCAAAACCAAAATTACAAATTCCAAATAAATCTCAAATTCAAAATATTGATTATGAAGAGCGGGCGAAGCTGGATTTTGTGAATAGGGCGGGAATTGCGCATAGGCTTGACAAGGAAACTTCGGGAATTATTTTGGCGGCAAAAAATCCGGAGGCTTTTTTAAATTTACAAGCGCAGTTTAAAGAACGTAAAGTGCAAAAGACATACATTGCCTTAACTCATGGAAAAATCGAACCCGGAGAAGGAGAGATAAACGTTGCAGTTGGAAGATTACCTTGGAATAGAAAAAGATTTGGAGTTTTATCAGGCGGACGAGAATCTATTACTAAGTATAAAGTATTAAGTATTAAGTATTATGTATTCGGGAAGAGTAGGGAGCCGTTGAGCCTGGTGGAGCTTAGTCCTAAAACCGGGAGAACGCATCAGATAAGAGTACATTTACAATATATAAAACATCCTATTTTCTCTGACGTTTTGTACGCCGGGCGAAAAACTTCAAGGCAGAATAGGCAGCTTTTGCCCCGCGTTTTTCTCCACGCTTCCAAAATATCGTTCTTCCATCCCCGAACAAACGAACTCTTAAGTTTTAAGAGTCCACTTCCTGAAGATCTTAGCAGGTTTTTAGATAGCCTAAGGGCTTGATTTTAAGGCTAAATTGTTGTTTAATGACATAAGATGGTGAATAACGGAGGTGATTAATTTATGGGTGGTGGTCTTGGCGGATTTTATAAGGGAGAAAAGAAGAAAAAGAAGAAGGATTCAAAAAGTATATCCTCCGCATCTATGGGTATGGGCGCTCCCACTTTTTCTCTTCCCAAAATAATAGAAAAGGGTAAAAAGGACTTCTAATTTTTATGAAGAAAAAGGAAAAAGCATTTAGCAATACAAAAATTGCTATAATTTTTTTTGTATTTCTTGCCGTAATTATAATGGCTTCTTTGGTATTCAAGATTGTTTTGGTTGTCATGGCGGGTCAATTCGATGATTCAAAAAGATTTACATTGAGTCTTTCGGACAACAAAAATCTTAATGTGGCGTCTTTGTCGCCAAACGGAAAATCTATTGCGATTTTCATACTGGATAAGAATATCAAACCTTCCAAGGCAGGTCAATTCTTGGAAATTCCAATTGACGGATATATTTACTCAAGCTCCTTAAATCTAAATCGGAAATTGGATTCTTTGTTTTTTGAAGCAATTTTTAATTATAGCGGCTTAAAGACAAATCTTACAATTATAGATCTTTTTAAGCTTGCATTTATTGTGAGAACTGTTCCGCAAAGATCTGTTAGTATAAAAAATATATCTTACAATTTAAGCATGGCGGATGCGGATAAAATCGTAGGACAATTAACCGGTGATGAATTAATAGAGAAAGACAGTCAAACAATACAAATTATCAACGGAACCCAGATCTTCGGACTTGGCAGCAGACTTGCAAGACTTATTACCAATATGGGAGGGGATGTAATTATTGTTGCGACATCGGATGTTCCTCGGAAGAAGTCTACAATATCTTATATTGATAAAAAAACTTATACAGTTGAAAAATTGCAAAAGGTGCTTGGGTATGAGACAATTCGGGCGGATGCGTCTGCAATTTCCGATATAACTATCATAATAGGAGAGGATAAGGTAAATTCTTCTCCCTTTTAATCTATGGATATCTGGTTTGTGATAATTGCAATTGCGATTGTATCGGTAATATTATCTTTCATTTCCCTTAAACATCTTAATGATAAATCTCACGTAAACCACACGAAAAAGAGACTGGAAAAGGGGAGAGTTATATTTCAGGATACTTCATCTTCTTCTGGGGAATAGTTCTTATCTTCCTCATCATATTTAATTTCCTTAAAATTATTTATCTTCGTTTTATTTTTTGATAGATTTAAATCTTGATCCGGAGTTTGTTGGAAAGAAGGCTGATCTTTGTATTTGGAGGCTCTTTTTGTCTCTTTTATAAATACGGAAACATTATGTTGCGAAGCGGCTTTGATGCATACTTCATACGCGTTTCCGCCTTTTATGAGTTTGATGAGTCTTTTTCCTATATCATCAGGGAGTACTCCTAAATATTGTTTATTTTGATCTTGAATAAAAATCTTTCCCCGCTTTATGGCAATTATCACTCTCTGTCCTGTTGTCAAAAGCGAAATGATCTTAGGATTAGTTGTATTTACAAGAGAAATTATTTTTGTTTTGCCTGTTTCTTCCAAAAACGTATTGTTAACATTCTTAATTAAAACTCCATTTTTGGCAATCTTTCTTGGGCCCAAATCGGTTAGCTTTTTGATATTTCTAATCGCAATTTGATTAAGAATATCCAGCTTTAACACTTTTCTATAGGTAGATTTGGCATCTTTTATGCGTCCGAGAATTGTAAAAGCATATGCCAGACGATTGAGAGCATCTATATCGTTAGGATTGTTTTTGATTAGAGTTTTATTAAGTGAAGTTGCGTTTTTCCAGTCACCCAAAAGCATTGCCTGTATCGCTTTGTCTTTTAAAAGAGTCATTTGCGGATAAATATTTGGTGAAGAATATAGTACTATTTTTTCTTGCAAAAGTCAATAGCAAAAAGTATAATTCAAATTATATGTCCGGACATTCAAAGTGGGCAACGATAAAAAGGGCAAAAGGCGCAGCTGATCTCAAAAGAGGCTTAACTTTTACCAAAATCTCCAATGCAATTACAGTTGCGGTGAAATCCAGCGGAGGCATAACTGATCCCGACAGCAACTTTAAACTTCGTCTTGCTGTAGATAGCGCAAGAGCAGCGAACATGCCCAAAGACAACATTGAAAGGGCAATCCAAAAGGCTGTTGGAAAAGATGCCGGGGAAGTGCAGGAGGTAGTCTATGAAGGGTTTGCTCCGGAGGGTATCAGCGTTATGATTGAGGCCGCAACCGACAATACCTTAAGAACAACGGGCGAAATAAAAAGCATATTCAACAAAGAGGGTGGGAGTTTTGGTCAGCCGGGATCTGTGGCATATCAATTCGAGCAAAAGGGATTAATAGTTATTGACAAGAAGGGAAAATCAACAGATGATTTATTTGAAGTTGCAGTTGAAAGCGGGGCAGAGGACATAGAGGACGATGGGGACAGAGCCATTATCACAACTTCTTTTGCAGATTTAGCAAGTGTTCGGGAAAAACTTGTACTAAAAGACATTACTCTTTTGGAAGCAGAAGTAATAAGAAGGCCTCTAAATCCTATCATTGTAACTGAAAAAGAAAAATTAGATAGGATTACGAATTTTTTAAACAAATTGGAGGAGCTGGATGATGTACAAAAAGTTTATTCAAATTTGGCAGAAAATTAATAAAAAAAAGCCTGTCTTTTTTAGGAAATTCTCAAAAAAGAAAAGCTATCTTTTTAATATTCCCAAACGGCGAAAATTTATAATAAGTGTTATAATTTTATCTCTAATACTGTTCGTATCGGAAGAATTATTCGGAAAAGGGGGAATATATATCGCCGTAATACTTGCTATCCTTACGGACATCTTTATTTTTTGGGCAGTTAGATTGGATTTAAAAGACAATTTTTCTCCTCAGGTTTTCATTTTACCTTTATTTTATACTTTGTCTTGCGCGTTATTTTATTTTTTAGTTCCTGTGCAATTTTTAACGAGGATTGGAATGACCTCTTTGTATGCCCTAGGGCTTTACTCACTTCTCCTTTCGGAGAATATATTTATAGTATCTTCAATTAGGACAATTGCTCTTTTGTCTTCAGCACGCACGGTCTCGTTCATCATAACAATCCTTTCTTATTTTTTCTTATCCAATGTGGTTTTTTCCTTACATTTCAATATCGTTTTAACATTGGCATTTATATTTCTTTTTTCTTTTCCCCTTATTCTGCATTCTATTTGGACGCATACTTTGGAAAGCAGCTCTGCATCTCATATGCAATGGATGTTATTAATTACACTGTGTCTCGTTGAGATTGCTTTTGCTTTATGGTTCTGGCCGACAACGCCTACGATAATTGCGCTTTTTTTGGCATGCATATTCTATATTCTGGTTGGAATATCTCAGATGTGGTTGGATAAAAGGCTTTTTAAAGCTGTTATGTGGGAATATATTTGGGTTGCGGTAATTGTTTTCATTGTTTTTATAACGTTTAGTTTGAGATCTTAGGGGTGAGAGAGGATAGGGAAGATGATATATAAGGTTGTTTCAAGTGATATAGTTTGATAGAGTGCTCTTGCAGTATTATAGGACGGTTCGAGCGGAAACGAAGTGTGGATAACTTTTCACGAGATTTTATAGGAGTTTTCACAGCGCGGAGGACGTAGTGCTTACCATGTTGTCCGCCTGCTCTTGCTTTTCGCCTTAGCTACTATTCGTAGCGGGCTCAAAGTGCGAGCTAAGGCGGACGCAGAAACAGTAATTACTCCCGCCTGAAGGCGGATCGTAAACTGTTTCTAGCGAATAAAATACGAATGCTCTAAATTGATGATTTCCGAAGCTAAAATCATGAGTTTAGACCGAAAATGCGGGCTAAATTACGACGTATCCCGACATAGGGCGGAGAGGGGCACCCGAAGGATTAATTATTAATTACTAAGTATTAAGTAGTATGCAGGTTGTGGAGAATAGAGTTTCTGTTTTGGGAAGGTCTACTTGCTTATTCTCTCGTATGCCATTTGTCAAAAAATGAAAATAAGAGATTTAAGCACACGGAGAGAAGAAAGTGATTATGTCGCACAATATAACTTTTACGACGTCACTCAGCTTCAAATTCATGGAGAAGTGGCTAAAAATTAATTATTAATTATGAATTATTAATTATTAATTCGGATACAAGGCTTCTCTTTTGACAAATATTCGCTGGAATCTCTCCGGCCAAAATCTTGATGCACTTCCCTACTATAGGTTTTATATTTATTAACGTTTTGAAGCTAAATGAAGCTAGTTGCTCTTCTCCGTGTTTTTAAACAGTGGGGTACCTGTAAGCTCATAAAATTTGGGCACTAAGGATGGCTTTGGTTGACATGTTACGACTCGCGTCGTAAAATAAATTATGAATAATAAGTTGCCTGTTGTTGTGAATGAATTTTCCTCATTAGCAGATCAGTTTTTGGAATATTTAGAAATTGAAAAAAATTGCTCGAAATTAACAATCCGTGATTACCGCCATTATTTAGAAGTTTTCAATATTTGGTTTACCCAAAATATGCCTGAAATGTCTATAAAAAACCTAGATTTGGCAACTGTGCGAAAATACCGCGTTTTCTTGGCAAATCGAGAGGACGCAAAGGGATTAACTCTTAAACGCGTTACTCAAAACTATTATGTGATAGCGCTTCGTTCATTTTTGAGGTTTCTTATAAAAAACGACCATAAAACTTTGGAACCTTCAAAAATAGATTTGCCGAAAACCGAAAGTCGCAGTTTAAAATTCCTAGAACGTGAACAGATAGATAGATTGGTCACTTCAATTGACACATCCAAAGAAGAAGGCATAAGAGATAGGGCTATTTTTGAATTACTA
>CAZYIC010000024.1:16572-16825 GCA_964646925.1 uncultured Gammaproteobacteria bacterium
TTTCAACCGGGCTTCGCGTGTCCGAACTTGTTAAACTTAATCATAATCAGATTAATCTTGATAGGAAAGAGTTTGGGGTCGTTGGAAAAGGAGGACGGGCGCGGGTTGTTTTTGTTTCAGACCGCGCAGAAGAATGGATTACCCGTTATCTTAAAGAGCGGAAAGATAATTTCAAGCCTTTATTTATCCGTTATTCGGGAAAAATAATTGAGGAAAATGGCGGGGAAAAAATGAGGCTGACCACCAGAAGTAT
>CAZYIC010000025.1:0-16440 GCA_964646925.1 uncultured Gammaproteobacteria bacterium
TTGCAATATTTTCTTGAGAAAGGAGGTATGTCGCAAAAGTCCTTGACTTATACAAAGTTTTGACATATCAACTTTAATATAATAAACTGATATTAATGTCCTTCTTTTCAAAGCGCAAGAATTTTTTAATTATTTTTTTAGTTGGGATTGCGACATTTTTAATTGCTGGAATAATTCGCGATCCGGAAAAAGTCTTACCTCCGGCTTCCGTAATCAAACGCTTCACTAATTCATATGAAGCTTGTCCTAACCCATTTGTTTTTCAGATGCCGGTAGATATTAACAAGGCAACATCAATTCTTTATCCGGGACAGTATAGAGGCGGAGAGTACAAGGCGCATGGGGGATTCAGATTCGATGGCTCCCGTCCTAACGAAATCGTAGTTACTGTCCCTTACGATGCGCAAATTATTGCCGGAGCCCGTTATCCGGTAAATGACGAGATTCAATACACTTTTGATTTTGCGCATCCTTGCGGAATTAGATACCGTTTTGGACATTTATTTACTCTCACGCCCAAATTCCAAAAAATTGCGGAAAAATTTCCATTGCCCAAAGGATTAGATTCAAGAACAACAGAAGTTTATCCTTCGATAGAAGTAAAACAGGGAGAAATAATTGCAACTGCGGTGGGTCTCAACGCAGGCGGTCCCAGCGTTTTCGGAGGTCTTAATACTTTTGTAGATTGGGGAGTATATGACTACAGGCAGAAAAATGAGATTTCAAAAGATTCTGCCTGGGCTGCAAAACATCCGCATGAAATTGAGCATTATGCTGTGTGTTGGTTTGACTGGATTTCAGAAGAAGATAAGGCAAAAGTTTTGTCCCTGCCTTCATCTGATGGGCAAAGCGGCAAATCAAGTGATTATTGTAAATGAACCCCAGAGCTCTAAACAACAAACTATTCCGGATAGCCAAAAATTGGAATCGCATATCTGCCATAACGCCATTCACGTTGGCTTCCTTCCGGAGCGGAAATAAAAGTATTGTCGATTGATGCAGCGCTTGATTTGGGATCGATATAAACACCGTCCCCACAATTTGTAATAGTGTTATTTTTGATGATCTGCGATCCGGCTATAGAAGCTATGCCCGTATGGCAATCATCGATGATATTGCCAGAGACCTCCTGATTACCGCTAGATTTGAGATCAATTCCTTCATGCCCGGCATCAGATAAATGATTGTTTATGATTTTAATATTTGAATTAGCGCTAGAAATTGCACCCCACATCGAATGGCGAGATATGCTATTTTGAATAATACTGTTTGGCTGTTTACCGACAGGGTTAAGCCCATTGCGAGTATATTCAACAATAACATTATCTATGACACTTCCGTCACCTTGCCAGACTATTGCTTCCCAATCAGCCAGATATGGTTGCTCTGCATTTGATGTAAAAGTAATTTTTTTGTCCTCTGTTCCCTGGGCGGTTAACTTTCTGAAGACAAAAAGACCAGAGTGAGTAGTGGTATAGCTTTTCAGTCTGGTAGGATCATCGTCATTAAAGCCGTCTTTTTCTACTTCGTCTCCCCTTCTTTGGTCATCACCCACTACAAATTTGACAATTGTTCCAGGCAAAACAGTTAAATTTCCAATAATTTCAGTGTCGCCGGTAATAGTAATTTTCCCACTCCAAATATGGTTACCTAGTAAAACTCCGCTTATTTTTGCATTTATAGTTCTTGTAATTGAAAAGAATTTGAAAATTATGAATGCAACAACCATCAATAGAAGAATACAAATAGCTATGGTGATTCTTTTCTTGCTCACATTTTTATTCTACCAAAGATCAAATTGTTTTGGGGACGGTCCTCAAAAAGCTTTCAAAAGTTAAAAGGCAAAAGTCATAATTAGATTATGATTAGAAAAATGATTTTAAATACCCGCGTATTTTAGCAAATTGCTCTTAAAATTTCATCAGAAGCCTAATTTTTCTTTGACCAAAATTACTGTAATTCTGCGCTCTGCAGTTTCCTTATTAATGATCAAAATTTTGTTAACCGCGCTCCCCGGCACGCCATACGCTCTCCTGGCTCTTTCACTTTCCAAAGGCAAACTGTATTCATAAATTCTTCTCATGCCTTCATCTGTATTTTTAACAATTTTTTGGACTCCGACCACCCAGATAACATGTAATGCCGCATAAGCATAGGCCGGCAACTGACTGCCTGTGTTGGAAGCAATCAAAACATGGCCGTCTTGGGTAATAGCGTGCGCGCTCCCGATGGCAAATTGGGGCGCTGCGCCCAGACGATTCATTTCCTGCGCCTGGATTTTTCTATCCATTGCATAAAGCCTGTCTCTGACCGGGTTAAACTTTCCGTTTTGTTTATTTATTTCTTCAGATAATCCAATGGTATCCAAAGTTACGGAGGTCATTGTCATTACTTCGCTTCCCTGCGGAATAAGTTCCAAGACTTTTTCTTTGGCTTTTTCACCGCTGTCAACAGTTAGCACTTCTATTCCATTTTTCTGCAAAGCCTGTATGGCATTTTGTATTGCCTGCGCGTTGGCTAATTTATTCCAGCTTGTCATAATTAAGAGACTATTTTGCTTATGTCTATACCAATATTTTTTAAATATTTTCTATCTACGCTATAGAAATGGCTTGCGCCCTCTTTACGTACTTTTAAAATACTTGCGCTAGTAAGTTTACTGAAATGATGGGAAAGAGTCGGCTGGGAAAGGGGAAATTTACTTAAAAGTTTTTTGCAGGAAAGTTCTTTTCCGTTATTCAGAATATATTTAACAATATTTATTCTGGTTGTATCGGAAAGCGCTTTGAACAATTTCACTAATTGACTATTCATAATTTAATTATTGAAATATTTGAATAAGTCAATATTACTATGCGGTTTTGTTTTTGTCAAGAGGTTATGAACGAATAAATTTAGTAAACTCCGCCCAGTCTTTTCCAAGATAGTGATTTCTCAATTCTCCTGTTTGGACAAACCCTATTTTTTTATAAAACTCAATTTCTCCCCACCCTTTACCTGTTAGCAGAAACAATTTATGCGCTCCTTTTTCTCTTGCTATCTTTTCTGCTTTTGACATCAAGGCTTTTCCTATGCCGCGTTCTCGATACTTACGGGAAACAATTATTGTTACTACTTCCATAACGCCGGCTTTCAATTGGTAGTGAAGCATTCCGACTACTGTTTCATTTTCTAATACGCTAATATAATTATTTTCTTCTTTCCATCTTCCGGATTTACCAAAATGTTTCTTATCCGTTATTGCCCACTCTTTATCGCTGAAATTTTTCATCTCTGATGTCTTACGTTTTGTTATCCTAAACTTCATGAGGCTATTATAGCAAAATAGAGAATTGAAAAAACTGCGTGCAGGATATTTTAATTTTAGGAAAAATTCAGTGAGAATTATTACAAAGATCAAAATTGACAGAATTTGCTGATCGGGAGTTTTTGTCAACAATGTTAAAGCTAAAAAGTTTTAGAATTAAGAAATGGAAATAAAAAAGTATATAATTCTTCTATGGGAGTTTTAAGGCCGCCGTGGATTTCCAAAGCTTGGTTTTCGAAATACCCATTTAATTATTGTGATCACTTCGGTAACCAAGAAGTTCTGGCTAGCGTCTGCAAAATCTGCAAAGAAGATGCACAAAGAAAACAGTTTTATAAAAAAGCCGGAAAAGATCCAAATGACTTGAAGTATGTTCTTCAAGATATTGCAGATAATTTTGCAAAAGCGCACAGAATGATCGTAAAAGACGTAAAGAGGCTTGGCATTGATATTAATAATCTCCCGCATTACGAAGATTCAGCGCCGAAACCGGAAACATATCCTATTTTTACTATCATCAGAAATTACTGTGATTATGTTGAAAAGGTGATAAGCAATCTTTCTGCAGTTCCGGTAGATACAAATACACAGCTTGTCATAAAGGTTGTTGATGCGCTTACTCATTCACGTAATTACGCTATTGCAAAAACCGCTAGAGCGCTCAATAGCCAATACGAAGAAAATAACGACCCACTCATGAAAGACCTTGCAGACTCTAAGACTTCTGCCCTATTTACGTATATTGCAATTGAAAGAAACAGCAGAGCTCTTCTTGCGCTTGCCCGACATAGGCCACTTCGTGAACTACGAGAGAAACACCTAAGATTTGCCGCGATAAGCCTTGAGATTGCACAAATGTTACAAGATAACTTTTTCCCAGAAGACAATCTTATATACGAAGAGTTTGGTTGTGAGGAATACGATAAGCAATTTAAAAAGAAATTGCGCATAAAGTCCGCTGCTATGTAGCAGTGAACTTTTGCACTAAGTATTCAATTCGTTTCTGCTTTAATGATTTAAATCATTGAAGTAATTAAAATACCTCTTTGTCAGAGACGCGAAATAATGATTTTTAGTTTGACTCCGCCTTTGGGATGCTATCCGAACCATTCGGAATTCATAGTTATTTAGCTTTTTCCAATGTTTCTGGACAATTTTTCTCAACCCAATTCTGCATATCGGCAGATACTAAAAAGGTTTTTCCATTCCAATAAGCAGTAGTCTGTTTGTCTTTTTCGACAGTCAAACGTTCAGGACAAATGCTTGAGGGTAATCCTGAATCTTGTGATTGATTCTGGCTGGTTACTGGCCGCCAGGGCCACAAGCCCCGTTTCACCATCGTAGAGTAAGTAAAAATAAGACCTGCAGCGCTTAGAAGAAAAAGGATAAGGAACGAAAGTGGAATTCCGCACATTGTCCACTTCGATCTAATTTTTTGGAAAATTAGGTAAGGCAAAACCAAAACCAGAAAGTAAACGATCACGAGTTGAAAAATTGTCACAAATGAAATGATATTGGAGACACCCACTTCACCTTCGGGGTGCCAGTACACCCACCTTTCCAAAACAAACGCTAAGACAAAAGCAAATAGAGCGACTATCCGCCAACTCAAAAAGCGGTACAAAAGCCAAAAAAGCAAACCTAAAACAGTGTAAATAATTAGTATCAATCCGAAGTCCGGCCAAGATTTAATAATCGGCTCTTTTGCTCCATAAGTGCCGAACACTCCGCCAAAAATTGCGATCACCACCGGCATAACCTCACCGATGAATACCGAACCCAGCATTAAAAACAGAATAAAAGTCGGGGGTAGGGTTTTGTCGCCACGCCAGATCATAATGCAATAAAACTGGTAGATAATTTACAATTGCTTTTCAAAAAAAGATATTAATATAAATATAACATAAATCTGTTATCCTGTTTCGGATAAAATCAGCCTGTCTCCGCCTGACGCTTGCCCGCCTCTGGAGGGAGCGCTGTTAGAACCTAAATGAGACTATTTTTTGATGATAACCTCTCCGTCGGGAAGGGTCTTGAAGGGTAATTTATGTTTCATAAAATATTCAACTTCCTTATCTACATTTGCAGATTCAGGGTGGTCTGATTTGTAATGTGGAGCAATAGAATAATCGATAATATCCAAGCCATCCCAAATAATCTCCGATTTATATCCTTGAGGAACGGTATTAGGATCATCGACTAGTTCAAGTCCATGAAGAGTTGGGGATAATACGCATATTCCCGCGCTGTAACCCGCATAAAGAAAATTTGGATCTATATTTTTCTCTTTTATAAATTTATCAAAACCGCTTTGCATCATTGCGCGTCTTAAAACAAAAGTATTTCCTCCCCTGACGTAAACAGCTCCGTATTCATTCAATTTTTTGGCCAATTCATTTTGTTTACCAAAGTAACCTCTCAAATCTATTTCTCTTGGGAACAATCCTAAACTTTGCAATTCCATGATTGATTGTTTTATTTTTTCTTCCCTTTGTAAATCATCTACGAAATCCATGGCATTACCTATGACAGCAACGTTTTTATTATTGGAAAATAATTCTGATAATTGATTGGGATTATTGCCTAAGCGATATGATGAAAGATATAGCTTCATTATTTAAAAAATTTTATACTCCAATTCCAAAGCGTCTTTAAGCGGTATTCCATAGTTTCCTATTTCCGGAATCTGCGGTTTTATTTTACGCGCTTCATCAATGGCATCGGGATACACTTTGGTAATTCTAAACCCTCTTTTTTGGTAGAATTTCAAGGAGTCAATATTATCATTGGAAGTAACTAGCCAAACGGTTTCCAGATTTTTTTCCTTAGCTAACTTTTTCACTTTTTCGATTAAGGCAGAACCAATACCCTGACTTTCCAGAATAGAATTTAATGAAACTATTTCTAACTTTTTATCTGCAATATTAAAAGTCACGATACCGGTAGGTTTATTATTTAATTCGGCAATAAATCCCGGCAAAGCCAAAGCATTAAAAGGTTTGGAAGCAACTATCATTTCCGATCCCCATGCGTCAATTATCACTTTTCTTATCCAATTTTTATCGGTTTCCGCAATAGGTCGAACTGATATTTTATTTTTCATGATCTGAGTATAGCAAAAGTGGGATTTTGAGACCATTTTGCAAAGTAAGGCGCAGAATTACCCTTACTTCCCCAGATGGACTACGTTAGAGCCTATTTAACAGTATAGTATCGATATTATGTATCGTAAAATGACGGCTAATTTTAGCATTGACAATTCTAAACTCTCTTCCCTATGCTATAATTGTCTCATTATGAGCGATACGATATCTTCTCAAAACAATCAATCAGCGGAAGAAATAACTAAAGTTGGAGAAAAATATTATTTTGAAAGCCTAAAAGATCAAGTAGAAAAGACAAATAATGGAGATTTTCTAGTTCTTGAAGTTGAAAGCAAAAAATCTTTTATCGATAAAGATTTAATGATTGCCTTAAATGATGCTAAAAAGGAATTTCCCAATAAACTTTTTTTCATAGTCCAAATTGGCACTCTACAGAGACCAACTATGAATTATAAAAAAGAAAATTATGGTTGGTTACTTTGAAGCAGGACATTTATATATTGAATTTGAAGTCTATGGAGTTTTTACTCAAAGCAAGAGGCAAATAAAAGCTCAAATAGATACGGGATATAGCGGCTATCTAACCCTGCAATACCCAGACGCTTTCCCCTTAGGGCTTGTTCTCACTGGTACTAAGGCTTATACGATTGCTGATGGTTCAACTATGTATAGTTTTGTAGCTCTTGGGACTATAGCCGTTGATGGAAAAGCAATAGTTATACCAATTGACATTCAACCTAAAGGGTCTATCCTTATTGGAATGCAGTTATTAAAGAAAATGGGTAAAGATTTATTTATAGATTTCGTTAATGAAAAAATTACATTCAAAGATAAAATTGTTCAAAAACAAAGTCCACCTACGAAGACTTCGGTTTCAGCAAAATAGTCTACCTATAATCGCTATATTCTCAGTGGGCATTTTGATTTAGGGACGGCCATGGGGCGTATTATTTGGCTTAGATTGCGCATAAAGTTCGCTGCTATGTAGCGCTGTACTCTTGCATAAAATATCCTGCTGTATTGTGGTTGTATTGTTGTTTAGTCAACGATACAAATATATTTACAGGTTAAAGGCTGGATTTCCTTTTGTTTTGGTGGTAAAATCTGAATAAGTTAATTTTTGACTTTGCACTTTAATTTTTAATTTGTTTCGTTCCCCTGTAGCTCAATGGTAGAGCAAGAAGCTGTTAACTTCGAGGTTAGAGGTTCGAGTCCTCTCGGGGGAGCTGAGTTGTCAATTTTAGAACCTGGTGGCCTTCAAGGCTATTTGAATTCAATTCACGTAAATATTTTTGGTGTAAATTGAGCCATTGGGAGGTTTTTAGACGATTTTCAAACCTAAATTGCCGGGTTCGAATCCAATAGCGGGTATAAATTGCCTTGACCTAAGGTTGAGATTTACCTCAAAATAAGCAACGCCACTTGACAAGTTCCTTAGTTCTTGATAAACTAGTTCTACATGATTGATTTTAAGAAGTTTCCTTTATCTCAAATGAAGATTCTTTTACGACTTTGGGATAATCCAGAGAAGATGGGATTTGCTGAAGGTCGTGATGAAGGCGGAAGTGTTAAGGAGTTATACCAAAAGGGGCTGGTAGAACCGGCAGGCAGAGTCAAGCGCAGGATAAGATGGAAGTTGGTAAGCGGTAAATTAAAAGAAGAAGATATCGTTTCCATGAAAAAGCTGGTGACCCCACAGTATTTAAGTTACGAAATAATAAAATGGTCCGATGGATTCCAGTTAGTTCCAGGAAGCCTCAATCTCATTGCGTCTTTTATTGTCAGGAAGGAAAATTTCGCTGCTGGTTTTGCTTTTAGAGTTGGTTATCTAGATTGGGTTGCGAAACAATTAAAGCAAGAAGATTTAATAGGTAAGGCGAAGAAGATTATTAAAAATTATCTGGATAACAAGGAGATTAAAAATCTTGACGAGTTGACTTTTGAATACCACTCTTCTGAATTCATAGCTGTTGATAATCCGAAGTGGTGGATAAAATCAAAATAATTTGGAAATAAAATGTTAAAAATAGATTGGAATATTGTCGTTTCAATTTTAACCGCTTTAGGTATATTTGAAATAATCAAAAAAATTCTGTTGTTTTCCTTAGAAAACAACTTAATTAAGCGGAATTTAGAAATAAGAGAAATTGCAGAAAGAGCGCTAAATTATTGCAATTGGTTGAAGCTAAGAAATTTTGAGCAACCTCTTGGTTACGAGGAAACCGCTAAATTGACACTAGATATTCTTAAGGTGGATTCATTCGATAAAAAACTTGGAGATGATTTAATGCATCTTGTCAATAATCCTCGAATGATGAATATTCTGTATAATGATAAAGACGGAGGAGAGCGTAATAGAGATTTTATTAATAAGCTTCATAAAGAAGTTTATGAGATAAATGAAAGATTAACTGAAAAATTAAATTACCTAAGGTATAAACCAATTATTCAGGTAGGTAAATTTTCTATCTAAAATCAGCAGATATAATGAGAACAATAATTCAAAAACTTTATTTACTAAGAAAACAAGTATTATTAATACTGATTGTTTCTGCCATAGTTGGAGTTGCTACCTACTATCTTAAACCTGCAAAAATAAAACTACAGTTTCCCTATACGATGAAACCTGTTTCTGAAACGCAGTTTAGTTGTGAGTCTTTGATAAGCACATTTATTCATGGTGGTAATAATGCTATTGAAAAAGGCGTGTATGGCGAATTAAACAAAGGTACAGATAAAATTGCGATAGAAATTGAAGGTGATAAGCTATACTTCTTAACTCGTGCGTCAGTTGAAGTAGGCACAGCTAAAGGTGAACCATGGAATATAGTTAAAAACTCAGGAGATAGAGTTGTGGCCCTGTATAATGGCTTAGACCAGATGGGAACGGACATAAATCTATTTATTCTTAATAAGAAAAACGGTATCGCTGTTTGGACAAAGACAAATTCCGACTTATTTGGAACTGAAAATCCGGGAGCTCAGTCATTTTACCTGGTTTGTAGATAATGCCAACAAACCTTTAATAATTCTGTTTGAGTTAAGTTTTCAAAAGCCCTTAATATCTTTTCAATCGTAGCTCTAAGAATCTCAGGGTTAGGGAGCCATAGTTGATTATCTGCGTAATTTAGTATTGTATCAAAGGGTTTTAGCCCGTCATATCTGACTAATTTACCTTCTACTCTAAGGTTCGATAGTACGAGCTTAATTAACTGCCTTCTTTCCTCAACTTCTGAACTTTTGAATAACTCATAAGCCCGATTTGACAGTTCTAACAGATATTTAGCCGTGATGTAGTAGTTGTCTTCGGCTTCTTGAAGCATGGCAAGGCGGGTATCAATATCTGCTATCTGCTCACGAAACGACTGATAGAACTTGTCATACTCATCGTCAGTAATTCACCATGAAAAACTTACCGCTAGAACACTATCCACCTCTCGCTAGAAAAGCAGTTATTTTTTTAAATGGAGCAAAGACATTAAATGAGATTACCAATTCAAGAGTAGGCTCTTGGGAAGCATCATATTATTTACTATCTCATGCGTTTGAACTAGCTATTAAAGCAGTCCTTAAAAAGGAAACTGGTCAAGAACCTCTTTATACTCACGATAAAGAGTTGCTTGCTGGAAAGTATGGTAAGTTTTCAGATGAAGAACTTAAAACCATAAAGGAATTAAAGCTACTTAATAATGGTGCAGGAGGATTAAGGTATGATAATGAACCGCAAACAGAATTTTTGCCATCAACTTTCAAAAATGGCGTAAAAATAGTTGAAAGACTTCTTGAGAAATTTGAATAGGCAACTAAGGAATCTTTAGGCAAAATCTACCAGAACTAACAATATCGTGGTTAAATAAATTGTTGTTGATGTAAATTGAGATTAGAATATAGAATTTTCAATTCTTCTAAGCTATAATCAAACTCAATCTTTCGGTTAATGAATAAGTCCTTTAGGGGGAGCCAGTTGGCGCTTAATATATCACAAGTTATTTTAAAGGAGTTACATTAATCTGTTTCAGAGGAAGATATCAAACAGATATGGACACTAAAACTTTAGAGGAATATCAAAGAGAAGTTGCAAAAATAGTTAAAAGATTCAAATTTAGCTGGTCTTCATATGTTCAATATATTCACTTGGTCGAAGAGGTTGGGGAGTTAGGCGAAGCATTAACTGTTAAAGAAGAAGACAGGCAAAAAGGATCCGGTGAAAAAGCCCAAGCCGACCATGGCAATATTGAGGAGGAATTTGGAGACATCTTATTTACTTTAATTGCATTAGCAAATAAGTATGATGTTGATTTTTCTAAGATAATGGAAAACACTTTCATTAGGTATCAAAGAAAGCTAGAAAAATTACAGAAATAAGAGAGTGTCGGGAGCAGTTACGGGTTTAACGCTTGATTAGTGCAAACCTGATTCAGAGCAAACATTGTTTGAATATCTACCTATATTCTTCTTTAATCTCTTCTGCAAAATCTTGCATTAATTTTCTGATTTTTGGGTCGATAACCATTGCGCAGTAGGAGTTGTTTAATTTATTCTTCTCATAATAATTTTGGTGATAGTCTTCTGCTTTGTAGAAATTTTTAAAAGGAATTATTTCCGTAACAAAGTTGGGCTGTTTTAATTTTTCTGCAGTTTCTTTTTGTTTTTCATCACGATAGAAAATTATTGATCTATATTGAGTGCCGATATCTGTGCCTTGTCTATTTAGGGTTGTTGGATCATGGGTTGCGAAAAAAACTTCCAGAAGTTTCTCATAGGAAATTATTTCCGGGTCAAATTCTATTTGAATTGCTTCTGCGTGGTTAGTGATTCCGGAACAAACTTGCTCATATGAAGGTTTCTCAATATTTCCCCCGGAATAACCCGGTATAACTGAAATTACTCCTTTTAATCTTTTGAATATCTCTTCCGTACACCAAAAACATCCGCCTGCAAAAATAGCTCTCTCAAAAACTGGGTTCATAAAAATTAATCTGCTTTTATGCTACAATAAGAACGTTTATTTTGCAATCTAACGATGGAAAGCAGATCAAGAAAAAAAATTGAAGATTTCTTTTCAGATACTGAGACGATTCGCTATAAAAAAGGCGAGGTGCTTATCAGAGCAGATGATTCTATACACTGGATATTTTATCTTAAAAACGGCTATGTGCGCCAGTACTCTATTACAAAAGACGGACAGGAAACAACAGTCCATATTTTTAGACCTGCATCCTATTTTCCGGTAATGATTGTTTTTGCTAAAGTTAATAATCCTTTTAATTTTGAAGCTCTATCCGACATTGAAATCAAACGGAAACCCGTTGATGAAGTGCTTGAATTTATAAAGAATGAGCCGGATGTTCTATTCGATCTAACAACCCGTTTTGCACGGGGACTTTTTGGACTTAGCTTAAGAGTTGAGAATTTGTCATTTGAAAACGCCTATAAAAGACTTGTTCTATTTATGCTTTATTTAGCCGAGAACTTTAGCCTACCCTCAAAAAAAATAAATAACGTAACTATCGGCCTAAAACTTACTCATTCTCATATTGCCTCATATATTGGAACATCTCGTGAAACTACCAGTAAGGAAATTGAGAAACTTGCCAAGTCCGGCGCAGTTGGCAAAAATGGACAGTTTATCGTAATCAAAAACGTAAAAAAACTCGAAGAAGAATTGTCAAACTTATAAATCACCTCGTAAGAAATTACTCTCCCAGGTAGTCGCGCAGTTTGTTGCCTCGGGAGGGATGGCGAAGTTTGCGAAGAGCTTTTGCTTCGATTTGACGTATTCTTTCCCGGGTTACCGCAAACATGCGCCCGACTTCCTCAAGAGTTTTTGGCTTGCCGTCTTTAAGACCGAACCGTTCCTCCAAAACTCTGCGTTCCCGATCCGACAAAGTCAGAAGCACTCCTTCGACTTGCTCCTTCAAAAGCTCTCTGCTTGCTGAATCAAAAAGGGTCGGAGCCGCTGCGTCATGAATAAAATCTCCAAGTCTTGAATCATCTTCATCCCCGACAGGAGTTTCCAAAGAGGCCGGCTCCTGAGAAATTTTTATAATCTCCAAAGCTTTATCCGGTTCTATTCCCAATACTTTTGCAACTTCTTCGGGTGTTGGTTCACGTCCCAACTCCTGCATGAGTTTTCGAGAAGTTCTTAGAAATCTATTAATATTCTCAACCATATGAACCGGAATTCTGATTGTTCTTGCTTGATCCGCAATAGCCCGAGTGATGCTCTGACGGATCCACCAAGTCGCATAAGTTGAAAATTTATAACCCCTTCTCCAGTCATACTTCTCTACGGCTCTGATCAAGCCTTGATTTCCTTCTTGAATCAAATCCAAAAGCGTAAGACCTCTCCCAACATATTTCTTGGCAATTGAGACAACTAATCTTAGATTTGAAGTGGTAAGTATTTTCTTTGCTCCCTTGTCACCTTTTTCAACTTTTTTGGCCAAATCTATTTCCTGATCAAATTTAAGAAGAGGAATTCTGCCTATTTCCTTAAGATACATTCTCACAGGATCGGAAACCGTACCTTCTGTTAGAACGGTTAGCGCTTCCAGTTCTTTTTCCAATGCTTCCATCGGCTTATTGTCCGCATCCTGATCTTTAGCAACAGATTCAAAAACATCAATGTCGGAATTCAAGAGCTTATCGTACAGATGGTCAAGCTCAATCAAGTGCTCCTCAGGTCTTGGGAAGATCAAAAGAATCTCATCCTGAGTGATATAACCTCTTTTTTTAGCTCCTACGACAATATCTGTGAGCATATCCGGAGTTTTATTTTTACGTTTCATAAATTTATTCAAAACGATCTATTTTACCATATTCTGGGATTACGTAAAAGGCCGATGATCATAGCTAATTCTTTTTCTAAATCTGCTATTTTCTTAATATCTTCATCTTTTTCTTTCGTTTTCAAATTAAAAGAAACTTCTTTTATTCTGTTTTTTAAGAATAATGCCCTCATTTCTCTTGCTACTTTTTCTGTTTCTTTCTCGTATAGGGCAATCGTCTCAAATTTAGGCAAAGGAAATAGATACGAAGCATCAAAGGAGCTTGTTAGTTCTTTGGGAAGAATATTTAAAAAATCACTGCTTTTAAATACGTTGTTTTCTTTGAAATAGTTGGACAGATGATCAATTATCTTTTTGTAGGAAACCGTCTTAAATTCATAGTCTTTAAGAACTGATAAACAATTTTGTAAAATCGGTTTGGGATTTTCATATTGAATCATAAGCGACATTAGATAATCCTCAAGTATTTCCGTTCTTGATTTTTTTCCGCCGGCCGGCGGATTTTTTGCAACAAAAACGCTACCTTTTACAATTTCTTTTTTTTCGCTTCTTTCTATTTCCTTGAAAAGAGAATCTAAGGAAATATCTAATTCCATGCTTAATTTTTTCAGATAATGCTCTTTTATAATTGCATTTTGAATCCTTCCAAGCATCGGCAAAATTTCATCGGTTATTTTTCTTTTTCCCTCAACCTTATTTTTGTCAAAATCGGAAAACATTTTGGAAAAAAAATAATCATATATCGAAATATCGTTCTTAATTGATTTTTTGAAGCTAACCGGATCATTTTTAATTGCTTCATCAGCATCTTTAGCTTTTTCAAATACACAAATAGTTATATTTATTCCTTTTTTCTCTAAGACTCCTAAGCTTCTTTTTGTGGCCGTATATCCCGCATCGTCCGTGTCAAAAGATAAACAAATATTATTTGTAAATCGGCTAATAAGCGCAACTTGATCGTCTGTCAAAGCCGTTCCTTTTACAGCAATTACATTTTTTATTCCCTGACTAAAACACGAAATAACATCCAGCTCTCCCTCAAGAATAATTGCTTTGTCCATTTTCTTTATTTCTTCTTTTGCGGTATTTAAGCCAAAAAACATACTGCCTTTATGATAAACAATCGTATCTCTTGTATTTATATACTTTCCTCCATCATATGGCTCGTCAATTGCCCGGCCGGAAAAACCTACAACATTTCCTCTGTGATCAAAAAGAGGAAACATTACTCGGTTTCTGAAAAAATCCATGACTCTCCCACCCGCATAGAATGCCAACCCAGCTTCTATCAGATCTTCCTTTTTGTATTTTTTCTTATTTATTAAATAATTAGATAGAGAAGCACCTTCTTTTGGAGAAAAACCAAGCATAAAGGTTTCTATTAGTCTTATATCCATTTTCCTTTTCCCCGTAAGATAAGAAAGTGCTTTTTTTCCGACCGGATGTTTTGTCAATACATAATGGTAAAATTCCAAGGAAGATTTATTTAATTTATAAATTATTTCCTTTTTTGAAGATAGGCCTACCTGAAAATTTGATTCCGCAAGAGCTATTCCTGTTCTTTTTGATAAAATCCTTAGCGCTTCGACAAATTCCAGATTTTCATATTCCATTAAAAATGAGTAAACATCCCCTCCCTTGCCACATCCTCCAAAACAATGCCAAATTTGACGCTCAGGAGAAACAACAAAAGACGGAGTTTTTTCGTTATGGAAAGGACAATTCGCTTTAAAATTCCTCCCCATTTTCTTCAGCGGAATGTATTCCGAGATAAAAGATACTATGTCTATTCTTTCTCTAATTTGCGAAACTTCATCCATATTTACCTCTCCCGTATTCTACCACTTTGATTCTTGCTTTTCCCATCCGCCTACTTTACAATATTCCAGGTTATGGCAGTAACGCTTATAATTGGCGCTCAATGGGGAGACGAGGGAAAAGGAAAAATCATTGATTATCTTTCTCAAAAAGCAGATTGCATTATCCGCTACCACGGAGGAAATAATGCAGGCCACACCGTAATAAATAAATTTGGAAAATTTGCCTTACATCTTGTTCCATCCGGAATTTTTCAGAAAAAATCAAAATCAATTATTTCAAATGGGGTAGTCTTGGATCTTGAAATCCTTGTCAATGAAATTGAAATGCTGAAAAAAGCAGGAATAAACATTGTCAACCGGCTGATTATTTCTCCACGTTGCCATATTATTTTGCCCTATCATAAGCTTTTGGAAAAAGTGTATGAAACAGCAAAGGGAAATGGAAAAACCGGATCAACAGGCCGGGGCATTGGACCCACATATGCAGATAAAGTTAGTTATAACGGAATCAGAATTATTGATCTTTTTGACAAAAAAAAATTAAGCGAAAAATTAGAAGTACAGTTATCGGTTAAAAATAAGATCCTTCAAGCGCTTGGAGAAAACCCTCTTATTCAGACAGAAATAGAAAAAAATATTCTTAGTTTATTTAAAAAATTATTGCCATTTATTAAAGAGCCTTTTCCCACAATCCAAAAAGCTATTAAGCAAAAAAAACATCTGCTTTTGGAAGGAGCACAAGGAGTTTTTTTGGATAATGATTGGGGAACTTATCCTTTTGTTACAGCATCTACGACTCTTGCAGGAGGAGTCACATCAGGCGCGGGAATTCCGCCAAAAAAACTTAACAATGTAATAGGGGTCGCTAAAGCATATACAACAAGAGTCGGAGGAGGACCTTTTCCCGCAGAATTATTAGACGAAACCGGAGAAAAATTAAGAACTATTGGCATAGAATTCGGCGCAACTACAGGCAGGCCAAGAAGGTGCGGCTGGTTCGACGCGGAACTTATCCGATTTGCTTGCGAAATTAATGGAATCACAGAACTCGCAATTACTAAATTGGATGTTTTGGATAGTTTTAAAACAATAAATATCTGCACACATTATGTTTTAAAAGGCAAAAAAGTTTCATATTACGACGGGGACGCCAATTTTTTATCCAAAGTAAAACCTGTTTACAAAACTTTTAAAGGCTGGCAAAAGCCAACCAAAGGAATTACTAAATATAAAGATTTACCTATCGAAGCAAAAAAATATCTAAAAGAAATAGAACGATTAACAAAAACTCCGATAAAGTATATTTCAACAGGAGCAAAACGCGATGAAATCATCAAGTTCTAAGATGAAAAGATTTGATTATTCAACTTACCTTTCCCCTTTTACCTGGCGTTACGGATCGCAAGAAATGAGAGCTG
>CAZYIC010000026.1:0-15573 GCA_964646925.1 uncultured Gammaproteobacteria bacterium
TGCAATATTTTCTTGAGAAAGGAGGTATGTCGCAAAAGTCCTTGACTTATACAGGAGCTTGACATTATTGGTGTCGAGGAAGCAAAAAATAACAACAAAGTTTTAGTATTTATTGAAGTAAAAACCAGAACGTCAAATCAGTTCGGCAGTCCTTTGGAAGCAATAACTTATTGGAAATTAAAATCATTAATCAAAACAGCTCAATATTATAAATTAACGCACCGTAACCTTCCGGAAAGTCTTAGAATCGATGCGGTATCGGTAATATTGAATGGAAATGAAGTTCAAAGCATTGAACTTATCAAAAACATCAGCGGGTTTTGAGGAGTTTGATTTGGTCGCGAAGATAGGCGGCTTTTTCGAAATAGAGATTTTGGGCTGCAGTTTTCATTTCTTTCCTTAATCTTTTAATTAAATCATCTTTTTCATCAGGCAATATAACCTCTTTTTTCGAAAGAGTTAGCAGATAATTTAAGTCTTCATTTTTATTTTTTAAAGTGTCTTCTTCAACAAGTCTTGCTTTTATTTTTTTCTTAATTCCCTTTGGGGTAATATTATTTTTTTTATTATATGCAAGCTGAATATTTCTCCGTCTTTCAACTTCATCAATTGCAGCTTTCATTGATTTGGTAACATTGTCAGCATACATAATAACTTGAGAATCAATATGCCGAGCTGCTCTTCCCATAGTTTGGATTAGTGAGGTACGGCTTCGTAAAAACCCTTCCTTGTCCGCGTCCAAAATTGCAACCAGAGATACCTCAGGTAAATCCAGCCCTTCACGAAGAAGATTAATCCCAACCAATACATCATATTCTCCACGTCTTAATCTATCTAGAATATCCTGTCTTTCCAGAGTCTGGATATCTGAATGTAGATATGCTACTTTGATATTTTGTTCTTCGAGATATGATGATAATTCTTCGGCCATTCTTTTGGTTAAGGTGGTAACCAAAATTCTTTGTTTTTTTGCAACTCTTTTGTTGATTTCGTCAATAAGGTCGAAGATTTGGCCATTTGTTGGTTTGATTATTACTTTTGGGTCAACAAGATTAGTCGGGCGGATAAGCTGTTCGACAATTGCAGATTCCGACCTCTGAGGTCCCGTGCCTCCGACCTCTGAGGTCGATAGTGACATTTCATATTCATCGGGGGTAGCGCTGACATAAATTATCTTATTGAGTCTTTGCATTAATTCCATAAATTTAAGAGGCCGGTTATCTAGAGCTGACGGGAGACGGAATCCATAGTCAATTAACGTGTTTTTTCTTGACTGATCACCATTGTACATGCCTCTTAGTTGTGGCAGTGTTATATGGGACTCGTCAATAATAGTCAGAAAATCTTTTGCTGCGTGACTGAAATAATCAAGTAAGGTATAAGGCGGCTGGCCCGGTGATCTTCCATCAAAGTACCTTGAATAATTCTCAATTCCATTTACGTATCCTACTTCTTTAATCATTTCCAAATCAAAATTCGTCCTCTGCTCAAGTCTGTGCGCTTCCAAAGTTTTGCCTTGATTTTTTAATTTTGCAACTTGTTTTTCCATATCCGCCCGGATTATAGGAAAAACATTACTGTAGGTTTGCGGATCAGTCATGTAGTGTTTTGCCGGATATATTACCGTGTTCTTCAAAATGGAAATAGTATCCCCGGTTAAGGGACTGAATTCAGAAAGGTTAATAAGCTTGTTGTCTCTAAGTTCAATTCTTATGCCCGTATCTTTGTAAGCCGGAAAAAGATCGATTGTTTCGCCTCTAACCCTGAAGCTTCCTCTTTCAAAAGCGTATTCGTTGCGTTCGTATTGAAGATCCGTCAGGCGGATCATGATCGATTTCTGGTCAATTTTCATTCCGGGTTTAAGCTCCAGGACAAATTTTCCGTATTCAACAGGGGAGCCCAAATTGTAAATACAGGAAACCGATGCAACTACAATTACATCTTTACGGGTTAAAAGATTAGCAGTTGCGGAAAGTCTTAGTTTATCAATTTCTTCATTGATCTCAGCCTCCTTTTCTATATAAGTATCGGATTGGGGAATATATGCTTCAGGCTGATAATAATCATAGTATGACACGAAGTAGGAGACAGCATTTTCCGGAAAAAAATCCCTGAATTCCTGATAAAGCTGCGCTGCCAGAGTTTTATTGTGAGAAATTACCAAAGTTGGTCTTTGGATTTTTTGAATAACATTAGCCATTGTGAAAGTCTTACCGCTTCCGGTAACACCAAGAAGAACTTGATTTTTAACATTATTATTAATGTTGTTAACCAGTTTTTCTATTGCCTGAGGCTGATCGCCTGTCGGTTTAAAATCGGATATTAATTTAAGCCTCATATGAGATTGATAGTGATCTATTTTACCATACGTTTGTATGAATTTGACATCTTGATCCTCCTAGTCTTAGCATTTACCTTACCTATTATTCATAGCGCGGCTCATGCTGCGGCTTTAGGAGGATCTGCGAAGTGATGTATTTTGACCTCTTGACAAAATACTGGAATATTTCGTATAAAATAAACATACACATGTTTTATTCTGAGACGAAGTCGAAGAATCTAGATCCTTCGTTTCACTCAGGATGACATCTTTAATTTATGCCGGGAGTAATTTACAAAAAGGAAAGAGCAATTTTAGAATTTCTTGCGCAATTCCAGAGACAATTCGGGTATTCTCCAACGCTTTCCGAAATTGCGCAAGCTACGGGACACAAGAGCAATTCTACAGTACATGGACTAATCAAAACTTTAGTTGATAAGAACTACATTCAGAAAGTCGACGGAAACACCAGGGTGCTTAAAATTCTGGATCCGACAATTTCACTTTTGGGAGGCAGTCCGTCTATTGAACTGCCTTTAATGGGGTATATTGCTGCGGGAATGCCCCTAGAACCACATAGCGATCCTAACGCCACCTTTCACGTATCTTCTTCGATGATTTCCGGCAAAAGAACAGCTTACGTTTTAGAGGTAAAGGGAAATTCTATGATTGAGGACGGAATTTTTGACGGAGATTACGTAGTAATAGAAAGAACAAATGTAGCAATCAATGGAGACATAGTTGTTGCTCTTGTCGATAATAATTTAGCAACTTTAAAAAGATTTTATAATGAAAACGGAAAAATAATATTGAAACCTGCTAATGCGGAAATGGCACCAATTTATCCAAACTCTCTTACAATACAAGGCAAAGCTGTTGGAATTGTCAGGAAATTCTGATATGATTAATTGATGAGGATAACAAACAGCCTATCTCCGTTTCTTCGGACTCTTCTTCTTCCAAGCCGAATGATGCGCAAAATGTACGACTGGACAATTCACTGGTCTAAAACAAAATATGCAAAACCCTCCCTATTTGTTCTTGCTTTTGCAGAAAGTTCCTTCTTTCCTATCCCCCCTGACGTTCTTCTTATCGCAATGACTGTGGCGCATAGATATAAGTGGTGGCTATTTGCCTCTTTAGCTACTGTAGGATCTGTTTTAGGAGGATTATTGGGTTACTACATAGGTCTTGGGCTTTATGAAAGTGTTGGAAAGCCGATTATTAATTTTTACCATCTTGGCAAATTCTTTGAAGTTGTTCAAGGCAAATATGATCGAAATACCTTCTTAGCGGTTTTTACCGCCGCATTTACGCCGATACCATACAAAATGTTTACCATAGCGGGAGGAATTTTCAATGTTTCTATAAGCGAGTTTGTTATCGGTTCTTTTTTGGGAAGAGCAGGGAGATTTTTTGCAGTTGCTGTAATACTCAGAATATTTGGAAACAAAGTTTCTAATTTGATAGAGAAATACTTCGACATATTTTCTCTTACATTTATGGCTCTTCTTATAGGCGGATTTATTATCGTAAAAATTCTCTAATTTTATGGGAATTCTTTATGTGGTGGCTACTCCGATTGGAAATTTACAAGATATTACTTTACGGGCAGTTGATATTTTAAAAAAAGTTGATGCAATTGCCTGTGAGGATACGCGAAAAACAAGTATTCTTCTGGGCAAAATTATACCGACCTCAGAGGTTACAGGCATGCAACCTCAGAGGTCTAGGCTCGTTTCTTACTACGAGCAAAACGAAGCGAAAAGGATCCCGGAGATAATTAGCGCATTGAAAAACGGATTAAATATTGCTTTGGTATCTGATGCGGGAACGCCATTGATTTCGGATCCGGGATTCAAGCTGGTTAGGGAGTGTATTAAAGAAGGAATCAAAGTAGAGTCAATCCCTGGACCATCCTCGGTTGTTACCGCTCTTATTGTTTCAGGCTTGCCTACAGATAAATTTTTATTCGCCGGTTATCCTCCAAAAAAACCGGGTCACAGAAAAACATTCTTTCAAAACATTGCTTTGACGATTCGAATCATCAAGACAACGATTATTATATTTGAAGCTCCGCATAAGCTCCTTCGAACACTAGAAGAATTGAAAGAAGTTTTTGGGAATATGGATATTGTTATTTGCCGCGAATTAACAAAGATACATGAAGAAATAAGAAGGGAAAAAATTTCGGAATCTATCGTACACTTTCAAAAAATATTGCCGAGGGGAGAGGTTGTGTTGTTATTTCACGTTTAAATATCGTAGGTTAAGACTTCACCGGTTGGGATTTCAAGCTTTTCAACATCAGCGTCAGAAATACTCTCAATGAACTTGGATAAAGCCCGCAAACTATTGCCGTGGGCAACAATCAAAACATTTTCCCCCTCCCTTAGCTTTGGCAAAATCTCTGTTTGATAATAAGGAATTACTCTTGCGTAAACATCTTTCAAGCTTTCTCCGTTTTCAATCGGTATGTCCCAACCTCTTCTTATTTTTTGAAACTGCTTTTCTCCTACTTCTTTTTGAATTTCCCACTTATTTTTTCCGGTGTAAATTCCATAATTTCTTTCGTTTAAAGCCGCATTTTCAATCGTTTGAAGATCAACAAGACCTAATACGTTTTTTATTTCACCAAGTGTTTGTTTTGCCCTTAATAAGGGAGAAGTATATGCTAAATCAATAGACATACCTTTTAATTTTTCTCCGGCAAGCCTTGCTTCTTCTTTTCCTTTTTCAGATAATCCAATATCTGTCCAGCCAGTCCACAAGCCTTTCTCATTCCATAAAGATTCCCCATGTCTGACTAAAATCAATTTACTCATAGAATCTTTAATTGGTTTTCTATCTGCAAGAGTCTATTATATTTTGCAATATTTTCCCCTCTTGCTAAATTTCCGATTTTTATATAATCCGCATCAACCGCGACCGCAAAATCCGATATAAAATCATCATTCGTTTCATTACTGCGGTGAGAAACGATTATTTTAAGTCCGGTGCTTTTGGCAGCCTCGGCAATCGCCAAGGATTCAATTACCGTTCCTATCTGACTTGGTTTTATAACAATGCCGTTCACGGTTTTTTTATCAAGAGCCATTTGCAGTCTGTAAGGATTTGTTGCTATTAAATCTCCGCCGGCAATTATAGAAGTTTTAGATAGCTTTTCAAAAAGAAGATTCCATCCCTCCCAATCATTCTGATCAAGAGGATCCTCCAAATATAAAAGATGAATACTGTTGTTTAATTCTTCATAATAGCTGACAAGATCTTTTGAAGATAGGGCGGTTGGATTGTCTTTGATGCGGTATTTTCCGTCTTTGAAAAAAGTCGTGGCCTTACTGTTGAGTCCGAAAAAAACATCGAAGCCCAGTCTAAAATGTGCGCTTTCAACAGCCTGCTGTATGAGGGAAAAAGCCTCTCTGTTGGTCGTTAAACCCGAATTTTTTGACTCAAGAATCTTAGTTAAATATTTATTGATATTTTCACCGATTTGAATAGATTCCGTATATGGCTTAGATGAAGCGGGAACAATCAAGAATTCATGGAAATCCGCAATAGCATTATCTTTTCTTTCACCGTCTATAAGATTGAGAATCGGCACGGGTATTTTGATAAAAGCATGATCTTTTTTTATGAACTGTCTTAGGTAGAGAAAAAGCGGAAGAGCAGAGCTTTCCGCTCCCGCTTTCGCAATAGCCATGGAAACGGCCAAAATAGCATTTGCGCCGAGACGTGACTTGTTCTGCGTGCCGTCAAGATCTATCATAATTCTGTCTAATTCGCCCTGATGCTCCGCGTCTTTTCCAATCAGCGCCGGGGCGATAGAACTTTTTATATTGTTAACAGCTTTTAGCGCTCCTTTGCCTTCAAAGCGTTTTTCATCATGATCCTTTAGATCCAAAGCCTCGTAGTCTCCTGTTAGATATCCCTCGGGACATGAAGCGGTGCCAACTTTCCCGTTATTCAAAAAAACAGTTGCTTCAACAGTCGGAAATCCTCTGGAATTAAGAATTTCGGAAGCGCTAATTTCTTTTATTTTAGTCATATTTTTATATTAATCCGCCCGAATATATCTCTCCTGTTGCTCCGTTAACAGTAATAATATTTCCGTTATAAAGTTTTTTAGTTGCATTTTTCGCATTATGAATGGATGGAATCTGCAAAAGTCTTTTGTAAATCATTTTATCACGATTGCTGAGTATTGCCGAATCTGAAACTACTGCTTTTGCTTTTTTTATTTTTGTAAACATCGCTAGATTGAACTTGGAAAGTACGAGAATCTCTTCGTTTTTTATTTTTGTGAAATCTTGATCCAAAAGTATCCTTGCCGGCCCGGTAGCGATTCCTTCTTTAATAGAAATTCCCTGAGCCAATATTTTCCTGATAAACGCTTTGGGCAGATTTGTTAAGGGTTTTACGCTTGTTATATACGTTTTGCCTTTTTTAACAGCGTAATTAATTTCTTGGGGAAAGTAAAAATGTTTCTGTATTTTACAGGCTACATGTTCCAATTCTTTTGGCGGGTTAATCGTGTAAATCACGCCTTTTGTTTCCGGCTTAATATTTTTTTGAACGATTATTGTAATTGTTTTTTCTGTTTGGGACAGTAAAATTGTCTTTACTTTATGGATAAGATTCGCATCTCCCTTAATGTCCGGAAACATAACGGATTTGTTACTGAGATATGAGGTGAATATGTTTACAGATTCTTCTTTAAGTATGCCTGAAAGTTTTCCGTAAGCTTGATGTATTTCCTTAATTAATTCTAAGGACAGGTGTTCAAAGACGCGTATTGCAAATCCGTCGGGAATAGAAATTCCCAAATGTTTCAGTGTACCAATCTGATGGGCTTTTTCCCCAATTTCATCTATGCCAAATCTATGCAGATGCGAGAAGTCTATAATATTTCTGGAGTTACCCATATAACTATTATTAAGATATTTAGGAAATTTATCAAGGGGATCCCGGTGGTTACCGAGATAGGGATTTGATTAGGGAGACGAGTTCTTCCTTTTTTTGCTCCATCAGTTCTCTTGATCTTGCTTCAAGGTTCAGCCTTAGCAAAGGCTCAGTGTTTGATTTGCGAAGGTTAAACCTCCAATCCTTATATTCAACAGAAAGTCCGTCAATATGTTCTATTTTACCTTTTTTAAATTTTTCTTCAAAAGTAGTTATTATTTGATCTTTTTTCTCAGTTTCAAAATTTAATTCCCCGGGAGAAAAGTATTTGGAAGTAAATGGTTCAGTAAGTTCAGAAAGCTTTTTGTTGTACTTTGCCATCATTTCAAGTATTAAAAATAGAGGAATTAGACCGTTATCTCTATAAAAATTGTTTTTAAAATAAAAATGCGATGACAATTCTCCGCCAAAAACCGCATCTTCCTTTTTCATCCTTCCTGCTATAACCGTCATGCCGGGTTTACTTATTATTGGTATTCCTTTTCCTTTGGTAATTGCTTCTATTGTTGCCCAAGTAAGACGGGGATCAATAATTATTTTTGAGCCGGGGTATTTTTTTAGTAAATCTTCTGCTAAAACTGCTGTTATAAAATATCCTTCAATAAAGTTTCCTTTTTCATCTGCAAAAAAACATCTGTCCCCATCAGCATCCCATGAAACTCCAAGATTTGCCTTTTCTTTAATAATTAAATCCAGAAATTCACGCCTATTTTCAGGAAGAAGGGGATTGGGAGGGCCTTTGGGAAAAGTTCCATCGGGGTTTTCATTAAGAGGAACAATATCGATTGGTAATTTATAATCAGCGACAGCTTTTTTCAAAAGCCTTACGTCTAAGCCGAAATTACCGTTCGCAACGAGTTTCACGGATTTTAGGATAGATAAATCAATATACGATGTAGCCATTTCTAAAAATTTCCCGGTTATATCTCTTTTCTCAACTGTTCCTTTTTTCAGCGACGCAATAGGGGATTGATCTTTAATAACCAGATCCCTTATGTCGTAGAGTCCGTTTTCTGAAGAAATTGGGTCAGCGCCTTTTTTGCAAAAATTCATCCCATTGTATTCTCTAGGATTGTGCGACGCTGAAATTGTAATTCCCCCATCAACAGGAAGGGATCCTACTGCAAAATAAAACATGTCTGTTGAGACAATTCCTATATTAATTACATTAACCCCTGCGTCTAAAAATGCCCTCAGAGCTGAGTTAAACAGGCTTTCACCCGATTCACGAACATCCCGACCCAGGACAACTATTTTAGGCTTATAAAGCTTAATATAGGCTTGTGATATGACATACACTACTTTTTCATCAAAATCTCTGGGGTAAACGGCTCTTATATCATAGGATTTGAAAATTGAGGGGTTAACTGTCATTAAAATATTTTATATTTCCAGTAATAAAAAGTCAATGGATTGGGAGAGTGACAAAGGCAGACTGCCGGTTTTTTGACCAAGTTCAATCTCGTATAGTTTTTTATAAATATTTTTCAATTTTGAAATATCAAACAAACTAGCTTGCGCTTGTAATTTACTCATTTGCCATGGGGCAAGACGGGAAACTTCGTCGATTGTTTCTTCACCCGGATCGGATAAAGTCAACAGCAAGCGGATTTGCCTTTGTATCATAAATAAAATTAGCTCTTCCTTAATACCGCTAGCCAAAGCTTGGTGAAAAAGATTAAGCATGGTTTTTGCATTATTAGGTTTTAAATTGTCTAAAAATAAAAAAATATTTTTTGGTAACTTGAAGATTTTTGCCGCAGCTTCTTTAAAAAAGTTTAAATCCCTTTTTAAAATTTCTTTTGATTCCCATAGAGCAAAATTAAACTCCTTAGAGTTTTTGTTTATAAAATTTAAGATTTCTTTCACATCCTTATCGGTTCTCTTGCGTTTTGTTAAAAGATTTTCTATGAAAATGGTTTTTGCATCGCTAAAAAGTCCGGAACCCTCAATATTCTGCACCAGGTCAGTTATTGTAACTCTATCGCCATCAAAAGAAACACTATCCTTTTCTTTTTGTTTTATCTCTAAGAAGTAGTTTCTAGATGCGGCTGCGTCGTCGCCATGAATAATTGTAACCATATTTAATTTTCAATTTTCAACTATCAACTTTCAATTTTTTGTATTCTTTGAACAATCGATTAACTTCCGACTGCAGGTGTCTGTGGTGACTGCGATGAGGAAGAAGGGAGCCGGAAAAATTTTTGGGAATATGCAAAAGCTCGTGAATTAGCACCTTTTTTTTCGAGTCCTCGTCTAATTTATCATAATACTTGGACAGAACCTCTATTATGTAAGCCGGTTGAATATTTAAAGCTCTTTGAAATATCTTTGGCATTGCCCAAATTCTTGCATAGGCTCTTGATTTGGATCCTACTGTTTTGAAGCAGAAAATCCTCGAAGCATCAATATTCGGAAAGCTTAAGGTTTTAAGTATGTGTTCTATGTCTAATTTAATTTCGCTGGCGTCTTCCCACTCTAATTTTTTAGCAACTTTTAACTTTTCACTTTTAACTTTTAACTTTCGTTTACGTGTGTTTATCCGCCACATAAGATGCTCCGTAAGCTTCGGGTTTTGTTTTGGCTACGAAACCATTTCCCGTAACCATTCCGACAACTTCTTTGATCATATCCCTCGTATCTCCATGCTCTCCTACATCTATATGAATTTCAAGATTGTAGGTAGGATAGTCTCCATTTAGTTCTTTTCTCAATATTGGAACGAAAAATAAAGCAAAATTAAGAGATTCCAATGTCTCGGCATAAATTTTTTCCCTAAGATTGTGGACATCTGAAATGAATTTTCTATTCCAAAAATATTTCCCTCCGAATCCCTTCCTGTGAACCAAAACAGCTGTTACCAAATTTATGGTTTTTGTGCCGTTGGGGTAATTTTGGGTATTTTTTTCATGAGAATCGGTTCCGATTACAAGGCTATATTCCGCATCCGGCTTTTCTTCTAAAAATTTCTTTATTATAGATATTGATTGTTGAATTGTTATCTCACCATGCGTGAGGCTATTTAGCATCTTCATGTAGACGCATATTATAACATATCCTGCCCGTAATTAATTAAATTGTAAGTTTTAAGAACCACTTGAGAAAATGAGTAATAATATTGGTTTTTTCCCATATCGGATTATCGTATTGATTCTTTTGGGGAAAAGTTTCCAAAGGAAGATTGTTATTATCTGCCGGCAGCTTTGAGGCGGAATTTGTACCGGGATTAATTGCGGGTTTGCCCTCTGTTTTTGAAATCTTTTTAATCGATGAAGAGATATCATTATAATTTCCATCAGCATTTAATAATGTAAATTGTGAAAAAGGTTCTATGCCGGCTCTAAGAAGAAAAGGGGTTACCGCAACTATATCACGAAGCCATACGGATTCAAATGCGTACTCAAAATATGATGAAATTAGATTCTCCGACAGATTGTTACGCGACCAGCCGGTTTCCGTAATGAAAACAGGTAAATTTTTGCCGCTTAGACCGTAAACAAGACTTTTTTCGAATTTAAAGCTGCTTATGCTTTTGTCTGTTATTACCCAAGGAGCTTGCGAAAATGCGGGATTTGGATAAGAATGGCTTCCCAAGCCGTCTATTTTGTTAAATATTCCGGGTATTGCTCTATTCATACCGGTCATAAAATCATATTGATTAATTGATTTCCCGGGAACATTTGCGGAAGCATTATCAAGTCCCGCGGAAATTATAAAAAAGTCAGCATTTTTGGATTTGAATATGTCTGAAGCATAATTTAATATATCTGCATACTCTTCAGGATTAGGACTTCCTTCCCACTCATCTCCTCTGTTAACTTCATTGAATACGATAATATATCTGTTTTTTACAGGCCAGCTCAAAGAATCCAGAAAGTTTGCAAAATCCAATACATCTTCTTTTGTCGGTTTCCTCCAGACGCTTGTATTAAAATAATTTCCCTCAGTCGCAAGGCGGATAATAGGAATTATATGAAGTGTTTTTGCATTATCCATAAATTTTTGCCATTTCTCCATATCCCTGTCTCCGGACTGAATGGGAATAGTAACGTATCCCCAGTCTCCGCCGCTTGAATTAACAAGATCTCTGGCGGAATTAAGCTCTTCGGTAAACAATATGTGAACACCAATTCTGTTATTGGCTGTTTTCAAAGGATCTTCTATTGCAAGGGAAATTTCGGCGTTTGCAAAGAATACGGAAAATATTATGAGAAATAAAAAGATGTGTTTCATCGCCGATATTATACCACTAGACGTTTTTGAGATGAAAGCCGAGAAGAAGAAGGGACTTTTTCAAAGTTAAGGATGATATTTTCTTTAAAAATTTTTTAAGAATACTTAGAGCAAGCGGAGTATTAAGGTCATCTTCTAAAGCTTTTATAAATTTACTTAAAATTTCTTCATCAATAGAATTCCTGTTTTTATTGTTAACAAATTTTAAAATTGATGAGAACTCTATTTTTGCTTTTTCCAAATCATTTTCAAAAAATTCGAATGGTTTTCTATAATGGCGGGAGATTAGGTACCAGCGAATAGTATCCGCAGAATATTTTTTGATAAGATCGGAGACCATAATCAGATTTCCCAAAGACTTTGACATTTTTTCGCCTTTGTAGGAAACAGGAGCCGTATGTATCCAAAATTTGGAAAAAGGAATTCTGCCGGTAGCGCCTTCGGATTGAGCAATTTCCGCTTCGTGATGAGGATAAATAAGGTCAATTCCGCCCCCATGAATATCAATTTGACCGCCCAGCGTATTCGTAGACATTGCGGAACACTCAATATGCCATCCTGGCCTACCCAATCCATAAGGACTTTTGAATGAAGGTATGTGTGCGGGCTGATTTTGAGATGCGTTTCTCCAAAGAGTAATATCTAAAGGATTTTTTTTATCCGGATTTTCAATATCTTCATCAAAATCCTTGGCAATTTTCAGCATTTTCGATTTTGTAAATCCGGAAAGCTTACCAAAATTCTTTATTTTCGATATCTCAAGATAAACACCCGATTTGGCGGAATAAGCAATTTTCTTATTTAGCAATGATTCAATGATTCGAATCATTGAATCAATATTGTCTGATGCTTTTAGGTAATTCGTTGGCTTAACCCAGTTAAGTTTTTCCATGTCTTTAAGGAATTTTTTCGTCCAGTAATCCGCCAGTTTATTCCACGGCATATTTTGCTGTTTGGCCCGTTCTAGAATATCTTTATCCCTATCGTTAATATCTGTCACATTCTGTGTATAGAAAACATTGTATCCCTTATATTTGAGAAGCCTAACCAAAACATCAAATGAGACATAGGTAAAGGCGTGTCCCAAATGAGTAGTGTCGTATGGGGTTATGCCGCAAACATACATAGATACTTGTTTTGCCTTAAGGGAGGTGAATACTTCTTTCTTTTTGGTTAGCGAATTGTATAATCTAAGCATGCGTTCCTATTTTATCACAATAACTCTTCTATTTTTCGCCTGGAGACTTCTGCTTTTTATTCCTCTTTTTGTTTCGGAATTTCTTTTGCCACAAAGATCAGGTTACGGATATACGCTTTATACTTATTTTCTTGATAAGGGATCTGTATTAGCAAACTTTTTATTATATCCTTTTGCAAATTTTGACGGGGCCTATTATTTGTTAATAGCGGCAAAAGGATACACTATAAATGCGGGATTTTTTCCTCTTTTTCCTTTTTCGATTCATTTGATTTCCTCAATATTTGCAAGCAGTATGCCCTATTTGACAGCAGAATATTTATCCGGAAGTATTCTTGTCGGCGTATATTTTATTTTCGCTCTGACTATCTTTTATAAGTTAGTAAAACTTGACTATAAAGAAACTATTGCGATTTGGAGCATTATTTTTCTTCTGGTTTTCCCTGCGTCTTTTTTCTATGCAGCAATTTATTCCGAAAGCTTATTTTTACTTTTATCTATGCTTGCGTTTTATTTTGCCAGACGGAAAAAGTGGATCTGGGCGGGAATTGCCGGAGGTTTTTTAAGCGCAACAAGAATTGTAGGAATTGCAATATTTCTCTCGCTTATTTATGAATACTTCAGACATGAAAAAAATAAATCTTTAAGCAAGTTTTTGTCAATTTTAATCACGCCATTAGGTTTAATAACGTATATTATTTATAATTTTCAAAAATGGGGAGATCCATTTTATTTTATTAAGGCTCAAGGAAATTTTCAAAACAGCAGATCCGTAGACGCAGTCATACTTCCTTTTCAAACAATATTCAGGTATTTCAAAATTCTGACAACTGTAAGTCTCAATATTTATGAGTGGTGGGTAGCGCTCTTTGAGCTTTTGTTTTTTATTTTGGCAATAAGTTTGCTTTTTACTGCATGGAAGAAAAAAATCCGCTTTTCCTATTTAATATTTGGAACATTGTGCTTATTAATTCCTTCGTTAACAGGAACTTTAAGCGGAATTCCAAGATACGTGTCGGTAATTTTTCCTATTTTTTTAGCTCTTGCTCTTATAAACAACAAAGCTTTTAAAATTATTTATTGCGCAATATCGGGAGCGCTTTTATTTCTTTTTTTTATGCTATTTTCAAAAGGTTATTTTATCTCCTGAAGAAATTACTTTCCACCGGAGTATTTTCGAAGAACAGGAATCTTAAATACAACTAATCCTACAACAATTATTGTCCCAATTCCACCGACAACAACAGATAGGGGAGCGCCAATTGCGGCAGCCAGTATTCCTGCTTCAAATTCGCCAAGCTGAGGACCGCCCATAAAGAAAATCATGTTAACCGAAGTCATTCTTCCCCGTATGTAATCGGGAGTTGTCAGTTGGCGAATTGTATTTCTAATTATGGCGCTAATACTGTCCCCAACCCCTACTAGCATGAGTGCGAAAAAAGAAATTAAAAATATTTTGGAAAGCCCGAACATAATTGTTGCCAGTCCATATACAAAAACCGCAATCAAAAGAATTTTTCCCTGATTTTTAATATTGCCTATATGCGCTAACGTGTAACCTGCCAAAACCGCTCCGATTGCGTCTGCAGCATATAAAAACCCATAACCAACAGAACCAACATTCAAAATTTTTACTGCAAAAATTGGCAACAGTGCTGTTGCGGATGCGAAAAAAGTGCTGAAAAAGTCAAGAAGCATTGTAGACCAAATAATTGGTTTTGATTTTACAAAGGATAATCCTTCCAAAACCGCTGTTAGAGAAACTTTTGACGGTCTTCCATCAATTTCTCCGGAAGTTTTCATAAGGAGAAGAGCTAAAATTACCGCAAGAAAAGAAAATGCGTTAATAAAGTAAACAATCCCAACTCCTGATTGTCCGATAATCAAACCCGCTAACATAGGGCCTATTATGATTGAAGATTGCCACATGATATTGTTAAGACTCATGGCGTTTGCCAAGTGGTTCTTGCGGACAAGGCTTGGAATAATGGCCTGGCGGGGAGGAGTATCAAAAGAAATAGTTATTGCGGAAAGTCCGGTAATTAAGTAGATGATAAGAGGAGTTGCTTTATCAAAAAAAGTTGCAAAACCAAGTATAAGAGAAAGCAAGGTTAACATAGTTTGTGTTATAAAAAGGATTTTCTTTCGGTTGTGAGCATCCGCAACGCTTCCTCCGATCAGAGAAAAAATTGCAATTGGTATAAATCTTGAGATTCCAATTATTCCTAAAGCAATTGCAGAGTGAGTCAATATGAAAATGTGCCAGTTAATTGCCGCAAATTGCATTTGCGACCCGATGTTGGATATCAAAAGTCCAATCCACAGCAATCTGAAATCTCTATATTTTAACGCAGCAAACTTTCCGGATTTGGCATTACCTTTAATTAAATTCATGATTTTTAAGTATAGCAAAATATGTTGAGTAATATGTTATAATTCCTTCAATCTTTTCCGCTAAGCAATACGGAGAAAATAAAAATTAGGGGACAATAGCGAAAATGCAGAGGCCAGTAAGAACCGATGAAGATGCCAAAAATTCTCAAAAACATAGTTTTACCTATACTGACTATTGCTGTTTTGGCTTTTATTTTTACAGGTGTAAAACTAAATTCCAGTTCCCCTATTCCCTTGCCCATTCCCGTATCTTCTCCATCAGTAAATCTAATTCAACCCGCTCAAAGCAAAATTCTGCCGACTGATTATCATGTTTTCCAGACATTTAACAACTGCGGGCCGGCTGCTCTTTCAATGGCGCTTCGTTTTTATGGTATTAATGCCAGCCAAGCTGAGTTAGGGCAAGCCCTGAGACCTTATCAAGTGCCAAATGGTGATAACGATGATAAATCAGTAACTTTAGAGGAGA
>CAZYIC010000027.1:0-15459 GCA_964646925.1 uncultured Gammaproteobacteria bacterium
TTGTTTGGGGTTTGGTAATAATTCTTTTTGCCGCTTCCGAAGTTACGGAAATTACCAAATCATATTCGTCAAAGTTAAAGCTCTCAAAAGCCAATGGCATTAATAAAGCAAATAGCTCATGCCTGGATGAAGCAAGGGGAAATTTTTGAAGAAAAGAAGTTTTTATTCTTGCTTGCCCTGAGTTAAACCGAAGGGCCCAAGGCGCTTTCTTTTTATCGTAAACAGACGTATAAAGAGGAGCATCGGGAAACAATTTGTGAAGAGCTAATAAAACTCTCTCCGCCCCTCCCCACTTATTCACCCGATCATACACCAACGCAACCTTCATTAGATAAATTATAGCAAGAAATACAACGGCGCGTCTCAATTACGCCCTTTTATTACACGCGTCCTTTGCATGCACCCTTGGGGTGAATCCATATATACACCTGCGGAAAATTATTTAAAAGTATGCTGCTACATAGCAGTGAACTTTTGACAAATTCTTAATTCCATCATCCCATCTTTCGTGCACACTTGCACACACCAGGTATGTATAAGCTTGACACCTAAGGCATAGACGTTGCTTGTTCGTAGATTGAGAGGGTTTGTTGGGCCATTTTTTGCCAGGAGAATTTTTTAAGCCAGTCTTCTGCCTTTTTCTTTAAATCCTGCCTCTCTGAAACTTTTAAGTTTGACGCTTGCATTAATTTTCTTGCAATATCTGTAGGATCTTTGGGATTGAAATAAATTGCCAGATCATCACATACTTCACGAAAAGAAGGAATATCGGAAACAACAGGGATGCTTCCTGCTCCCAAGGCCTCCAAAGGAAATAATCCGAAACCTTCAATTAAAGATGCAGAGACGCTGGCAACGGCATGAAAATAAAGATAAAAAAGGTCGGAATCCGAAACATCATGCAGAAATATTATATTTTTATTTGTTTTTTTCTCCAAGCGTCTGTAGAAAAAATCTTCCCGACCAACCAATGCCAAATTCGTGTCTGACTTAAGACCCTTAAAACCTTCAATAAGTTTTTCCAAATTTTTATGAGGATATGCATTGCCTACATATAAAAAATAAGGATTTTTCGTAACTTCCAAAACATTTTCGGAAACTTTTCCCTCCTTGATATTTGAGTCAAAACCTTCAGGAGTAACCACAATCTTATCTTTTGAAACTTTTAAGGTATTTATCAAATCATCCTTAACGCAAGCTAAAGGCACAATGATTTTCTTGGCTTTTGCAACTGCATTTCCCAAAACTTTTTTGTATCCAAATCTTTTCACGTAATAAAAGAGAAAGGGGAGAGTTGATGCATGACCGGAGGCGTAATGATTCTGGATAAGATCGTGGATAGTTACAATGTATGGCCTATTATAGAAAATGGGTACAGAAAAATAAGGAAAGTGCATAAGATTTAAATTTTCTCTTTTTAAAATTGTCGGAAATTTCAATTGCTCTTCAATAGAATGCCATTTGACATCTGCCTCGACAATTTTCCATTTGTCATTTGTCATCTGAGATTTTACATTTTCATAATCCCTCGATAAAACAAACAGAGTATATTCATTTTTCCTGTCAATATTCTGCAAATTTAAAACAAGATTTCTAATATATCTCCCGACTCCCGTCTCATTCCACAACCTACAATCAATTCCAACTCTCACAGCAAATTCTCCTTAATGGAAATTCCCAGATTAATTAATTGATTGACAATCCAAGGATATTTTCCAGCATAATGTTTTTTATAAAAAATTCTCATTGCATTAAAACGCCATTTCGTTGCTCTTTTTTTTGTTTCTTCACTTGCAGTTGTGATTTCTTTTGAAACTTTTTTTAAGCCGCCGCTTACTCCTTTGTAATGAGTTACGAAAACATCCGGAAGATAGTAAATTTTCCAACCCTTTTGTTTTAATTGATAACAAAAGTCAATGTCTTCTCCGTAGAAAAAGTAATCCTCGTCCCACCATTTCACTTCTACTCCTGCCTCTCTTCTCACCAACATAAACGCTCCGGCCAACACATCTATTTCGTGAGTTTCCTCAAAATTCATCCAACCAAGATTATATCCGGCGAAAATCCGCGACTTGGGAAATATCCGTGATAATCCGGAAAAATGACAAAAAGCATTCCATGGTGTTGGGAAACCCCGATGTGATGCATCATCAATTTCCCCATTTGGCATTACGAGTCTACATGTTGCTGCTCCTGCGTCTTTGTGGTCGTTCATAAATTTGATCATCGTCTCAATTGTATTTTTCTGCATAATTGTATCGGGGTTAAGAAACAAAACATATTTGCTGCTTTTACTCGAAGCTCTAATTCCAATATTATTAGCAGCAGAGAAACCTAAATTTTTTTTATTTGCAATAATTTTAAACTTTGAGCTATCATTTTGAACTTTGAACTCTCGCCCTGAGCGAAGCCGAAGGGTTGAATTTTGAATTTCTTCGACAGATCCGTCTGTCGAAGAATTGTCTACAACAATAATTTCATATTTAAGTTTACCCTCCATACTCTGTAGTATGGATACCAAACATCTTTTCAGAAATTCCCTTGTGTTATAATTTATAATAATTATAGAAATATCAATCATATTACTGGCCCCAAACTACTGATTCATAAACAGAATTTAAATCCTGAGAAATCTTTTCCCAATTGAATTTTTCTTCAACCAATTTTCTTGCATTCAAAGAGATATTGCTATAAAAATCTTTATCACCTAATAATTTTTTGATTTTTAATACAAACTCATTTGCGTCTTTTGCAATTACAATTTCTTCATTTTCTTTTGCATTTATTGCATTTCCCAAAAGAGTAGTTATAACCGGCACTCCACAAGCCATACTTTCCAAAATCTTATAACTTGTTCCTCCCCCAACCCTAATAGGAGCAATTAGCAAATCTGCTTTCTCATAAATTTTCTCAGTCTCTTTGGGAGCATCTTCATCAAATATTATACTTTTGTCGTTTGTTAATTTCCTTATTTGAAGAGGAATATTTCTTCCAACTATCCACAATTTTATTCCACTATCCGTCATTCTCGGAATATATTCTGCTTTGAATTTTGGCCAGATTTCCTTAATGATCCATTCAATCGCATCTCTATTCTGAATCCACTTAAATTCCCCAATAAATAATATTCTCTTTTCCGTATCTGTTTTTAACTTTTCGTTTTTCGTTTTAAATTTGGTTGTATCGACTCCATTCGATACAACCACAACGTCTTTTCTAACCTTACCCATAATTTCTTTTTCAATTTCAGAGACCGCTATCAACTTAGCGGCTCTTCTCCACATGTTTTCTTCCCAAAGCTTAAGTTTAAAAATGTCTATATATAATAAAGGCCTAAACACCAAAGAAGCATTATCGGCAAAACGCTTGTAAACTAAATATTCAATATTATGTTCGACTAAAACTAAAGGAATGCCTGTTTTAGGAATGTTTTGCATTACATAAGAAGTCTCCACGTGAATTAAGTCAAACTGAGACTCATTCAATTCCCTTTTTATTTCTTTTTGCATTTCAGGACTCGTGTGGCCGGTTATTAAAAACGACGAAGAGGATAATCCTGTTCTTGCAATATTACCTAAAGACCATTGTTTTTTGCGAGGTATTGTAATAATTTTTTTACAAAATTTCTTAAGCTCACTGACTTCAGCATCTCCCTGATAACCCCTTTTTTCACAAACCAAAGTTATCTTATGCTTACGGCTTAATTCCTTAATTAAATTATACAAACGGATATGTCCTCCGGAAAAAAGAGGATAAGGCAGATATGACGAAATCAGAAGAATGCTCATCTTAAAATATATTTAGTCTTCCTTTTTTTGCGCCTCCACGCCCAATGCGGTTGGACGAGTTAAGTCAAATATTGCATAGGCCGAAGTTATTGCAACCGGCTTAAACAATGTTTCCAAGTTAAGCTCTTCCTTTGTTGGATCTGCAAAAGCAATGTAGGATGCTCCTGCTTTTTTGAATGCCTTGAATGATCGATCAAAAACAGGCCAGCCCTTTCGATTGGCGTAGTACAAAAAAGTTGTATCTCCGCCGTAAGGCGCAATAACTTTTGCGTTTTTTGGAGTAAGCCTATCCACTGCCTGCCCTGCAATAATGATGTTGGGATGCTGAATGCTGTAAAAATCCCGAACGGCAAACCATCCAAAAGATAACATAAAAATAACACTTATTGCAACTAACAAAAAAGAGATGCGAAGATTCAATAAATCTTTTCTTTCTAAAATAAAATCTACGCCTTTGGCAAAAAAAATTGCCAGAGTTGGAATAATCAGAACTTGATAGTAATCATGCTGAATATTCCCTGTTGCCAAAACTGTCATATAGACAAGAGAGGAAACTATAAAATAGAAAAATAACCAATTTTCTTTTTTATTTATTTTCCGAAATATTCCTAGAACAACAAAAGGTAACCCCCAATAACCCAATATCAATCTGCCAATTCTATCCGCAAATAACCAGTGAAAAAATGCCCCCTTAAATCTAATCCCATTACCGTTAAAAAGCCAATCATTGCGAGGAATTCCCTCGATAAATTCTCTTTGACTCATCCAACCCCTCCAGGCAATTAGTGGCAATACCGAAAGAAATAAAAAAAGCCAGAGTTGCCACTTCTTAAATAAAGAGATGCCAAAACGATTCCATGCTAGATATGCCAGAGGCAAAGCAAAAAATAAAGCATAAGGTTTAAGCAACAATGCTACCGCAATAAAAAATATTGCAATTGAAAATTGAAAATTGAAAATTGAAAATTTAGTTCTTTCTATCCAATTAGAAAAAAAATAGGTTCCGCCCAACAATGCCGCAACCATTGACTGATCCGGCAAAATAGTTCTGCCAAAATAAATGTTATAGGGAATAAAAGCAAAGAAAAAAGCGGCCATTAGTCCAGCACGTTGATTAATATATTTTGCGACTAAGGCATAAAGAAAAATTAGAGATACCAAAGAAGAAAAAATAGTTACAACCCTGCCCCATTCCTCCAACGTCCATTTGCCAAATATTTTAAATAAACCCGCTTGAGCAGCGTTGTAAATGGGAAATTCAACGAATCTGTATCCCTGTGGATTATCGATAAGAGACACTCCTTTTGACAAATCAGGAAATTTTGGACGCAATATATCAAAACCCTCTTGAACAAAAGTCCTGGAAACGGCGGATGTGTCCGACTGACGCCAGGAATGCCAATCCGCAACCGGCCAATTAAAATGGTACAATCTAACCGCAAACGCGCCAACAAGAATGACCGCCAAAAACAAAACCTCAAATTTCTTCATTATTTAATGCTATTGTACAGCATTCCATTCTCGTTGCCAATTCATCTTGGCGGGTTAAGAAGATTTATCTGTCCGTTTTTTGCTCTTACAATCTCATCAACATTTCCATTGCTGTCAAATCTAAATACATGAGAATTCGACGATCCCGTTGCATAATCAAAAGCAAGATTGATGTCCGACATTGTATAAACCTCAATGTTGGGATTCTTAAATGTAAACCACAGCGCATCTTTTAGCCCTACGGGCCATACCCATGCCTCGCCATTTCTAATAGGCATGTTTGCAAAATAAAATCTCATGCTGTCTCTTATCCAAAAATCTTTGGAATATCGTCCGATTGAAATTAAAAATCTTTGGGACTTATCGCCTGCCTCCCTCCAATCCGTATGAATTTTTTGCAGGGAAAAGAGCTGAACCATACTATAAATGATTATAATCGTAACAATAGCCGATACGCCAATATATCTGCCACTTATGCTAATTAAATAAGCATATATCTTTTTCATAAAAATCACGAAAAGAATTGCAAATCCGATGGACGATAAATAACTATAGCGGGATGTTATATTTCCCAATCCCAAAAACGGAAGGAGCGATATAAAAAAGAACAAAAATCCAAAAATAACAATCTTTTTATCGTTTTCAGCCATTTTCTTCATAATAATTTTACATATATAAATAAAGCCTAAAATTATCGCAAAAGAAACAGGAATAGCCAGTAACATATGTTCTCTTGAGAAATTTCTTAAGAGTTGGTAAACGGATAGCGCTTGAGGACCTAAGAGATCAAGCAGTAAATATCCCATGGTATTCCCTACAATATTGTATGGAAGTTTAAAAATATTATATCTATAATCTCCGCTAAACCAATGACTTTGAGCCAATAAACGCAAAATTAAATATGGAAAAATAGGGGATACAAGAATTAGATAGGAGGCTTTTCTCGTCAGTTTATTTATAATTAATTTTTCTCCATAGATAAAATCATACATAATTATAAGTATTGGAGCCACAACTCCAAGTTCGTGGAATAATAAGCTAAAAATAATGAAAATTAGAGAAATAATGAAATAAATGTTTTTTTTCTTTTCTTTCCAAAATATGAAAGACAACAACGCCCCAAGAGCAAAAAACGCATTAAACAGAAAACCGGTAGCGGAAATCCAAAAAATAGCTTCGTGGTGGCCGCTCAGAACAATAAATAAGACTACCGCGGCAATTGACAAAAAATAATTTTTTATAATCTTTCTTAAAATCAGGAATAAAAGTGCGCTGACAGCAAAGTGAAGAAAAATCGAAACCAGATGATACATTGTTTGGTTAAACCAGAATGCGGAATGCATCAGGGAAAAATAGAGTTTTGCTCCCGGTCTATAGAAAAAACCGCCGGACTCTGTAAAATAATTAACTAAATTATTACAACAGTCTTGAACCCATCTAAACCATGTAAAATCATCTCCTACAAAATAGTTGTTATAACCTGCGAAGAAAAACGCTCCCACAGTTAAAAAAATATAGATAATAACCGCATAAGGAGAAATTACCGCTTTTTTAAATTCTTTGAAAAAATTTATTTCCTCAGTCTTGTATAAATGCAAAATTCCAATAGTTATTCCCATTAAAATCCAATATGTAAAAGCAATTTTTGATGCCTCAAAAACATCGATTAGAATAGCGTTCAGAGCTAATCCGAAGCTCCCTGCAGCAAAACCGATAACAAAACTTCTGACAAGAGGAGAGGTGACTTTGGGCAATAGTTTTTTAACATATATAACGGCAATTATGAAAATCGAAATAAATGATGCAAAGCCGAATAGTCCTCCTTCTCCCAAAATGCGAAGATAATTGTTATCAACAGCAAGACTAACCGACCCATAACCGCTGCCTAAAAAAATATTGCGCTTAAACGCCGTAAACGTCTTGGGCCATTCTCCCTGAAATCTCGTCGTAAAGGACAGATCATATGCCTTTGCTTTTTTGATCAAATAGTCGCCATAGAAAATACGTATTTCTTCCGAGTCGGATCCTGCTTTGTTGCTTGATTTTTGATAAAAATATTCTTTTACTTTTTTAAGAACCGGCGATAAGGGAAGATTAACGTAACTTGTTCCTTGCGGCAGATTCTCTCCCGTCGGTTTATTTTCTTCTACAACAAGGGGAACTATTGGAGGAATTAAAGAGAAAGGCAGTATTGCCGAGGCGCTTGCGTTTTTAGTATCTATATTGGGAATTGGTACTTTTTTGATAATTTTGTTTTTGAAATATGAGGCCGGAACTTCTTTGACCTGACCTATTGCGCCTCCTGTTTTTGCATCAACTAAAACATCAACTTCCGAAACCGTGCTCTTAAATCTTTGCAAAAGACTTGGGGAAATAATTAAAAGAATGAAAGTTAAGGCCAAAAAGCAAATGATAATTATTTTTTTCTTCTGAAGAATTAAAAGAAGAAGAAGCGAAAGTAAAAGAACAAAAAAAGAAACTCTGGATACTGTCGTATAAAGAAGAGCAAATCCCAAAGAAGCCGTAATAAATAACAATGATTTAAAAATCATGTTTTTATAGCCAAAAGCCAGACTTACAAGAATAGGAATTACCAAAACCAAATACGCGGCAAGATCATAATGCCCTGCAAATGTAGACGGAACTCTGGAGAAAGAAGACAGTTGTATCGGAACTCCTTTGGCGAATTCTTCATTCATCGTAAGAAAAGCGGGAAAATGCAGGAATTTTTGCCCAAAACCGTATCCTACAATCAAAAGAAGAACAACAGATAGGGTAACCGCTATGTACTGTATGGATTTTTTGCTTTTTATACTCGCAAAAGCTACAAAAAACAAAAACATATACTCCATTCTTCTTAAGAAACTTAAAAAGGCTACATTCGAAAAAACATCGGAAAGAGTCGGAAAAAGTATCAAAACACCATGAAGTGTTGCCAATCCGCCGATTATCCAAAAAATCATTATCGGAATTGTCAACGGAGTCTTTAAAGAAACCTTTTTAGCCAGAATTAGGATAATCCAAACAAGAATAATTGATGCGACAGCAAAATCCTCTGCCCTTACATATACCCATGTATTTTTTATATCGATAAGAGGAATTTTGGGATAAAGAGGAATAAATACCAACAGAAATAAGGTAAAAATAAATAAAAGATTATCCAATATCCATTTCAAAATCTTCATAGATTTTAGGCAATTGCTTTTTTATATCTATCTCTAAGTCCTGTATTAAAAGTTAATAATCCTACTAAAATTAAAATTCTTGCTTTGAGAATCAATAATGTTTTGGCAATTAAATATTCAAAATAGCTTTTGTGCTTTGAATAGAAATGCAAAATTCCCTTATAAATATTAATTATAGCAAATGCTCTATTACTGCTGCCCAATGACTTGTGTTTTAACGCAAGATTTGGAAAAAAATAAGTCAAAAAACCAAGCTTCTTTGCTCTGAAACAAATTTCCATATCCTCGATGTACATAAAAAAATACTCATCAAAACCTCCTAACTCACCGAACAATTCTCTTTTGATCATCATGCATGCACCACTCACCCAATCAACGGATTCTTCTTTCTTAGCGCTTTTTCGGACAAATCCAAGTCTTTCTCCTCCTATAAGCATAAGAAAAAGGTTCCAAAGATTGTAGAAATTACCTCCGGAGGGCTGAAGAGTATTATCATAATTAAGCAGTTTTCCTCCCAAAATTCCTACGCTTTTGTTTTTTTCCAAGAAATCCGTCATTTGTAAAAATCCTCTGTCTCTAACTTCCGTATCGGAATTAAGAAAAAGAAGATATTTTCCTTCTGCATTTCTTGCCCCAAGATTGCACCCCTTTGCAAACCCGACATTCTCTTTATTTTCTATAAGTTTAATTCCACCATACTTAATACTTGCCTGCCCGCCGAAGTCTTGACGAAGGTGGGATACATAATACTTAATAATTTTTGCAGAGTCATCGGAAGAATTATTGTCAACAATAATAATCTCAATTTTTTTGCTTTCAAGCTCTTTTTGATATTGCTTAATTATTGATTTTATGCATTGAAGAATTAAATCTTTTGTGTTGTAGGAAAGAATAATAATAGAAAGTTCCATTTTTTATCTAAACCAAGCAGCGCGGCCAAGTCGGTAATTTAAATCTTTTACGTCTCTTTTCCCTATCTGTTTTGCCGGTACGCCTCCGACAATTACCCCCTCATCAATATTTTTAGTAACAACTGCTCCCGCTCCAACAATTGCTCCCTTTTTGATAGTTACTCCGGGGAGAATAATTGCACGAGGACCAATAAACACAAAATCTTCTATTATAACTGGCGCGCTAACGGCTTTGAAATTAGGATCTTTAATGCTATGTTCGGCATTATAAATCATAACTTCCGATGCAATGTCCACATGATTGCCAATGGTAAGCTTGTCTCTCCCATCCAATACTGCTTCCTCACCAATAATCGTGTCCTTACCAATTTTAATATTGCAAGGATTATAAAAGCGTGCTCCCATGTGAATAGTCGAGCCTCTGCCAATTTCTATGCCAAAAATTCTATAAAAAAATCTGCGGAAATGATGGGAAGGAATGTATCCTACACAATGCAGCTTAAATACGATAATCTCCAATAATATTGTCCTTATTCTATTAATAACTTTTTTCATCATTAATCCCTAATCATTTATCATTAATCTCTCCAAAGATTCTAGCGTTTCCCTTGCTGTTTTTTCCCAACTAAATCTCTTGACTTGCTCATAGCCTTTTTTTATAAGTTTTTTTCTTAATTGCTCATCATTAATTATTGACTCTAAATTTTTAGCAATGTCCTTAACGCTTGTTGGATCGACATAAAGCGCTGCATCTCCGCCGGCTTCAGGCAAACTTGAGATATTACTTGTAATAACCGGGCACCCATATTGCATCGCCTCTAAAACCGGCAATCCGAATCCTTCGTAAAGACTTGGCAAAACGAAACAGAGAGCATTTTTATAAAAAGCAGGTAAGTCTTCGTCCGTTACATTCCCTAAAAACTTTACCTTATTTTCAATATTGAACCTTTTCGGCGCTGCCAAGATTTCCTCATACATCCAACCCTTCTTGCCGATAATTACAAGCGTTATGTCATTCTGAGCCGAAGGCGAAGAATCTCGAGATCCTTCACTTCGTTCAGGATGACATGCGCGACTAAATGCCTCTATCAAACGAGCAATATTCTTTCTCGGCTGCAAAGTTCCTACAAATAATACGTATTCTCCATTTATCCCGTACTTACCGCTCAATAACTTTGAATTTTGCATTTTAAATTTTGAATTTGTTTCGGATTTCGAATTTTGAATTTCGGATTTTATCCCCGGGTATGTTACTATAATTTTATCTTTTGAAACTCCGTACTCTTCAATTATATCATCTTTACTAGCTTGGCTTATCGTAAAGACTTTTTTAGCTTTTTTAACAGAAAATTTAGTCCAAATAGTCAATTGCTGCAAATCTGATTTCTTAAAAAGCTGTGGAAAACGAAGATAGGAAACGTCCAAGATGGAAATAACCGATTTTTTCGGAGAAAAAATCGGCAAATAGTGGGTGGGGGAGAAAAAAACATCAGGCTTTGAGCGTTTAAGTAAAAATTCCAAAGATAAACCAAACAAAGTCCACGCCTTACGAGGCTTGACTATGTTATAGCGCCATTTTTCAGATTCCTTCGGCAAGTCGGAGGTTGGACTTTGGGGAAGATAAATTATGTAATTATTTTTCTTATCCAATTTATTTAAATTCAATAAAAGCTCAAAACAATACTCTCCGCTCCCAACTCTTCTTGGAATTCCTGTTTTTGAATCGTATCCAAACCTCGGCACAACCGCTTCATAACCATTTATTCCAATAACCATATTACGCTCCAGGATAAATAACTCTTAATCTTTTCTCCTCTATTCCCAGAATTTTTATTGCGTCTTTTTTTGTAGCTTGAGAGATGCAAAAGATTAAACTCGATTCTTTTTTAACCCACTTTAGTTTTCTTTTTTGAACCTCAACTATTTTTCTATCTGTTTCGTTAGGATATTTATAGATAATTAAATCATATAGAATCGTCGCCTTTTTAGCTTTTGCTGTCGGCGGTTCAGTCCAATCGGATGTAATAAAAATATCCACATCCCCAATCAACCATTCAATCGGTAAAATATGCAATCTATTCCACAATAAATCAAGGACAAATGGAGGTATTCTGTATTTTTTAATTTGAACATTTGAATTTGATTGAAAATTTAAAATTGAAAATTGTCTGCCCGCCGAAGCCTTGGCGAAGGTGGGAAAATTTCTCCTCAATGAAGAAAAGAACAATATATACTCATTCTTTCTGTCAATTTTTAATAACTGCTCAACCAGATTCGTAGTTAGCTGCGCAACCCCTGTTCCTCCGTATGTAATCTGCGATATGTCTATTCCTATTTTCACCTTCTAATTGTAGCAGAAAGCAAAAGATTTTATCTATTTTTTAGTAGCAATGTAAACTCCCAAAAGAGCTAATATTCCACCTACGACGAGTCCAGTCGTAAGTTGCTCTCCCAAAAGAAAAAATGCCACCAAAAATCCAAATAGCGGAGACAGATAAAATGCCATGGATGCGAATACTGTCCCCCCATGTTTTATAGAATATTGATTGAGCAAATATGTGAATATCGTGCCTGCCAAAACCACGTAGGATATTGAAAATATGGAATTGATACTTATACCGCTCCACCATCCATATCTTGAAATTGATTCGAAAATAAAGAAGGGGAATAAAGCAATAGTCGTTAAAATAATAAATATGCTTACAATATGAAATGGGGAGTGCGTCTTCTGTGCTTTTTTAGACAACATTATATAACCAGAAAAACTAACAACAGCAAGAGCCAACAGAATATTGCCCATTAAATCTCCTGAAAATTTTCCTCCCTTTTCCAAAACAGGAAGAAACAAAACCAAAAAAGTCCCAACAAATCCAATAACGATACCCACAGTCTTCTTAAATGAAATCTTTTCCCTAGATATGAAATGAGTTAAAAGCCCTACAACAATAGGAATAACCGCGTAGAGAATCTGAGATATGTTAGCTGTAGTTAGCTTTATTCCCAAAACGAAAAATATTATATTAAGAGTAGCAAAAATTGAAAATGGCCCGAGAATTTTAAAATCGTTTATTAGAAATCTCCTTTTACGCCAGACAAACGGAAGCACAATCAAGCTAGCAAAGAAGAATCGTACGAACGCAAAAGAGAATGGAGGAATTTGGGAAAGCCCAACTTTTGTTACAGCAGCCATTGCTCCGCTTAGCAAAGCGTATAGAAATATAGACAAAAATGCTTTTTGCTTATCGTTCATTTGTTGAATTAAATAAATAATAAGCTATTGCCAAAAGGAAAAATCCTGCGGCGTACCAAGTCAGACGCTCCGCTGTAAAAAACACCCAGAAAGAAAAAAGCGGAATTGACAATATAAGCGAGAAAATTCCGCAGACAACCATTAATTTTGGATTGCGCTTTAGTATTAGTAAAACCAAAACTGCAAAAAAAGCTATATCTTGTATCTTCATTTCTTATTATCTATAATGAATTATTGCATAAAACCAATTAAATGACAAAAACACCGCTTCCTACCAATTTCGTTAAACATACCAGCAAAAACCCAATTCAGAAATTCTTAATTAAAAACTTTTATTCTTCTTTAATTTCTTTAGCCAAGCCCTTAAATGCTGAATCAATACTTGATGCCGGCTGCGGAGAAGGATTCACAATGGACAAGTTTTTTAAAAATGGTATTGGTAAAAAAATCCAAGGAATAGAATATGAGAAAGCCGCCATAGATTTTGGTAAAAAACTTTTTCCCCATTTAGTTATCAAACGAGGAAGTATATATGATCTTCCTTATAAAGATAACTCTTTTGATTTAATAATCTGCACGGAAGTACTCGAACATTTAAGAGAACCGGCAAGAGCAATCAAGGAAATGTTAAGGGTTTCCAAAAAATATTTGATTGTAAGCGTTCCCAACGAACCTTTATTTATGATTAGTAATTTATTAAGAGGTAAAAATATTTTCAAATTTGGAAATGATCGGGGACATATAAATCATTGGAATCCTTTAAGTTTAAAAAAGTATTTAACTCAAAATAAAGTAAAAATAAAAAAATTAAATCTTCCCTTTCCTTGGATAACTATTTTAGGAGAAAAATAATCTATTACTATTATAAATCTTCGCTGGAATATTTAAGAATAATATCTTTTTGCTGTTTGGAAGAAGTGCTGATAATTAGATCTGCCAAAAAACCCGTAAAGAATAATTGAAAACCGCTTATTACAAGAAGCATTCCAAAAAACAAAAGCGGTCTTTGACCAATAGTTTCGCCCAATATCCTAAGATAAGTAAGATATCCCAATATCACAACGCCTAGGAAAATCAAAAATGCACCCGCAACTCCAAAGAAATGAAATGGTCTCTTGCTATATTTACTTAAAAAAAGCATTGTAAATATGTCAGGCAAATCTTTCCAAAGTTTCGAAAACCCGTATTTTGATTTACCAAATTTTCGCTTATCATGCTCAACAGCCACTTCTGTTACGGTAAAGCCTTGATCGTGGACGAGAAGAGGTATAAATCTGTGCATCCCGCCGTAAAGGGTAAGGCTTTTTGCGGCATCTTTAGTGTAAAGTTTTAAGCCGCAATTGTAGTCATGCAATTTTAATCCCCAAAGCACAGAAGCCATAGAATTAAAAAGTTTGGAGGAAAACACCTTTCCTATTGAATCTTTTCTTTCTTTCCTCCAGCCGCAAACCAGATCCCATTTGTTCTTTTCCATTTCTCTCAAAAGCTTTCCTATTTCATCCGGTTTATCTTGCAAATCCGCATCCAGAGTTACAATGTAATCCCCTTTTGCTTTTTGGAACCCCAAAGTAAGAGCCTCTGCTTTCCCGCTATTTTTTCTAAAAGAATATACTTTTACATTCTTATCTTTTTCTTCAATTCCTTTCAAAATTTTTAATGACCCGTCTGTTGACCCATCATCAACAAAGATAATTTCATAGTTCTTATCTATTTTTCGCAACTCTATGATCAACTCATCGTAAAAAGCCTTCAAGCTCTCCTCTTCATTGAACAATGGCACTACTATACTAATCATATTTAACTTATTTCTTAGTCGCTTTTAAGGTAAAAACGTCGCCTAGATGAAATTTATCCAAAACCCACTCAAGCGGATAAAATAAAATAATTACTGGGAATTTATGGATTAAGTCAATTTTTTTATTAAAAATATCATTTATGAAATACTGCAAGCTCCCTGCAATTCCTCCGGCTGAACAAAATTCTATTTTCTTTATTAAAAAACCATTTTTTTCAACCAACTTTTTGAGAGTGCGGGGTGAGAAGATAAATAGATGTCTTGGAGAATCTAAGTTGTACCAATAAGATTTAAATACTTTGCTAACCAAACTCTCCATGTTCGGCGTCCCCATAATTAATTCCCCTCCCTTTCTAAGCTTCTTCCTTATCAGACTCAAGGAAAGTGATGGATCATCCAGATGCTCTATTACGTGATAAAGCCTTATCGCATCAAAAAAATTATCCGGATATTCATCAAGGCTTTTGTATGTTCCAAGTTTTAAATTATTCAATCCCCGTTTTTTTCCGGTAGAAATCGCATTTTTGTCCATATCTATGCCATATGTATCCCACCCTAACTTTTTTAAAAGCACCAACGTGTCACCTGTCCCACATCCTAAATCAAGAATTTTTCCTCTTTTTGGGTTTGAAGGCATTGCGGGGACATTTTTTACGAGTAATGTAATAATTTTACTTAAGAAAGTTGGAGAATAATAGTTTTTGATAAGATATTCCCTTAGAATCTCGAAAAAACCCTTCTTATTACTTTTATTGTACGCATAATAGGCTTTGCTTGGGTAATATTTTTTAATCTTCGGCTCTGATGGCTGCGGATCTAGAAATGTCAGAGAACATGCGTTACATTTCTTAAGGAAAAACTTACCGGGAAAATTAAACATTCTATCCCGAGTCTCGTATAGGGGGGTAACTTTTGAAGATTTACATACAATACATGAGTTCATCATTCTAGTCATTATATCCTTGGATTGTTCTAAAAAGATTGTAATAGTAATAACTCCATCTGGGACTCATTTTTATATACGCATTGATATCCTTAT
>CAZYIC010000028.1:0-15440 GCA_964646925.1 uncultured Gammaproteobacteria bacterium
CCCAATGCTACTTGCCATTACCTGAAATGTCGCAAATGTATTTTAACTTATTCATAAGACAAAATATATCAAATGGTTGGGGTGGGGAGTCCCACTTTCAAAAAAGCCAAGGCTGTCAGACGGTTGGGATTTGGGTTTTCTTCCATGTTTTTACGGTAGGGGATTGCGCGAGGAGTGTCAAGCTGTCTGTTGAACTTTTTCAAGGTTCTTAATTCTTTCCTCATGGCCTTCGACTTCTTCACGAAGTTGTGAGCTTTGATGAATAGATAAAGTTTTATCTTCTTGTAAATCCTCAATCTGTCCCGAAATATCATCAAGCTTAGTCATGACCTCATCTCTGTAGCTTTTATGATCCTTCCGTATCTTTTCTAATTTTACATCAATTTCGCTGACTATTTCCTGTTTGAGGATTAAAAGATCTCCTTCTGCCGCATTTTCCGATAATGGTTTTTTTCGTTTCATAGTCCGCTTAGTATACTAAAATCCTGAAAATAAATTCAATAGGACGAAATAGATCAATGAGTAACCTGAGAAATTTTTTCCGCAATAATTGTAGGTTTATCATTTTTTATGTCCAAATGTCCCTCGACAATTATTACAGATTCTTTAATTAGTAAATTTTTATGCAATTCAAAAATTCTTGGAAAAATAACACATTCAACCGAAAGACCTTTCTCGTTGCCAATCACCAAAAACGCCATTTCGTTATTATTTTTTTTCGTAAATATTCTCCTTGAGGATTCAATTATTCCACCAATTTTCACCCTTGCTCCTTCTTTTTCTTCTATTAGCAGTTCTATCTCATGGGAAATTACAGACTTGATATACAAGAGATTGTCAAGCTGAGGATGAGACGTAAGGTAGAGTCCAAGAAACTCTTTTTCGAAAGCTAATTTTTCATTGGGTGAAAACTCTTCAACATTATTTGAAATCATATTACGCTGAGATTTAATATCGTCACTATCATTAAAAAGACTTGTTTGTCCTTCTTCATTCTGTTTTCTTTTTTTATGGGCAGTTTGACTAATTCGGGGGTATTCAATTAAAAGACTTGCTCTGTTTCCGAAGCTGTCCATAGCTCCGGCTTTAATTAAGCTCTCCACAGTTTTTTTGTTAACAGGTCCCAGGTCAACTCTAAAACAGAAATCCTCAAGGCTTTTAAAGTTTCCTTTTGACCGTGCATCCAACATGCTTTTTATGGCGGCGTGCCCAACATTTTTTATAGCAGTAAGCCCGAAGCGTATATTTATTTTATCTTCGATTGTAAAATCACTTTCGGATTTATTGATATCGGGAGGTAAAACAGCAACTTTAAGTCTTTTACATTCGGCAACTGCTTGAGCTATTTTTTCATTTTTCACAGGGCCGGTTGTACCCCTGGATTCTGCCGTAAGAAGAGCTGTCATAAATTCAACAGGAAAATGCGCTTTGAGGTAAGCTGTTCTGAACGCAATCGTAGCGTAGCCTGCTGCATGGGCTTTATTGAATCCATAGCCTGCAAAAGGTTCAAAAAGCACCCAAAATTCTTCAGCTTTTTTCCTATTCATTCCATTCGTAACGCATCCGCTAACAAATTTATCATGCTGTTTTTTCATTTCGGAAGAGATCTTCTTGCCAATTGCTTTCCTTAATTTATCGGCTTCAAGCCATGAGTATCCTGCAACTTTTATTGCAGTTAATAGGACATCATCCTGAAAGGTTATAACTCCGTATGACTCCTTCAGAATATCGGACAGCCGAATGTCAGGATATCTTATAAGCGACGGGTTATGTTTTCTTCTGATAAATTCGGGAATATTTGCCATTGGGCCCGGACGGTATAATGCAACCATTGCCTGAAGATCAAAAATGCTTGTTGGCTTAAGGTCTTTAATGTATCTTCTCATTCCGGAAGATTCAAGCTGAAAAATTCCCGTTGTCTCCCCGCTTGACAAAAGATCATATGTTTTTTTGTCATCATAAGGAACAGAAGATAGGTCTATGTTTTTACGTTGATTTTCTTTTATAAAACGGAGCGATTCCTGAATAATTGTTAAATTCCTAAGACCCAAAAAATCAATTTTCAAAAGCCCGACTCCATCCTCCCCAATTGTATACATATCATATTGAGTTATGATCTTTTCCCCATTTGTCTCTTTTTGCAATGGTGCATATTCAGTTAAGGGTTGGTCTGCGATCACAACTCCTGCCGCATGCATAGAGGCATGTCGCGCAACACCTTCAAGTTTTTTTGCCAGATCCAGGAGTCTTTTTGTCTCAGGTTCTGTCTGATATGCCGTATTCAATTCCGGGCTTTGAGACAAAGCCTTATCGATTGTCATTGCCTGTCCTTGCCAGCCCGGAGGAATCATTTTGGATATTCTGTCAGGACCCGAATACGGCATTCCGAGAGCGCGTCCCGTATCTCTGACAGATCCTCTTGCTTCCATGGTGCCGAAAGTGATAATTTGCGCAACTTTGTCCCGTCCGTATTTTTGTGTAACATATTCTATGACTTCGTCGCGGCGGTTGTCTGCGAAATCCAAATCAATATCCGGAGGAGAGGGTCTCATTGGATTCAAAAATCTCTCAAAAGGAAGCTTAAAGAAAAGAGGGTCCACATCGGATATGCTTAATGCATAGGAGACAATAGAGCCCGCATTGGACCCTCTTCCCGGGCCAACTGTAATGCCATGAGATTTTGCCCAGTTGACAAAATCAGCAACAATTAGAATGTAAGTTTCATATCCTTTTTTAAGAATAACCGATAATTCGTATTCCGCTCTTTCTTTTATTTCTTCTGTTATTGTCTTATATCTTTCTTTTAGTCCCTCCGTGACCTTTTCTTTAATATATTCTGCAGGCGTTTTTTTGTTGGGAACGTCAAAAACGGGCATGATCCATTTATTTAACGTTATATCTACATTGCACATGTCTGCAATTTTTGATGTGTTTTCTATCGCAGATGGCGTCTGAATAAAAAGGCCTGCCATTTCTTCTTGGGATTTTATATAAAAATCAGGAGAAGAAATCATGGAAAGCTTTCTGTTTTTTGTATCTATTGTTGTTTGGGTTTGTATGCAGAGAAGAATTTCCTGAGCTTCCGCATCTGATTTATTGACGTAATGATTATCATTAGTCGCTACAAGGGGTATTCCCAATTTTTGGGAAAGGTTAATTAGTTTTTCGTTTAAATAATCCTGGTCTTTGACATCAATATGCTTTTGAATCTCAAGATAAAAATTGTCTTTTCCGAATATCTCCGAAAGGGTTTGCGCTCTTTTTTTTGCAGTTTCTTCCTGATTTTGCAAAAGAGGTTCCGAAATATATCCATTTACGCAAGCCGAAAGGCAAATTAGTCCTTCGTGGTACTCTTTCAAAAGTTCCATGTCCGTTCTTGGACGATAATAATATCCCTCCAAATTCGCAATAGAAATTATTTTCATTAAATTTTTATAGCCTTCATTATTTTTCGCCAGAAGAATTAAGTGGTTGGAATCCGTATCTACTCCTGCTTCTTTATCTCCGCGATTTCGTCTGGCAACATATATTTCGCAGCCGATGATTGGCTTTATTCCCTCCCTAAGGCATGTTTTATAAAACTTTATTGTTCCGTACATATTGCCGTGGTCTGTTATGGCGATAGCTTTCATATTTAGCTCTTTTGCACGGCTAACTATTTCCTCTATTTTGGAGAGCCCGTCTAAAAGCGAATACTCACTATGATTATGAAGATGTACGAAGTCTGCCATACAGCATTAAGTATAAAGTATTACGTATTAAGTATAAAGAACCTATTTTAGTTCTTTTTCTAGGGCTGTTTTGATTTGATTAGTATTTCCCGTTGGAAAACGTTGCTTTACTCTTCCTATTAGAAAACCAATGACCTGAATTTTTCCTGTTTTGTAATCAGCAACTGCCTTAGAATTTTCTATTAAAATCCTATTAATAATTGTTTGTAGCTCATTTTGATCAACTGGAGATTTTTGATTATCTTTGATAATAATCCTAATTAACTCAGCCGGCAGAGTCTTGTCTACATCAACTTTCTTGTTTATAATATAGTTTGCAACCTGCTTTCTGCTTAATTCATGATGAAATCCAACATCAGCGGCTTCATCAAAATATTCGGCAATTTTTTTATCTCTTGTTAATATTTCAGCATCATAAGTAGACAGTCTATAAATGTTTATAAATCTTTGCATTTTTACATTTGGCAATTCCGGCATAACACACTCAATACTTGCAATATCAGAATCAGAAAATTTTAGCGGCGGGATGTCCGGTTCGGGGAAGTAGCGGTAATCATACGCTTCTTCGTGAATTCTTTGCGAAACTGTCTTTTGCCTGTCCTCATCCCATCCCCGAGTTTCTTGAGCAGGAGTATTTCCATCTTCCAAAATTTCCGTTTGCCTTTTAATTTCAAATTCAATTGATTTTTCTACGAATCGGAAAGAATTAATATTTTTCACTTCCACTTTATATTTCGGCAACTTATTCGTCATGCTGGCTTGTCCAGCATCTCTCTTTGATTCTGGACGCGCTTCTCTTGCCAGAATGACGGGGTAAAGCGAGATGTTTGGTTCAAGCCTCATATTTCCTTTTTCCATGTCGGCATCTGATACCCCAAGATAGCGAACAATTTGTTGAAGTTTCTTAAGGTATTCAACGACTTCTCTTGCATTCTCAAAATCAGGTTCGGTAACAATTTCAACAAGCGGAACTCCGGATCTATTAAAGTCGATCAAGCTTGAGTCTCCTTCATGAATCAATTTTCCAGTATCTTCTTCCATGTGTACGCGTCTAATCCTAATTGTTTTTTTCTGTGCACCTTCCAGGTGTCTGGCTACTTCAACGTAGCCGTTGATCGCGAAGGGCTCATCGTACTGGCTAATTTGATAGCCTTTAGGCAAATCAGGATAAAAATAATTTTTTCTGTCAAATTTTGAAAGTAGAGGAATTTGGCAATTTAGAGCAAGGCCTATCATAATGCACCACTCAATTGCCTTTTTGTTTGGAACGGGCAATGCGCCGGGCAAGCCGAGGCAAACAGGACAAGTGTGAGTATTCGGTTTTTGGCCAAAATAATCAGCAGAACACGAACAAAACATTTTTGATTTCGTTTTCAGCTCAACGTGTACCTCTAGTCCGATGACCGGTTTATAATTCATAAATTTGGTTTTTGTTTGTAAAACATTGTTTGATTTTCGTAAATTTGAGCAACATTGAGGATTAGGCTTTCTGAAAATTGCGGGCCGATAATCTGCATTCCAATCGGAAGATTTTCCTTTGAAAATCCGCAAGTTATATTTATTCCGGGAAGTCCTGCGATAGACGATGGTTCTACCAGAATATCAGCCAATTCTCCGAACATTGCGCTTTTTTTTGATGAGCCGACAGGAAGCGCAGTTGATGGGGAGGTGGGCGCAATTATCACATTAATCTCTTTGAAAGCTTTATTAAAATCATCAACGATCAGAGTTCTAACTTGTTGTGCTTTTTTGTAATATGCATCATAGTATCCGGCAGATAAGGTATAGGTTCCAAGCATGATTCTTCTTTTTGCTTCTTCGCCAAAAAATTCCCTCCCATTTCCATATCTTATGCCATCATATCGGGCTAGATTTGATGAAACTTCCGCCCGCTGAAGGATTGTATAAACGGAAATTGCATATTGAGGATCAAATAACTTAATGTTTTTAATTATTGCCCCTTGTTTTCCTAATATACTTAGGGCATTTTTTACTTTTTCAACTATTCCGCTATCTATGGCTTTAAAATAATCATCCGACACTCCAATTTTTAAACCCTTGATTGATCTCGATAAATTTTTTGAGTAATCTTTTGCTTTTTCCGGAGAAGTTGTCGCATCCATTTTGTCTAGTCCGGCCAGAACATTAAGTATCAAGGCGCTATCCTGAACGGTTTTAGTTATTGGTCCTGGTGAGTCAAGGGAAGACGCCATAGCAACAACGCCATATCTGCTTACTCTTCCGTATGTTGGTTTTAATCCTACCGCTCCGCACCAAGATGCGGGTTGGCGGATTGATCCTGCTGTTTCCGACCCAATTCCTGCTAATGTCTCATCTGAAGCAACGCTTGCCGCAGCGCCTCCTGAAGACCCTCCAGGAAGCCTCCTTAAATTCCACGGATTTTTAGTAGAGCCAAAGTCTGATGTTTCGGTAGATGAGCCATGAGCCCATGCATCCATGTTGGTTTTTCCTAATATTACTGCTCCAGCGTTTTTAAGTCTGCTTACAACAGTTGCATCGTAAGGCGGGATAAAATTTTCCAAAACTTTGCTTGATGCAGTAGTTTTTATTCCTAATGTGCAGAAATTATCTTTGATAGAAATTGGAATTCCCAATAGTGGTAGATCACGATTGACTGCAATCTGTTCGTCTGCTTTTTTAGCGCTACTTAATGCTTCTTTCTCAGTCACCGTTACAAAAGCGTTAAGCTTTGATTCAATTTTTTTTATTCTTCCAAGACAAGCTTTTATAATTTCAGCAGACGAAAATTTCTTGCTCCTCAATCCTTCTTTCGCTTCCTTAATTGTCAGTTCATTCAATTTCATTTATAATTAATTTTTATTTATTCCGTGAATATCGCTTTTACCTTGAAAAATCCATTATGCGTAGATTCGGAATTCGATAAAGCTTCTTCCTGTGTGAGGGAGGGTTTTACTTTGTCTTCCCGCGTAACATTTTTGAGACCGGTTACCTGGGATGTTGGACTTATACACTTAGTTTCTATTGAGTTTAGTTTTTCTACGTAGGAGATAGTTTCCGACAATTGTTTTTCAAACTTATTTTTTTCTTCAGGTTCAAGCGGAAGATTTGCCAGTTCAGCAACGTGCGCTACATCTATTTTCATAAATCCATTATAGCTTATTTAGTTCTTTTTACAATAAAATTATGAGCTTTCCATTCTAGGGAATCATCGAGAGGGGAGAGGTTGATGGTAGGGGAGTCGCCTGCCTTGCGGCGGGGCAAGTATTTTTTTTCAAGAGCAAGCCGTATTAATAAATCTGCAAATTCGGGGTTTTTTGGGAGAATTGGACCGTGAAGATAACTTCCAAAACTATTTTTATAAGCAGCGCCTTCAGTTCTGTCTCCCGCCTGCACTTGTCTGCCGTCAAGCATGGCGGGCAGGTCTCCATTATTGCCAAAACCTTTTATGACTTTCCCTAAGAGTTTAACTCCTTTTCCAAGATAAGTTCTTCCTCCATGATTTTCAAACCCAACAATGGTTCGTGCCTCGACCTCTGAGGTCGCGTGCCTGAGACCTCTGAGGTCGGTATGAATTGCAATGTTGCCGATTAAACGAGGATAACTTAACCCGGGATTTTCCGTATAAAGATCGAAGATGCTTAAACCGGGAATAATAGTTCCGTTAGCGTCTTTATAATATTTTCCAAGAAACTGATATGCGCCGCAAATATAAAGTCCGGGAGTTCCATCTTCAATCATTTGTTTCAGAGTAGCTTTCTTTTTCATTAAATCTTCTGATACTATTTGCTGTTGTCTATCCTGAGCTCCTCCCATGAACAGTAAATCACATTTTCGTAAATCTTCAATCTTAAATTCTAAATCCAAACGTATAACTTCCGTATCAATTCTTCTCCACTCACTTCTTTTTTGAAGTACAATAATATTTCCTCTGTCTCCATAAGTAGACATTAGTTCCGGATATAGCCACCCAATTTTTAGCGTATAGTTAATTTTCATAAAATACTCTTTCCTGTTAAGATTTTTCGTGTTTCAAGCATTGCCGAATAGGTTGGTAAAACATATAGGGTTTCTGATTTCGGAGTTTTTTCTAAACTTAATGTAATTGCTTTTTTAAGGTCTTCCTCAATTTGAAATTTTAAATTTGAAGTTTTCATTGAAAATTGAAAATTAGAAATTGAAAATACAGAAGAATACTTTATTCTTAACCCCATGTCGTAAGCACGATCGCCACTTACGATTAGAAAGCTAAGATTTTTAATGTAATCTTCTGTGTCCACGTCCCAGATCCATGAAACATCGCGGCCGTCGGGAATTCTGTCATTTAAAACTAGCAGTAAATTTTTCGCTTTTAAATCCGTAATGGTTCGCAGGGATTCGTTAAATCCTGTTGGATTTTTGGAAAGAAATATTTGCACTTTTTTGCCGCTAATACTTAAAAGTTCCTGTCTTCCAAAAGCAGGCGTAAAATTTTTCAAAGAAGAAATAACAATTTTCTCATCAATATCCAGTTGTCTAGACAACGATACTGCCGCTACCGCATTATATTGATTATAGGTTCCGGGAAGAGGATAAATCGGTGACTTATTATAGTCAAGTTTCGGTCGAACATTTTTACATTTTTTACATTCCCAATCCCCAAGATGCGAATAGTAAACGGTTTTGTACAAAAGCTTTGCTCCGCAATTCGGACAGTATGTCGAGTCAGACGCATGTTGAAAATCTTTGCTTGATTTTTTTTTAGCCTCAAGCCCAAAATAAAATACCTTATCGGAGTCTCGTTTCCGATACGGGATCGGAATAGCTTGGCGATGTGGTACTAGAGATGCGATTTGGGGATCATCGGCATTTAGAATTAATTTAGTTTTTGAGGTAAGTTTGTTTAGTGCCTCTTTCCACTTCTGAGCAATAGTGTTTATCTCACCGTATCTGTCTAGTTGGTCGCGAAACAAATTTAAAATTATTATAAAATCAGGATTGCGTATTTTTTTTAAAAAATGCGATAAAGTATTTTCATCGATTTCGAAAATTGCAAAATCTTTATTTATTTTTCCAGACAAATTTGAATTTAAAATTAAAGACGATGCGATTCCGTTAAGAAGGTTCGCGCCGGCAGTATTTTGAAAAACTTTTTTATTATTTTTTTCAAGAATTGTTTGAATTAATTTTCCGGTTGTAGTTTTCCCGTTGGTTCCGGCAATTAAAATAGTTTTTAAATTTTTATTAGCATTTAATACATTTTTAATAAAATTTTTGTTTAAATTAAGGGCGATATGTCCCGGCCAAGTTGAGCCGGATCCAACATTAAAGTAACGAATAATTATTGATACGAATTTACCGGTTAATATTAATAATGAGTTTATCATAAGAAGATCCTTCGACTTCGTTCAGGATGACTCGTTGCGTTCGTCACATTGATCGGAGGATTTTTATCCTTTCTTCAATCGAAGGGTGGGTATTGAAGAGATTTGCGAACCAACTTCCCTCGATTTTTCCCTTAAAAGGATTCGCAATATATAAATGTGCGGTTGCATTGTTGGCCGCTTCCAAAGGCTCTTTGTCTTGCGCAATTTTTTCCAATGCGGATGCCAATCCTTCAGGATAACGCGTTAATAACGCTCCCGATGCATCAGCCAGAAATTCCCTTTTTCTGGATACGGCTAATTGAATCAACGTTGCTATGATTGGAGAAAGAACCGCCAAAATAATTCCGATCATTAAAAATATTCCTTGAGTATTGCCTCTGTCGCTTTTTTCCCTGCGGCCTCCTCCATACCAAAGACTGCGCATAAAAAAATCTGCAAGAAGCGCGACCAGTCCCACTAAAATTACTACAATTGACATGAGTCTGATATCATAGTTTCGAACATGAGACAGTTCGTGAGAAATAACTCCCTCAAGTTCAACTTTATCGAGCCTATCCAGAATTCCCGTTGTTACGCAGACAACGGAATGATTTGGATCACGTCCGGTAGCAAACGCATTAATAGCGGAGTCATTAATAATATATATTTTCGGCATTGGAATACCTGCTCCGATACATAAATTTTCTACTGTTCTGAAAAGCTGGGGATTATCTTTTTTCGTAATTTGTTTTGCGCCTGACATTCCCAGAATCATCTTGTCGGAGTAATAATAACTGGAAAAACCCATGATTCCCGAGATTATTAACCCGATTCCGGCATAAGAAAGACCATAGCCGGAAGCTTTGCCGTATATAAAAATAACAGTAGTTACAAAAAGAATAAACAAAACAACTATCAACCATGTTTTTGTTTTATTGGCAGATATTTGGGAGTAAATATTCATAATGAAATTTCTAAAATTTCACATTGACATTCTTTTTCTCTCCGTCAGTTGCCTCAAAGAATTCTTCCTGTTTAAATCCAAAAATACCCCCAATTACCGAACCTGGAAAATTAACAAGAGTAGAATTATAGCTCCCTACGTTTGTATTAAAGAATTGTCTTGCGTATGCAATTTTGGCTTCAATATCAGACAGCTCCTCCTGCAACTGTAAAAAATTATTACTTGCTTTTAATTCCGGATAGCCTTCCGAAACAGCAAATAAGCTTTTTAAAGCGGAAGACAGCATATTATCAGAGACTGCTTTTTCATGGGTCGTATTCGCGTGCATTAGAGAAGAACGGGCTTTAGTTACATTCTCAAGTAATTCTTTTTCGTGTTTGGCATACCCCTTGACAGTCTCAATAAGATTCGGAACTAAATCAACCCTTCTTTTTAATTGAACATCAATTCCGCTCAGCGCTTCTTTGATTCTAATTTTGCCTGTTGCTAACGAGTTGTATGTAAACCAGACAAATAGAACTGTCAGAACTGTTGCGATAATTAAAATTAAACTTATGTCCATTATTTATTCACCCCCTCTACTTTTTAAGCCATTCAATGAAATCATTATAGCTTAATGCATTAAGAATGTCATCTCGTGTTGCCCAGCCTCGTCTTGCCATCGCAACGCCATATTTCATAAGAGCCATTTGCTCTGTTGCATGACTATCGGTATTTATTATCATTTTGACTTTACTGTCAACAGCTTTTCGTATTATTGCGTCAGGAAGGTCTAAGCGTGTATACCAGCTATTTATTTCCAAAGCCTTGTTGTGTTTTTTGCAGAATTCAAAAATTTTCTCAAAATCAAGCTCATAGCCGTTACGGACATTAAGTATTCTGCCGGTCGGGTGAGCTAAAATTTTTGCTTTGGGGTGAGAAAGACCATTAATAACCCGATTCGTCATTTTATCTTTATCCGTTCCAAAAGAACTATGGATAGAAACAATTACCCCATCCAAGATATCTAAACATTTATTGTCAATTGTCAAAGATCCGTTGGATAAAATATCAACTTCGAGCATTTTAAGTATTCGTATATTTTTATTGTTCGATTGAGCTTGATCTATAATCTCATTCCTTTTTTCAATTAATGAGTAAATTTGTTGTTTGGTATGTTTGGAAATGCTGGGATTGTGTTCGGAGAATCCAATATGGGAGTAATTTAGGCTTAAAGCTTCTTTTACCATCTCCCCGGTGGAATTTTGTCCAAGGTCATGGCTGGGCTCGATAGGAAAGCCGGAATGAAGATGGAAATCACCCTTTATGTCTGATAACGCAACTAACTTAGGAAGTTGTTTTATTGCCGCCAGTTCAACTTCCCCTGTGTTCTCTCTCATTTCCGGGGGAATCCACTGGAGACCGACAGCGTGATAGAATTTTTCCTCAGTATCATATTTTTCAATTTTTTGGCTTTTACTTTTAAGTCTTTTTATTCCGCGTTCGGATAAAGACAATCCTTTTTTTAAGGCAAATTCCCTAAGACGAACATTATGGTCTTTGCTGCCTGTAAAATGCTGAAGGAGAGCTCCAAAGCGATCGGGGGGCTGAACCATAAGGTCAACTTGCCTGCCGTTTGATACAAGAATTGAGGATGAGACTGCTCCTTTCTCGACAACTCTTTGTTTGTAGGGATATTGTGTAAAATGCTCAATTACTTCTTTTGGTTTATAGCTGGCAACTGCTATATCCACATCTCCAACGGTTGGCTTCATGCGTCTCAGGCTTCCAAGAGGATATGCCTTCAGCACGTCTTTGGATTTTTTAAGATGGGCAAGGATACTTTCAGCAATTTCATAAGCAAAAGGCAGAACCATCCGTGAAGCCTTATTTTTGCCTTTTTTATATTCAACAAGAGATTGAAGCAGGTCTTTTTCTGACTTTTCTCCAAAACCTTCTATTTTGGCAATTTTGCCTGCTTTGGCAATTTTTATGAGATCATCAATAGCTGTTTTTGGATCATTTAACGAAAATTTTATGGTAAGTTTGTAGGCTGTTTTTGGACCGAACTTAGGGATGTCAATAAGAGTAAAAACCGCTTTTGGAATGTCCTTAAGAACAAAATCAAAATGTTTTACATGTTTTTTTTCAAAAAGCTCATTTAGGCGTTTGGAAATTGTTGCTCCTATCCCGGGAAGAATTTGGAGCTTGTCTTCTTTGTATAAGTCGCTTAATTCCGAAGGGGAATTGGCAATAGTCTCGGCAGCTTTTTGGTAAGCAAGGATTTGAAAACGGAACTTTTTTTCATCTTTTATGCTGTAGGAGGCGGCAATATTTCTGAAAAGGCGTGCTATTTCTTGATTGTTCATTAGTTCAATTCTAGTTTATTATTGTACGAAATTCAATTATTTGCTAAAATAGTCTGAGTTTGTGGGGTGGTAGCTCAGTTGGCTAGAGCGGAACGTCAAACGTTCCAGGCTTCCCTGCCTGCCACGTAAATTTACTGAATGGGGCCGTAGCGCAATTGGTTAGAGCGCCTCCCTGTCACGGAGGAGGTTACGAGTTCGAGTCTCGCCGGTCCCGCAAATGTTAGGTGGTCACGGAAGAGGTCGCGGGTTAGAGCCCCGTTCACCCCGCCACAAAAGCAATTTGGATTGGTACTTGATTTTATTAACTTCTGCCCGTATAATTCTTTTCACAAATCCTGCCTCAAATTTTTATGGCAAAAGCCAAAGAAAAAAAGACTGCCGCATTTAAAAACTTTAAGCTAACAGAATCTTACACAAGCTTCATATTGGGTGCATTGGCGGTTGTGATTGTTGGAATTTTATTTATCTCTTTTGCGAGAAATAAAAATACACAAACGAGTTCTGTTAAACAGGAACCAATAGAAACTACAGATAATTCTAAAACTTCTTCAGCTTACACAATAAAACCGGGTGATGATTTGTGGAGTATTTCTGAAAATATTTACAGAGACGGTTTTAAATGGGTTGAAATTGCGAAAGTGAATAAATTGACAGATCCGGGATTGATTCATGCTGGAAATAAATTAATAATTCCAGCTCCGGAAATGGCGAAAGCAGAGTCTGCTGCTAAAGCGCAGACTACGGTAACACAAAATAACACCATTACGGGAAGCGCATATACAATAAAATCAGGAGATAATTTGTGGAATATCGCAGTAAGAGCATATGGCGATGGATTTAAATGGCCGGATATTGCCAAAGCAAATAATCTTGAAAACCCAAATTTAATTTTCTCTGGCAATACCCTCAAAATCCCGCGGTAATCGTTTTGTGATAAAATAATAAAGTATACTGCGGGTGTAGCTGATCGGCTCAACGCTACCTTCTCCCGCCTGCACTTGTCATGCGATGGTAGTTCAGTGGTAGAATGTCTCCTTCCCAAGGAGAAGGTCGCCGGTTCGAATCCGGTCCATCGCTCAAGTTACGGCGGGCAGAGCACACTCAAAATACCCCTTGACATTTGGAATTTTTGTTTGCATACTAAATTTATGGCAAAGAAAAAAACCAGTTCAGCAAGAAAAAAAACATCTCAGATAGATGCTTTATTTAAAAAGCATCGGGATTTGAAGTGGCTTCTTCTGGTTCTGGCTTTTTCATTTCTTCTTATCACAATAATTAAATAATGTCCTCTTTATTTACCCAAATTACCCAAACTCCCTGTTGACGACGGCAATATTTCTTGATAATATAAATCGTGCACACTAAGTACATTTTTGTTTCCGGCGGTGTAATTTCAGGAATTGGCAAGGGTACAACCGCAGCTTCAATATCGCTTCTTCTCAAATCAACAGGTTACAAAATAGCTCCATTGAAATTTGAAAACTATCTTAACATGGATGCCGGCACTATTAATCCCATTGAGCACGGAGACACGTTTCTTTGTGAAGACGGTACGGAAGCGGATATGGATATCGGAACTTATGAAAAATTTCTCAATGAAAACATGGGTAGGGATAATTTCGTAACAATGGGGCAGATTTATAAAACAGTAATAGATAAGGAGAGGAGATTTGAATACCATGGGGAAGACGTGGAGGCAATTCCTCATATAACTGATGAAATTACAAGAAAAATTAATCACCTATCTCAAAAGTCTAACGCGGATATTGTAGTTATTGAATTGGGGGGAACAGCAGGTGAATACCAAAATGTTTTTTATTACGAAGCAAGCAGAATAATGACCTTGAAAAATCCGGGAAACGTTATCCATATTCACGTAACTTATGTACCAACACCCAACCATTTGGGAGAGCCAAAGACAAAACCGGCGCAACTGTCTGTTAGAACCTTAAATTCTATGGGAATTCAGCCGGATTTTATTATTGCCCGATCCGAGAAGTATTTGGATCAAAGAAGAAAAGACAGATTTGCACTTTTCTGCAACATGCATCCCGAAGATGTAATTTCAAATCCCGATTTGAAATCGGCATACGAGATTCCCCTTATGCTGCACGATCAAGGGCTTGATAAAAAAATCTTGCAAAAACTTCATTTGCCTGCAAAAACACCAAAATTAACAGAGTGGAAAAAGTTCTTAGATAAAGTTAGAAACCTGCCTGCCGGCAGGCAGATAGAAATCGCAATTGTTGGAAAATATTTTGGAACAGGAGATTATCAGCTGAGAGATTCTTATGCGGCGCTTTTTGACGCAATTGATCATGCTGCATATCACTCAAACGTAACAGTAAAAACCCGATGGGTGGATGCAGGAAAAATGGAGGTAGAAGATCCTGAAAAATTAATTGGAGCGCCTTCTGGAATTATTGTGCCGATTGGCTGGGGAATCAGAGGGTCGGAAGGAATGATAAAGGCTGCGAGTTATGCCAGGAAAAATAAAATTCCCTATCTTGGCCTTTGTTACGGAATGCAGTTGGCGGTTATCGCTTTTGCCAGAGATGTTTTGGGATTTAAGGATGCAAATACAACAGAGAACGATTTCAAAACAAAACATCCGGTCATACATTTAATTCCGAGTCAAAAAGAATTAATGAAAAGAAGATCGTATGGGGGAACCATGAGATTGGGTGGGTGGGAGGCAAAAGTAAAAGAAGGAACGAGAGCTTACGAGCTTTATGATAAGTACAATGATTTTACAAACAGAGAAAAAGGGTTAACCTCTGAAAGACATAGGCATAGATATGAGTTTAACAATAAATATACAAAAGATTTTGAAAAAGCAGGTCTTATTATTTCAGCAAGATCAGTTGTCGAAAATTTGGTAGAAATAATTGAACTTCCGAAAGAAACCCATCCATTTTATCTAGGAACTCAAGGTCATCCAGAATACAAAAGCCGCCCACTTAATCCCCACCCAATCTTCCTCGGCTTCCTGCAAGCTTGCAAGAATGTTTAGTGTCATTGAATAAGTTAAAATACATTTGCGACATTTCAGGTAATGGCAAGTAGCATTGGG
>CAZYIC010000029.1:0-9431 GCA_964646925.1 uncultured Gammaproteobacteria bacterium
TAGTATAACTCCATGGCATGGAGTAGAAAGGGGTTCGATTCCCCTCGGGTCCACTACTGAAGGTATGGAAGCGGATCAATTAAAACTCCGCCCTTGCGGATTTCAAAATGCAAATGAGGACCCGTGGTTCTCCCTGTCATACCGACCCATCCTAAGATAGTTGATCCGGCACTCACCTCTTGCCCGAGAGCTACATTTATTGATGATAAGTGTGAGTAAAGAGTCTCAACGTCTCCGTTTCTAACCCGGATGTTTGTTCCGTAGCCCGAATCCCATGTTCCCACACTTACGCTGGAAACTATTCCATTTTGCGCCGCAACTACCGGAGAGCCGTAAGACACGGCAATATCCAAAGCCGTATGATACCAGGAGGAAAATTGAGTAATGATACCGCGAATCGGCCAGGTGAAACCCAGACCTGAAATCGCAACAGGACCTTGGGCAATGTAAACTTGACGCCTGAATGTTGGCTGTTCTGCAGGCTTAATACCGTCGGGCACGATTAGTATCTGTCCTTCAACCAGGGAAAATGTTTCCGGATTGGCAAAATCATTAAAAGGAAAATCAACTATTTTTTGCGGGTCTGAATCTAATTTTTTGGCAATTGAATATACGGAATCCCCTTTTGCGACTTTATATGCAAGTCCGGTTACCGGCAGGATTTTAAGATTATCTCCAACCGTAATATTGTCGTTAGTCAAATCATTCTCCCAACGGATAGTTTCAGCGGATATTCCAAATTTTTCGGCAATCGTGGAAAGAGTGTCCCCCCTCTCAACAGTATAGTCAATGACTTTATCTCTTGGCTTTGAGGAAATACTTGTCTGAAAAATATCGGCATCTACGATAATTGATTCTTGAGACGAAGGCGAGCTGATTTGCAAGACATTCTTATCTTCGGCGAATATAGGATAAGTATCTGCCAGGAATGGAGAAACAATTACCCCTATTCCCAAAACTCCCATTGCCGCCACATGTAAAAAAGGCCTGTTGTAACGGCCTCTTTTTATAGTAAATAATTTAACAAGTATATTTTTATAAGATTCAAAAGCATAAGATAAAACAATAATTTTCTTTTTCAAATATAAGAAAAGAAATCGACAGAATTTGGAAAAATCGGAAAAACTTAAATAAAAGAAACGAAAAGAGGGTTTAAGCATGATGAGAGGAAATAGTAGCAGAAATGGATGTCAGAGTCAAATTTTCTTGTTGTCATCCCGAACTCATTTCGGGATCCCCTGTCCGCAGACAGGCTTCATTACAAACAACTAAGATACTGAAATAAATTCAGCATGACACGGAGTGAAGAATTCAGCCTTTCCCGAGGCTTTCGAGGAATTCTTCATCTAAAACAGATGAAACAAACTAATACTATAATTTTTTAAGCATATTTGTAAGCTCTACAAATGCCCAGTCAGATGGCAAAAGTTCTTTCGGCAAAAAAGGATCTGCGGCAATCATTCTTAGATATTCCTGACGTATATTCTCAATTCCACCATTAATCTTTTCTTTAATTCCCTTCTTAATCGCTTCTCCAACCCCTTCTCCCTTCCCATCTTTTATGTTATTTAATTTTACTTCACGGCCGTGGGTAGAAATTAAATAGCTAATTTTCTCAATTAGCTTTCTGTATGCGTCATTAAGACCGTCCAAATTCCAAACTTTGCGCGCAAGTTCTTTCGCATCTCCAATGGCCACCTGCGTATGAAAAATTTCAAATACATATACAAAACCGTCAAGCTGACTGACAACCAAAAATTCCACCAGATCTTTCGTAAAGTCATGAGGCGATATATAAACAGACTGCTGAAACATACCAAACCCCAGTTCCTTAAGTTTATCTCTTAGTAGATCTCTTTTCCCTCTGTTTAATTCCGCTATGTCAAACAATACTATTCTCCATTTCCTATCCCATTTTCTCTTCTGAAATTCGAGAAGCGGAAAATCCCTAATCACTTTTTCTCTTCCCTCCCCTGTCAAACGCAAATATACCTCTCCTTTCTTAATTACTTTCTCGATGTAGCCAACCTTTAAGTTCCGCCAAATTAAATGTGAATAGTTGTGTCTTTTATATTCTTTTGGGATAAAACCATACATCGTCTCATAGCTTTTTGACATTATCCCTAGAGGATCTCTTAATTCTTCAAAGATATCCAGAAATCCCCCAGCTCCTAGAAGAAGGATATCTCGGGGCTTTAGTAATTTTCTCATTCACTTATTATTTAAAAACACTTCACGGCCGTTGTCAATAATTAAATACCTAATTTTGCCTACTATAAGAAAAGTTGCAACAAAAACATCTTGTCTGACAAAAAAACCACTGTAAAACTTACCCTTTCCCGAGGCTTTCGAGGAATTCTTCATTTGTAGTGGTTTTTGAAAGTCTCTCTACAATTATACTTGTTCGCTCATCAGGCCCCAACATATCAATCATTCGACGCATAGTTGAAACCTTCTTGAGATCTTTTTCGGACAATAATAACTCTTCTTGCCTTGTGCCTGACCTAGCAACATCTATGCTTGGAAATATTCTCCTATCAGCTAAGCGTCTATCCAAATGAAGCTCCAGGTTTCCTGTTCCTTTAAATTCTTCGTAAATTAAATCATCCATTCTGGAACCCGTATCAACTAAAGCAGTTCCGATAATTGTTAAGGATCCGCCTTCCTGGCAGTTTCTGGCGGCTCCAAAAAATCTTTTCGCAGGCCACAAAGCAGCCGGATCAAACCCTCCCGATAGGGTTCTGCCCGAAGGAGCAACTGATAAATTATATGCACGCGCAAGACGGGTTATGGAATCAAGAAGAATAATAACATCTATTTTTAACTCAACCAGTCTTTTTGCTCTTTCCAGTGTTATTTCGGCAACTCTGGTCTGGGCATCCGGGGGCTCGTCGAAATGCGAAGCAACTACATCTCCCTTGACAGATTGAGCAATATCTGTTACCTCCTCAGGCCTCTCCCCTATCAAAGCTGCCATCAGATGGGCTTTTGGATAATTTTGCGCAATCCCGGCTGCAATTTCTTTAAGAATAGTTGTTTTTCCGGCTTTCGGAGGAGAAACAATCATACCTCTTTGCCCAAACCCAATCGGTGACAGGAGATCTATCATACGTGTTGATAAAGGCAATTTGCCGGTTGAGAGAACTATTTGTTTTTTCGGATAAATAGCGGTCAAATCATCAAAATAGGGTCTTTTCAAGGAATCGTCAGCAGGTATATCGTTAACTTTTTCTACTTTCAAAAGCCCGAAATATCGTTCCGTATCTTTGGGAGGACGACCAATTCCCGAAATTTTATCCCCGGGACGCAGCATAAAACGCCTTATTTGGGATTGGGAAATATAGACATCTCTTTGAGACGGGATAAATTTGGGACGCAAAAATCCATGGCCTTCCGGCTGAATATCCAAAATTCCGGAAACCTCAACTGTAACTGCAGGCTCCTGCCGATAAGCAAAATTATTGATAAATTGAGGCTGAGGCGGAACAGGTGAAGCTGCTACCGGAACAGGATTCGCAACGGAAGTTGAAACAGAAGGCTTGCCGATTATATCATCAACCGATTTTGTTGGAACAGAATCTTTAGGAGATTCCTTAACGGGAATAGTTTTTCTATTGACCATATCTTGAGTTAATTGTTAATTGCGAACTGTTAATTGTTAGACTGACACATCTTGTGGAAAATTTTTACTTGAAGAACTGTCTAACCGAGTCTGACTCGGCTAAATCCATCCGTATTACACCACACCTAATAATTATTGTCAAGGGGTAATAATGATTGCGTTGTATTTGTAATCTATATCACTGACTCTAACCTTTATTACTCCTAAGATATCGTATCTTTAATATGAGTCATCAACAAGGCAAAGCAATAATTGACAGTTGATTAAGGGATATGGTACGATCCCATCTGTCATTTACTGCCCCTGAAATGATATGAAACAAAATCTTGTTCTTTTAATTGGATTTCTTATGTTTTTTATTATGAGTTTAAATACCAAAGCTTTTGCGCAGACTCAGTGCCAGCCGATTTACGGCGGAGGCCAAACCTGCACCATTGTAAATAATTTGGTAATTGACAAAAAAGTATTAAATCCCAAAACCAATCAATTAGTTGATAATTTGGGAGTAAATGATCCCAAGTATCAATCGGGTTTTCTTTTGAACTTTCAAATAACTCTCACAAATACCGGAAGCGTTCCCCTAGACAATGTTTTGGTTCGGGATATATTTCCGCAGTTTACAACTTTTAGCTCGGGAGCCGGCAATTTCGACCAAAACACCAGAACCCTTACTTTCACAGTTAATAATTTACTGCCTCAGGAAACTAGGTCATTTTTCGTTTTGGGAAGGATTGTAGATGAGAACCAGCTGCCTTCGGATTTTCAAGTTTCCTGTTTGGTAAATCAAGTGAGCGCTTCTTTTAATAATTTGACAAGTCAGGACAGTTCGCAGTTCTGCATTGAAAAGAAACTCGTTCCAACCACCAAAGGCGGTTTTCCTGTCCTCTCCCCTGTTCCTGTAACCGGCGCCCCCTCAACCGGTCCGGAAGCTCTCATTCTTTTCTCCCTCATTCCAACATTAGGAGCAGGAATATTTTTAAGAAAAATTGCGAGGAAAAATTAAACTATGTGTTTTAAAACATTGACAAACAAAAATAACTGTGCTATTGTGAGCGTCAATTTTCTACCCTTACTTGTGAAAGGATTGATATGTTAGAAAGAATAACAAATAGGCCAATAGGAAAAACGCAAGGACAATCTGGTTTGCCGGCTAAAGACGAAGCTCCTGTTATTATAAGAGAGCATAATTTTGCAGACAAAGAGATAAGACCGGTTGCTTACGCTCTTTGGGAAACAAAAGGAAAACTTCATGGATCTGATCAAGAGGATTGGTTCAATGCAATAGACAACTTACTTATAAAACAAGAGAAAGAAGAAAGAACAAGGAAACGCGCTTATTTCTTATGGGAAGCCGCAGGAAAACCTGAGGGAAACGGTGTTGATTTTTGGCTACAAGCGGAAAAACAGGTAGAAGAAGGGGACAGAACTATTAAGGGACTTAAAAATGCACGAATTAAAAGCGCACAAGAAACTCCTGAACAGCCCCCAACATCTCCGGCTGCCGCTGTTCCGGAAGTAGCAGATGAAGAAGCACCAAAACCGTCCGAAGAGGCTGAAAAAATACCTGTTGTGCCAGAAGTGCCGGAAGCCCAACCCAAACCAACCGATACTGAAGCTACGCAGCAACCTCCTTCTGAAATTACTACGCCTGTAGAAATTCCTGAAGAAGTTCAACCTGAAGAAATCACTGAAGAAGATTTAAAACGTTATGCGCAAGAACAGGATGCAAAACAGGCTGGAGAAACTCAACCCAAAGCGGAAGCCCCACAGACAGAAACTGCACCAGCTCAAGAAGATCCGAAAGATAAAGAAATTAGAGACCTAAAAGAAAGAATTGCCAACTTAGAAAATGAATTAAAGCGTCTTACACCAGAGCCTGAGGCTGTAGTTACGTCCACAGAAGAAGAACCAACAACAAAAGTAGAAGCAACTGTACCAACAGAAGTTAAAGTAGAAGCTCCTGAGGGTGTTAAACCTGAAGTAAAACCACAACCCAAAGAAGGACTATTTAAACGAGCTTGGAAATCAAGTCAAATGCGAGCAGGCAGGTTTGTAGCTCTTGGCGCCGGAATAACATTGGCAGGAGTGGCATTAGCGCAACGTTTCGGTTACTTTTTACCAGTGGGAGTAAAAAATTTGCTTGTACGCGCAGGAGAAGCTGTCCTAAAATAGAATTTAAAGAAATAAAAATATGACAGAAAGAAGAAGATTACCGGAAACATTATCAAAAACATTCAAAAAAGGATTAGCTGTTCCGTTAGTAGCTGTAGCTGTTTTAACAGGTTGCCGCGGATTAAATGCAGATAAAGTTACAGTTGATGTTGATGCCACTCCAACTCCTACTGCTGTAACCGGAACACCAACTCCCACTCCAAGACTGGAAGCTACGCCAACTGTTTTGGCAACACCAACAGCAATAAAATCAAGAGTTGAAGTGGATGTTGTTGTTAATGTCGGAGTTAACGCTGGAATTACACCTGAACCGACAGCAACACGAACACCGGAGGCAACAGCAACACCTGAATCAACACGGACACCAACACCAAGACCAACACCAACTGAAGCACCAAAAGTCAGGCCGGCTTTTAGTTTTAAAGAATTGAAAAAAGGCGATGTATGGTTTGCGAAAAAAGGAGATATTGTTGTCGGCGATCTCGAAATTAACGATCAAATCGTTTACGACCAACTCGAAAATACCGGCGTTATGACAGTCTTGGAAGAAGATGCAAAAGTAACTGCCAGAGAAAACGCAGGAGCAGTGCTTCATCCAAATCAGGGCGCAGATATAAACGAGATTTTAGAGAGAAAAAAACAGGAGACATTAAAAGCGCATCCGGAAATTAAAGAAGTCGATATTCAGGTTTTCCCGGGAAAAACACAGGGCCAAAAAGAAGAATTAGTGCCAACGGCAACACGAACGCCAACACGAACACCAACACCAAGGCCGACACCAATTGAAACTCCAAGATTGGATCTGGGAAAACCTATTAATTTTAGTCAAGGTGAAACTAGAGCTGTTTTTGGCAGAACTGTAGTAAGCGGAGATGTCAAAGTTAATGGTGAGCGAAAACATGACGATCTTGCGGAAACAGCAGCAATCAATGTTGTTATAGGCACGGCAATAATTGAAGCTCCTTTCGGAGCAAGCGGACTTACGGATTTCGCAACTGACTCCGGATTAACACAGGCAGCAGAAAAAATTGTACGGCAGAAACTGAATGAAGGATTTAGAGAAGTGACTGTTAATACAATTCGAGACGGACGCGTCATTGGGTCAAGAACATTTACCAAAGATAGTCAATAATAATCTGTACAAACGGTAAGAAGTTGGACATTACACCCTACCATATTTAAAAAGTATGTTAGGGTTGTATTGTGTTTGGGCTATGCTGAGAATAATTAAAAATAATATTTTTCTCCTTCTCCTATTAACCATAGGAATTTTTCTTGCGGTTAAAAATTATACTCCTAATACTTTTCTGTCCGGCTGGGATACTCTGCATCCGGAATTTGATTTTGAACTTGCTTTCAAACGGGAACTACCCGGAGTATTTCGGATAAATCAAGGCCTGGGGGCAATTGCAGGACACTCAGATATGGCGGATCTTCCTCATATGCTTATCCTCTATCTTCTCCATTTCTTCTTATCTATGAATTTTCTAAGGTATGCTTATTTCTTTTTAGCTTTGATCGCAGGAACTATCGGCATGTATTTTTTTCTTTTAAAGATAGTCGCCAAAAATAAAACCGCGAGTTTCCTGGGCGGCCTATTTTATCTTCTCAATATTGGAACCATGCAGATTTTCATAGTTCCGTTTGAGATGTTCGCTACTCAATATGCCGCTTTACCCTGGCTTTTTCTTTCTGCTACCAGCTATATTTATACAAAGAATAAAAGATATCTTCTTTTTTTCGCATTGATTACATTTTTAGCAGCTCCCACAGCATTTGCCGCAACTCTTTGGTATTTTCAATTATTTGCCTTTTTGCTGTATTTATTAATTTTAGCCGGGGCAAAAAACATAAGACGGACTCTTATTATCATTGGGATAGCTATACTAATAAATCTTTTCTGGATTCTCCCAAATTTATATTTCGCTGCTAACTACGGAGCGGATGTTCAAAACGCCAATATCAATAAAATGTTTTCCCAAGAAGCATTTTTATACAATAAAGAATTTGGGAATATAAAGGATTTAGCTCTTCTTAAGAATTTTCTTTTCGACTGGAATGCATATTCCTATTCCGACAGCAAATTCGTTAATCTTCTTTCCCCATGGATTGAGAATTTCAAAAAACCTTTTATAGAGCAAATTGGCTATTTATTTAGTTTGATGTCTTTCCTTGGCTTTATTTACGCATTCAAAACAAAAACCAGAATTCTTATTGCTCTTGGGGCTCCGCTTTTAACTTCGCTTTTCTTTCTTATAAATGACAATCCTCCAAGCGCACCTTTATATAATGCGCTGAAAAATATACCGCTTTTTTCTGAAGCTTTCCGCTTTCCCCAAAACAAAGCGCTTGGAATTTTCATCTTCGCTTTCACTGTTTATTTTGCTTTTTTTCAACTGATGATAATAAATTTTCTGAACTCTATTTTAAAAAATAACTTAAAAATGAAACTTGCCCATATCTTATTTATAGTGATATTGATTGTTTATTTTATGCTTCCCGCTTTCAAAGGTAATTTTATTAGTCACTATATGAGAATTGAGATTCCGAAAGAGTATTTTCAGCTTTTTGACTGGTTTAAAAAACAAAATTTGAGCGGGAAAATTGCAAATTTCCCTATTCATTCACAATGGGGATGGGAATATTACAACTGGTACGGAAACAAAAAACCAAGTTTTCAGGGAGCCGGATTTACTTGGTTTGGGCTTGAACAGCCTCTTCTTAATCGCGATTTTGACAGATGGGACAAAGCAAATGAACAATATTACCGCGAAATGTCTGAGGCAATTTACAGCAAGGATCAAAGCAAATTAACAAATGTTCTTCAAAAATACAATATCACTTATCTGTTAGTTGACAGAAATATTATTGATCCCGAAAGAGGAATTAATTCTAAAGCGCTCTTTTTTTCCGAAACAGAACTTCTTTTTAAGGAAAACCCCATAATTCAACAGATTGCTAATTTTGGAAATCTTTTTGTGCATCAGACAAATTTTGGAAGTCAAAATGTAAGATTTATAACTAATCCCGTATCAATAGCGCCGAAAACTTCTGCTTTTTATGATGATTTTGCCTATGCAAAATACAAAGACTACATTATATATTTGGATCCTAAGAAAAATACTATTACCTATCCGTTTAGAAATATTATAGATAGCCAAAACAGGCTCCTGACAAAAACTGTTTTGCCTTCTTATTCGGATAACTTGGCGCAACAGGATGTCGCTCGGAGACAAAACCTAAATGAATGCGGAGATATTTTGGGGGACGCAAAATCCGAAAGATATATTCTTAAAGAAAACGCAGAAGAATTCGTCAGATATTCGTCTTTATCGGGTTCATTCTGTGATCATTACGCATTTGACTTGCCCAGAAATCAAGCCTATCTGATTTCATTCATCTCGCGCAACAGAAAAGGTTTGCCTCTTAAACTTTGCGTTGCTAATTATGTGTCGGAGCGCTGTGATCTCTATGCGCAATTAAAATCTTTTTCCGCTTTCAATGAAGAGGTCTTCCTTCTTCCTCCTCTTGATGAAAGCATTGGGTTTAATATTCAAATTAACAATTTTGCAATTACGAAAAGTCCAAGCGTAAACGATCTTAAATCAATAAAAGTCACTCCTTTTCCATACACTGC
>CAZYIC010000029.1:9441-14083 GCA_964646925.1 uncultured Gammaproteobacteria bacterium
ATAAATCCTGTTACAAATCCTATTGCGAATACAGCGCCAATGATAATCCGAAAAATGTAAATGTCATTACCTTTTTCCAATCATTTAATAATGGGTGGAAAGCGTACCAAACCAATTTTCAATTTTCAATTTTCAATTACAGGAAGCTTTTCCATTTTTATTCGGGAAAGAATTGAAAGAGCATGTTTTGGTGAATAACTGGGCCAACGGCTGGGTTCTAAACAACTCTCAACTCTCACCTCCGACCTCTCAACTCATTATCATCTTTTGGCCCCAATATCTGGAATATTTGGGACTTGCTCTTTTGATTGGCACATTCGCCTTCCTTTCGTGGTCTATTGTGAAGCCTTATATTTCTCCAAAGAGGCTGTAATTTCGTTGACCAGAATTGAAGCCGGAGTTTCGGGAGGATCAATTGTTGCCTGTGAAGAAAATGAGGAAACCGGGGGTGTTAGCGGTGTTACCGAAGGCGCTCCTTGAGAAGGCTGAGAAGCTACATTTTGAGCTACGCTCTGAGCCGCAGCAACTGCATCTTCCAGATTGTCCAACGGGTTATTAACAGGATTCGCAATAGGATTTGTAACAGGATTTATCGGACTCGGATTTGGATTTATAGGATTGTTATTGTCCATATATATTACAATAATAAAGTTTTTATATTTACCTGTCAAGCAACAAATATTTGACATGAATTATCTTGTATGCTAAACTCGACTTTATTCGTTTTTAAGTGGGCCAACCGCGTATGAAACGTCGGAGGATTTCTGCACAAGCCTCCGTTGAAAATCCTTTATGGTCAATAAAAACAAACCGTTGGTTTCTATTTTATTACCGGTTCATAATTGTGAACGTTTCCTTACGGACTCTCTAAAAAGCCTTGTTAAGCAAAACTATCGCCAGATCGAAATTATCGCAATTGACGATTTTTCATCCGATAACTCCCTTAAGATACTCAAATCTTTCGCAAAAAAATACCCTTCGACACTCTCAAGGCGGGGTAAAAAATTTCGTGTATACAAAAATATAAAACGATATGGAATAGGAGTGACTCTAAATAGGCTGATAAGGCGAGCTAAAGGGGATTATATCGCCTTCATGGACGCAAAGGATATTATCAACAAGCAAAAAGTCAAAAAGCAAATTGAATTTCTATTGGGAAATCAGGGAGTGGTTGCAGTAGGGGCTCAATGCAGATTCGTGAACGACAAGGGTAGGATTATCGGAAAGTCTGACTTTCCAAAAGAAAATCAATTCATCTATCAGTCCCCTCTTCACGGAATATCAATGCAGTTTGAAACGGTTTTGATAAATACTACGCTTATTCCGAAAGATATTTTAAAATTTAAGACCAACTCCAATCATTTTATTTACTCCGACGTGCTAATGAAGCTTCTTCCATATGGCAAATTTGCCAATCTTCCCCAATATCTTCACTACCATAGAAACGACCCGAAAGCATACTTCGGAGATTTAAGAATTCATCTGATTTCACTTATAAAATTATGGATCACCTCAATTACCAATTACGATTATCCATTATCTATCAAGTCCTTCTTCACCCCCCTCATCAAACAGTCCTAGTTTGTGTAATTTTCAATTTTAAATTTTTAATTTTCAGTCAATTTTTAATTACTAAATGCTTAAAACATTAAAAATTAAAGCATTCAGATTTCATTTCAAATTTTTTAATTTCAAATTTAAAATTTGTTTCCCCGACTTATCCACATTTTTTTCATCAAAAAAAATATGTTGATTTTGCGAGCTAAAATCACTTCTTTTTACTCTAGGTTATGCAAATTCTGCCCTGCAGAATGCTATAGGTTTGACATACTTGACAACGTATGATAAAATGTTTTTATTATGATTTTCGGATTAAATATACGCCGACCGGACAAAAAAACTTCTAAAAAAACGGTTTCCGATTACAAAATGGAGATTCTTTTAAAAATGGGAAGAGATCAATTCAAAAAACTGGCTGATAAAGGAATAAGTATACCGGTAGCGCTTTTATAGAAAAAAAGAGCATCGCTTTCGTTACACAGGATATAATTTCAGGTACGATAAGCAATGCTCTTGTAAAATCGACAGTTAATTTTTCAGGCAGGATAAAACTAATTGTCAACTTAAGTTAATAACAAAAAAAGTTTTTGTTGTCAAGGAAAATAGTTGAGGCTAAACTTAATCGTTTACATTGACAAAGGGAGATATTTCTAGACAAAATAAGAGGCAGGCCACGTAAAAAACTTTTACGTTCTTTAATGAGGTAAGAGTCTTGCTTGCCCACCGATTAATCGCTCCGTAAGCCGTGTTCGAATAGAACTGAAAAGGCGAACGGCAAGATAAGGTGGGGGAAGGCGACGCAAAAACATTGTTCCTATTACTGGATGAAGTAGGAGTCTTGGGCAGGGATTCCTACTTCTTCCAATCTTAGAAGCAGGTCTTTGCAAGTCCTTGAAAAGGAGATTCTTACCTCTTTTAAGCGCATAAGCGTTTCTTCAGAAAAGTTTTTACGTGGTAAATTTCCCTACTTCTTTTGAGTTTATAAAGCTTTTAATTTCTCGCCAATTGGTGTTTTTTCAACCCTTGCGCATAGAGTTGTTGAATATTGGAAGCAGTCAGGGCTTGACTGTAGATACGGACATCGTCAACGGAACCATCAAAATTTCTGTTGGCATCACCATCTCTACCAATGCGGAAACTTTGAGCTGTGCCAGATAAAGATCTTGAAGAGGCAACTGGCGTACCTTCTACGACAGCATCAACATAAAGTTTGAGAGTTGTACCATTATAGGTTGCAATAAAATGATGCCATCCTCCCTGAACATTCGTTAAGCCACTAACAGATTCCGCTGTGCCTGTCCCATCGGATCTCACTGTAACGGCTTTATTGCTGCTATTAATATTAAGAGTAGCGCCAGTTTGCCCAGCAGCAGCACCTCCAGCACCCCAGCCCGCTATAGAATTGAGTATGCTTCCCTGACTTACATATCCATCTAAGTAAGCCCAGGCCGAAATGGTATAGGCATGATTTCCACTGAAATTTAAGGTTAAATTAGTTCCATTATCAATTAATGTACTATCCCCATTAAAACTATACGCCTTATTAGCCTGTCCCTTCCTGTCTGTTGTTAGGGTTGCTCCTGTTACTGTTCCGTCATTCCCATATCCGGAAGTATCTTTAACCTTTACCGGAGGTCCCGGTATTGTTGTTTCTTGGTCAAGTTTCCATTCTCCTACAAGATCTATACTTAAAGAATTTTGTATTGAAGCATCAAATGTTTCTACTTTTGCAAGATTTGCTTTGTTAATCTGAGAGGTTACATTAACTGCTGTTAAAACTCCAACAGATAATACTCCAAGAACCGCAATAACTATCAGAAGCTCGATGAGGGTGAAACCACGTTCAGCTTGCATGAACGTGGTGAAACCGGATTTAGCAGTTATCTTTCTTCTCACAATTTAAGTTAAACATATCCTCCAGGAAGATTCAACTTCACGTTAATATTGAGAAAGAATTAGATATGGGAGTCAATTCTCTCTTATTACCGGAAGAAACCATAATAATTTTTTGTCTGCGTATTGCTTGCAAAATCTGTGATGAAGGAGAATTCCTAATGCCAAATAAACCGCTTATTAATACATTTGTATCTATAACTACGCGAAGATCTTTTTTCATGCGGTTGCTTTTCTTCCGGATCTCATCACTCCAACCTCTTCTTTAACGACTTTTGTTAAACTTTTTTGATCTTTTGAAGGCATTTTATTCCTCACTTTATCTGCCAGGGCAAAAAGTTTATCCCAATCCTCCTTTGAATCAAAACGTTTCCTTGGATCTTTTAACCTCTCGTATTCTCTCTCACTTATGACAACTATGCTGTTGCGATTATGTTTCTGCACAAGAATAGTCTGATTTCCATACATTACCATCCCAACCAAATCAGATAGGTTTCTTCTAAAATCATCTAAGGAAACTACCGCTCTCATATTTTCACTCTACCAAAAAATATGTAGTTTGTCAATATTATGTAAATTGTTAATATTTATTATTATTTATACGCCAGCGCTCGACTGACCAGTCCTTGCGCGTAGAGTTGTTGGATATTATAAGCAGTCAGGGCTTGACTGTAGATACGGACATCGTCAACCAAGCCAGAGAAATGCCTTAAGCTACCGCTAGAACCAATCGTCAGATTAGTAGTCGACACAGGATAACCAAAACTATTCACTGAACTAGAGACTAAGGAACCATTCAGGTACAAGCTGACACTGTTATCGGAAGAATTGTAAACGCCCACAAAATGATACCAAGTACCGGTTAAGGGAACAGTATTGGATACCTTATCGTAAGAAACGCCACCCCTTTGCACTTGCATCCCGAAACCAACGCTATTTACTCCCTTGGCATACAACTGATAACCATTATTTACATCTATATATTTATAAACTAATCTCGGATTATCGGCACCTGGAACAGACGCTTGATTGACCCATGTACTCACAGTTATAGATCTGCTTGAAAGATTCAGACTTACTCCGCCTCCCGCATCAATATAATCACTCGTTCCATTAAAACTATACGCCTTATTAGCCTGTCCCTTCCTGTCTGTTGTTAGGGTTGCTCCTGTTACTGTTCCGTCATTCC
>CAZYIC010000030.1:0-9079 GCA_964646925.1 uncultured Gammaproteobacteria bacterium
TCCAAAGTAATTTCCTTAGGAACATCTGTTGTTAACGTTACTGTTAACGGAGGAAAGAGCTTCGTAACAGTACCTGACGGAACGGAAATTACCAAGATTGACGGAAGCAATCTGGATATTACCGCTCTTACAGCGATTGAACCCACAAGCGATTCCATAACAGGAATAGGCGAGGGAGTAGTGGTTAACGGCAAGCTGCAATGGGGCATTCCAAATCATGGGCTCTTGTTCAGCAATCCTATCACATTAAATATTTTTGTAGGAACCGTTCTTAACGGTCAAACGCTCAGTGTTTTGCGCTCAAAAACAGGTACTGACAACTGGACAAATGACGGTATTCTCCCGCCTCACAAATGTGTTGTTTCAGAAGGCATATGCGCATTCCAGGCAACAAAAGCATCCTATTTTATAGCTGCGCAAACTGTTACCCCTGTTGTTGCGGCTGCCGTAACCCCAACCCCTACACCTACATCTTCGCCATCGTCTGCATCTTCCAATACTAATTCCATAGCAACTGCAGCAAATGAAGAAGTGAACAACAATAACAGCGCAGCCGGCGCCCCGGGAGATTTCTTTAGCGGCAATAATCAAGTTCTTGGCGCGGCAGATGAAGAAGAACAAAAAGAAGAACAATTGGCAGACGCAATTTTAAAAACAAATGAAACGCAAACTTTATCCGAAAACAATATATCCATTTTACTGATTATCGCTTTGTCCGCTGTTGTTTTGTCCGGAATAACGATTCTGGCTCTTAGGAAAAAGAAAATCCTTTCCTCATGAGAAATTAATCCATGATTGTGATATAATTCACAAAGAATTTTCATTTTGTATGGATGAGCAAATCGTTAAAAAGACGGGTGATTTTTTCTCCAAATTTACACGAGTCAAATATAGAAAAGGGGAAACTATAGTTCGCGCGGAAGATTCGCCTCAGGGAGTTTTTTATATCCTAAAAGGATATGTAAAAATGAATTCAATTCTGGAAGACGGACGGGAGCTGAATTTAAACATATTAAAACCCGGATGTTTTTTCCCCATGATGTGGGCTATAGGCGATATGAAAAATTCCTATTTTTTTCAGGCAATAACAGATGTTGAATTTAATTGCGTTCCCAAAAATATCTTTCTGAACTTTATCAAAGAGAATCCGGATGCGCTTTATGATTTCACGAACCGCATTTTGATTGGAGTTGGCGGTTTAATAACCAACATCGAACATATTCTCTCGGGTGACGCCCGCAAAAGAGTGGCTTCTTCTCTTTTTATTTTGGCAAAACGTTTTGGAGAAACAAAAGATAAAAAACGTGTTGCTATCAAAGTGCCAATCAGACATCAGGATATCGCAGATATAGCGGCAATTACCAGAGAAACAGCAAGCATCACTTTAAAAAAATAGAAAAAGAAAACCTTATCTCAAGAGAAGGACATATGTTCGTGGTAAACGATATTGAGGAGATGAAAGATGCTTCCCTCGTGACGAACATGGCAGACGAAAATGCTCCCCCATCCGCAGTCTGAATTGAGGCGACACCTTTGAGGCGACACCTTCCAGGTGCAATACGCAGACACCTTCTTTTTATGTCATCTCTTCATGTATTGCCCGCTCCAAAAGTTTTATTGATCTGCCATAATCTTCCTGATCTAAAACAAACTTCTCATAAGCCTCTAGCGAAGAAAAACCATCCATAATATAATTTTTGTGACAAAATCCTTTTTTAATTCCCAAATATTCTAAATAAGATGAATAATCGTAGTCACGAATATTACTAACAAGGTAGTCGATTAAAGGATTTAAATGAATATACCTGCATACATGAACAAGCTGCTCATCGCTTTCAATTCTTACAGCTTTAAAACTTCCCTGGAAAAGCGGTCCAACCCTTTTATGCCGCGTATTAAAGTATTTTGTATAGCTATTACTTAACTTACCAAGAAACTTAGTTATTCCATTGTCGCTAACTTGCTTAAGAAGCAAATGAAAGTGATTTGGCATCAAACAATAAGCAACTACCTCAGCCAAAAGCACATCGGAGGAAATGGTTTTATTTAAAACTATTCTTCCTCTAAATGAAAATCGAACATGCTGGTCTCTTGTTCTGTAATATTCAAGGTTTTCTATGAAACGGTTATAATCTCTTTTGTCAATAAATGTTGTTCTTTTCTCAACACCACGATTAAATACGTGGTAAAATTGGCCGTTTGCAAAAACTGCTTGGCGGTAAGACATGAATTTATTATGCAGTTTTTAAGGGAAGGTGTCAATAGCTGTTCACCCTCCAGGTGTCAAGCTCAGGTTACGAAGAGGAAACTGGAGATTTTTTAAAAGGATTGCCAAAAGGTAAGTAAACTTGCGCCTTCGTGCTACAATAGTCCTATGAATTTGGCGTATAGATTAAGACCTCAGAATTTGGAAGAATTTTTTGGACAGGAACATCTCGTTGGCCCAGATAAAATTTTGCGGAAAATGATTCAGAATAAAACTCTTTTTTCCATGATTTTGTGGGGACCTCCGGGAAGCGGTAAGACAACTCTTGCTCAAATTATTTCCAATGAAAGCAATGCAAGCTTCTATCCATTGTCTGGAGTAGAAACGGGGAAAAGCGATTTAAGAGAGATCCTGAAACGAGTTCAGGATGATATTGAAAATAAGAAAAGATCAATTGTTTTTATTGATGAAATTCATAGATGGAACAAGGCACAGCAGGACAGTCTTTTGCCGCATGTTGAATCAGGACTTATAACTTTAATTGGTTCCACAACTGAAAATCCATCTTTTGAAGTAATCAGCCCGTTACTATCCAGATGCAGAGTTTTTGTTTTGAAGGGATTGGATGAAAAAAACCTTGAAAAAATTTTGGACATTGCTTTGAAAGATGCTAAAAAAGGTTTGGGAAAATATAAAAAGAAAATTGATAAAGATGCAAAAGAATTATTAATAAGGTTAAGCGGACAGGATGCAAGAATAATGCTGAATGCTCTGGAAATTGCAGTAACTAATTTTAAAAGTAAGGAAGTAACCGGCGAAATTATTAAGGAAGTTTTTCAGACAAGATCCGCAGGACTTTATGACAAAAAAGCAGATGAACATTACAATATAATTAGCGCTTATATAAAGTCCATGCGGGGGTCCGACCCCGATGCCAGCCTATATTATTTAGCCCGTATGCTGGAGAATGGAGAAGATCCGAAATTTATTGCCCGGCGCATGATAATTCTGGCATCAGAAGATATTGGACTTGCCGATAGGGGATCGTTGATTCAGGCAAATGCCGCATTTGAAGCAGTACATAAAATCGGTATGCCGGAAGCCCAACTTATTCTAGCTCATGCGACTTTGTATTTGGCAACTGCCAAAAAATCCCGCGCGGTTGCGAATGCACTGGAAAGCGCAAAAGAAGCTGTTTACGAATTTCCCAATGAAGCAATTCCCCTTCATTTGAGGAATGCGCCGACGAAACTTATGAAAAACCTTGGTTACGCAAAAGACTATACCTGGAGCAGTAAATACGTTGGCCCAACCGCCAAACTTTCATTCCTGCCTGAAAAATTAAAAAGTCGAAAATTCTTCAATCCCTAGCAATTGACAACAGTCATCAATTTATGTGATGATTTTATTGATGGACAATCAGAATAATCAAAATTATCCGCAGGAACAAGGATTCAACGTTCAACAAAGTTTTTTTTCAAAAAACAAATTTATAATTATCGCTATTGTAGTTTTGGCTGTTATTTCTTTTAGTATAACAGGGTATTTGCTGATGACAAATAAAAAACCCGCTTTGCAGAGTACCGACATTCCTGTCGAAAATGTCATTCCAATTTCTTCGCCGGCACTTTTGTCAAACGAGCAAACTGCGAATATTTCTCAACCCGCAACACCAACACCAACGCCAACTATTTCCCTTGCAAATGAAACAGTCTCCTGGAGCGCATTTGTCAGCTCAAAATATTCCTACTCTATAAAATATCCTCCTAACTGGAATGCGCAAATAACTGCTCAATCGGATCCGAAAATATTGGAATACGTTGTATTTAATCCAACAGCAACAAAAGCAGGCACCCTGTCAATAACTCTTTCTTACGGCAACAGGACATATGCTGAAAGTTTGACTCTTGATCCCCAGAAAGGAGAAGCTTTGCTGGTTGCGTCTGTTGCTGCAACCAAGAAGTCCAGCAAGGATTCGAACGGCTATAAAGCGACCAATGTTATTGTTCCTTACGGATTAAATACAATTATATTTAACGCTAAAGACGCATATATAAATCTTTTTAATCAAATGCTCACCACTCTTAAACTCTCCAAGTAGTGGGTGAGTGACGGGATTCGAACCCGCAACGTTCAGCTCCACAAGCTGATGCTCTGCCATTGAGCTACACCCACCAAGTAGACAAAATACATTTTATCACAACCTGACGCCCTGCCTGCCGGCAGGCAGGTCTAGCCGTTGAGCTAATGCCACCATGAATCAGGATTAAGTATATCACAGAAAGGAAGTGTTTTTCCAAATTCAGGTATAAATCTCGCTCCTTTTAAATAATCTTACAAATAATACGCCTGCAATAAATCCCCCCACATGGGCAAAAAAAGCTATTCCTCCTGTTTCGCTTCCAAAAGGTAAAGTAGCTGCCCCTGAAAAAACCTGCAGAAAAAACCAATATCCCAGCATAAAATATGCCGGCACATTAATCACTGTCAGAAAAATAAAAATCGGAAAAAGAGTTTTTATTTTAGCGTGCGGAAAAAGTGTAAAATATGCGCCCAAAATTCCGGCAACTGCGCCGCTAGCCCCAAGCATGGGGATAGATGATCCGGGCATCAATAAATATTGTGCGACATTCCCTGTAATCCCTGCCAAAAAATAAAGTAAAAAATACGCAGTCCAACCGATATGCCCTTCAACATTATCTCCAAACACCCACAGAAACCACATATTGGACAGGATATGCAGAAAACCTCCGTGCAGAAATATCGCAGTTACAAAAGGCAGAAGCGTATAGGGATTATTTATGTCAACAGAGGTAGGAATTAAAGCATATTGACGGATAAATGCCTCCTGACTTGAAGCAACAATCTGTTGGTAAAAAACATATGCTGTCACGATAATGATCGCAATATTTATGAAAGGGAACCTTCGTGATGGCATAGAATCCGAAATTGGAAACATAAAAGTATTTTAGCACTCCCAGACTTTTTGTATGTAATCTTTATTTCACTATTAAATTTGCCTATTATGTTGTAAAATATACCTGTTGCCCTCGTAGCTCAACGGATAGAGCAGGTCGGTTCTAACGACAAGGTTGGGGGTTCGATTCCCTCCGGGGGCACAGAGGAAAAATCCCTTATGAGAAACAGTATTGCCAATTATGTAATCCGCAACCAATTCTTAGCTACTCTTATTATTTTGGGGTTTTTCTGGCTTGCGTTTGAGCTAAAAGAAATATTGATTATAGTTTTTATTTCTTACATAATAATGGCAACTCTCTCTCCATTCTCGGATATATTGGTCAAAAAACGCATCCCTCATGTTTTGTCCGTTCTAATTCCATACTTACTAACAATAACGGTTTTGGTTTTGTTAATTTTTCCATTGGTGCCGTTTTTCGCTTCCCAAATACAGCAGTTTTTCAAAACTTTTCCAACATACATTAATCAGGCTGCTAATTTACTGAATATTAAGATCGATGCTTCATCTATCAACGGCGTTGTATCTTCAGATATTGAAAGCCTGGGAAAAAACGCTTTAAACGTTACCGGAAAAATATTCAGCGGAGTATTTTCTCTTTTTACAGTATTTGTTATTAGCTTTTACCTTATGCTGGAAAGAAATAGGTTAAAAAAAGAAGCTGCTCTTCTCATCCCCGAAAAATATCGAAAAAAAGGGCTAGAAACAATAAGTAATATAGAAAAGAAGTTGGGAGCATGGTTCCGCGGACAAATTATCCTATCTTTTACCGTTGGACTTGCCGTATGGGTAACGCTTACCGTTTTGAGCTTACCCTTTGCTCTTCCTTTAGCGCTACTTGCAGGCATCTTGGAAATTGTCCCAACAATTGGGCCGATTATCTCAGCAATACCTGCAATTCTCATTGCCTCAACTATTTCACCAGCAATTGCAATTTCGGTAATAATTATCTATATTATTATTCAAATGTTGGAAAACAATATTCTTGTTCCAAAAATAATGGAAAAAGCTGTCGGATTAAATCCTATTGTAATTATTATCGGAGTCTTGGTAGGAAGCCAATTCCTGGGAATTCTCGGAGCTCTTCTCTCAGTTCCATTTATAGCAATGGTTTTAATTATAATCCGCAGCTTCAAGACCTCAATCTAATTTTTCTGTGAGCTGGTGACCGTACTTCACTCGAACCTATCAAATTATATCACGCCTGGTTTAGTTTTACAGCTTAAGAGCTTAAAGGATCATCTGGGAATAAAAAGCTTTAAAAAGTATTAAGAATAGTTTACAATGATATTATTAATTTACGGTGGTTTTATTACATTGAACATGATATCATAATAATGAATATGAAAAAAGTTGTTAAGAAGCTCCATAATATAGGTATAAAACAAAAAGCCACGAGGTTCGAGCAGGTTATGGAGTTAATAAATAAAATTAAAAAGGCAGAAAATTTATCATCGCTAGAAAATCAAAAAAGGATTAGTGAAAAATTACAAATTCTTCCAGGCAATCAAACAGGTGTCGTAACTTCTTTAAGTTTGCGGTAGGACTCCAGTAGTTAGAGAATGGTTTTTATCCTCAATTAACTTAGCAAAACGATGTTGGTTTATTGCTGCTGTTGTACGAATATATATTTCCCATATCAATTTCCAATTTTCATCAAATTTATCAATATGTTTTATTTCCAAACCAAGTTTGTCATGGGCAGTTTTCCAGTTTATTAAACGTCCATGAGAGAATGTTTCGCTGTCATCTAAAAACTTGTCCACACCCTCTTTCTCTACAGGTTTCTTCTTAAACATTCTTTTATTTAAAAGCTTTACAGCAATGTCTTTTGCTAAATCCATATGTTTTTGTGACTCTCTTAAGAGTATTGGGTCAATTTTGGAGAGCAAGACCAACTCTGCATCATAATTTTCTCCTTTTGATTGTTTTTCAGCTATATCATTCTTAATTTGATTGTAGGCTTTAATTATTGACTGAACGGCAATTTGTCCCAAGCTAGCATAAATTATTTGCGGGTCTATAGGTCCTATTTCCGAAGTATCACTCATTAACATTTGGCTCGATCCCATTGCAACCATAGTGGCAGCGCTCTTGGCTTGTTTTGGAATGATTACCCGAAAGTCATCACAATACGTATAGATCGCTTCAACGATTCTTTCAGCTGATTCTGCAAATCCTCCAGGACTATGAATTAACAAATCAAGATTGTCGATATGACCATATGATCGGAGTATATTTTCTATGATTTCAGCATCTTGATCGTTTACTAACGCAGCAGGATGGTTTGAAAATGATGAAACGTAGGTGATTAAATGACGCTTAGTTCTGTTTTCCAGTTTTGCCATTAACTCTTGTCTAATAATTGAGTTGCTACTAATTTCGTTAATTACACGAGTTAATGTATGATCCTGATTTACAGGTAACGGTTGATTTATTACAGTTTTTGTCATTTTCAAGTTACTTAATGGCAATTCTGGCCGTTCTATCTTTGATGTTCTTTAACAGAAGAGGAGCCGCCTCTTCATATGTTTTACCGGATTTAATACTATTGCATGTTAAACAACTTGTTTTAAGATTATCTTTTGCGTGTTTACCCCCTTTGAACTGTGGAATTAAATGGTCAAGAGTTGCATTATTTTCGTTAACTTGTTCGCCACAATAAAAACAAATATATTTATCTCTTTCGAAAATCTCTCTCCTCTTTTCTGGTGAGGTAAAATAATCTTCCTCCTCAGGGGTTGTTTTAATAGCTAGTTTTTCTTTTACGGAAGGTATTTCCTCTGGAAATAATACCGTATACAATGTCCCATCACGCTCAGTGTTTCCGATCTTAATCACTCCTTTATCTTCAAGTCCCTTAAGTGTTTTTGTTACCTGTTTGTAGCTGATTTGCTCATCCGACCTTGCGCTTTTACCTATTTTATCAGCTATTGTTCTTTTTCCTATTCTTAGTGAGAAGTTGTTATTATTGAGGTACGAACTTCTTAATAGAAAAATATATAGGTTAGCTTCATATGGAGTAAGATCTGGCATTAAGTAATCAACAAATTGTTTTATTATTTTTTGCAGATCTTGTTTCATAAAACATTAATCCTTCTGTTAATATTAAGTTCAAATCTCATCTCCCGTCGAGATCAGCTTAATTTTCCCAAATATACTCGGCTCGAACCCAATATTTGGTTAATTTATCGCTCTAAAACCCTAATTTTAAAATTTTAGTCCGATATGGAGCGGGATAGGGGAGTCGAACCCCTCTTTGCTGCTTGGAAAGCAGCTGTTGGACCGCTCAACTAATCCCGCATAGCTTTTGTAGGCGAGGAAAAGTCGTGTTCTGCCATTAAACTACACCCGCCTGCGTTCCTTCGGAACTTCGGCGGGCAAGCCCGCTTTAAATTCCAAAGCAACTCAACACATTATACCATCGCTACTTTCGCATCTCAACTTTCCAGAAAGCAAAAAGACCGATGAAGAGAATCAATGCCGTAATCCAAAATGGAAAAGCAAGGCCAAACAATCCCATTACCGCGCCTGCAACAAGCGGTCCGACAAAACGGCCTATGCTTTCAAAAGAAAATGCCAAACCCATGATTGTTCCTTGCCCTTCGCGTGTACCTTTGGACAAAAGAGCATTTATAGACGGACGATTAAGTCCGCTTCCAAGAATTGATATTACGAAAAATAAATAGAACGCCAACACGCCTCCTCCCAGAGGAACCAAAATCTGCCCCAATGCCATAAAAAGAGTTCCTGCAAAAATTGTCTTTACATCTCCGATTTTTTTTACGACATATGGAAGTATAAGCCATTGAGTAATTGCGGCAACTATTCCTATCAAAGAAAAGAAAAATCCATTCTGCAAAGCTCCAAAATTAAACCTTTCCTGAGTAAAAAGA
>CAZYIC010000030.1:9089-13113 GCA_964646925.1 uncultured Gammaproteobacteria bacterium
AAAAGAGGAATTGCCACTTGAAAATTCGATATGAAGAACGCCCACGAAGACAAAAGCAAAAAAAGAATGCTAAAATCACTCCTCAAGCCATGATAAATAGACTTTATATTCAAAAGTCCTTCTCTTAAAACAAATTTTTCCGCTTTTTTGGTTATTGATTCGGGTAGGAAAAAGAACGCAAGAACTAAATTGGCAAAGGAAAGAATCGCGGCTGCGAAAAATGCAGCAGAAAATCCATTATTTCCCAATAAACCGCCGAAAACAGGACCAACTACAAATCCCAAAGAAAACACTCCGGAAACTCTTCCCATATATTTTGTTCTATTTTCGGAAGTTGTGATATCTGCAATATACGAAGAGGCTATGGGAAAATTTGCAGCAGAAGACACTCCGCTTAGGAAACGGGCGATAAAAATAAGGACAAGACTATCTGCTCCTAACAACATCAAATATGATACTGTAGACATAGCCATAGATGATAAAATTATCGGTTTTCTCCCGAACCTATCTGACAATCTTCCAAAAAAAGGCGCGAATAAAAATTGTCCCATAGAAAATGTCGCGGCGATAAGTCCTATCTGAAAAGAAGAGGCATTGTACTTTTCCGCAAAAAGAGGAAGAATTGGGAAAATCATCCCAAACCCGATAATGTTAACAAAAACAGTCGCATAAAGCCAAAAAAAATGCCTTTGCATAATTTATTTTTAATTGGAAAATCTAGATGAAGAGGCCTTTTTCCAACAATATTCTTATTATAGCAAATTTCATACCGTGTTATATAAAAAAATGAATATTGCAAAATGCTTATAGATACGCGTACAATAAATAAAGAAAGGAATAATGTTGCGCAAAAAAGCAAAAAAACATTTTAAAAAATCTCTATCCTCTAAAAAAACTGTGGGGCATTATCTTAGGGTTTATTTTGCTTCTATTTTGATCAGCTTAATAATTATTATTGGCGGAAATTATTTTTTCACCCCTCCTCTTTGTGCAAATTCCAAAACGTGCAAAAGCGATCTGTCGCTAAACATTGATAATAATGCTGCCGGTATTTTTCAGGGACGTACTGTTATTCCCCCAAAGATTAGCCAAGCTTTTGACATCCCAAAAACACCAAGTGTTCTTGGCGCAAAAGTTAGCCAGGGCGAAAAACACATTTATGTTGACCTGTCAACACAAAGACTATATGCTTATGAAGGAGAAAAAGAAATATTTCAAGCAGTAATCTCCTCGGGAAGATGGGGCAGGACACCAACCGGAAATTTTCACATTTGGGAAAAATTACGGGCTACACGGATGGCCGGAGGCAAGGGTTCTGATGCTTATGATTTACCGAATGTTCCCTGGGTAATGTATTACTACAACGATTTCGGCCTGCACGGAGCATATTGGCATAACAATTTTGGCTATCCAATGAGTCATGGCTGTATAAATATGAGACCGGTCGATGCGCAAGTATTGTTTAACTGGGCTGAGGGCCCAACAGGTAAAAAGTCCGGCACTGCTGTTTCTATCTGCGATAAATTTACCGGACCGAATAAATGCACACAAAAAGAACCGATAAATTAATATGATTACATTAAGACATCAGCTGGAATTGGAAACACTTTTCCTGGTATCAATTGCCGCCGCTGTTAGCCTGTTTTATGTTATAAGCAGCAATAACCGTCAATCATCGAGCATGCCCATAAAAATGCCGTTGGCAACTAATTCAATATCGGCACTCGCTATAACAGATCCCGTATCAAAAGCATCTATTTCTTCGCAGATTTCCCCGGATGGAACGAAAAAAGTTATTATGAAAGTAACGCGAAACAACGACAATACGGCAACGTATGATTTTTCAACAACGGGAGAAAATGATGCAAATCAGCAATATGTTTTCACCAAAACGCTTGATTTGCCAAAAAGCATGACAATCCCCTTTAATACCTGGTCTCCGGACAATAAATATTTCTTTGTACAGGAAAATGCAGGAGGAAATAAAAGCATTCTTGTGTTCAAGGCAACAGGCGAACCATTTTCCGATGCGGAAAAATATCTTGATGTAGCTAATTTATTCAATCAAAAAAACACCGGAAATAATTTTGATGAGGCAACAGGATGGGCATCCGAAACACTTATTATTATTAACACAAAAAAAGCGGATAACGCAAAAGGGTTTTCTTATTGGTTCGAAGTTCCAAGCAAAATAATTACCCAACTCTCAAGCGAATTCTAAAAATCTGCCTGAAATGCTTTGTCGGGGTGAGAGGAATTGGACCTCCTACTTCTCGGTCCCAAACCGAGCGTTCTACCGATGAACTACACCCCGGGTACCGGGAGAGGGAATCGAACCCTCACGTTCAAAAGAACACGGGATCTTAAGTCCCGGGCGTCTACCGTTCCGCCATCCCGGCATAAATGTTCAAAATTAATTATAACACGAGCTTCCCAAAAAAGGTATTGACATGCTTTCAATTATCTGCCTATACTAAATTTACAGCCTATGACAGGCAAGGAAGGGGGTGAATTAAATGAAAAATCTACATATAGTTGCTTTTAGTCTCACTGTAGTCGGCGCATTGAATTGGGGATTAATCGGACTTTTGAACTACAATTTAGTAGACTCGCTTTTGGGAGGACTGGGACTTACAAAAATAGTATATATCCTGGTAGGAATATCTGCTGCATATTTAGTGGTAAAACATAAAAATGATTGTAAAGTTTGCGGTGCTAAATAACTTTACATTGCAGATAGGTTTTATTTATCATGGAATGAAATCCCAGAGTTGTTTGATGTAATAAATGGAGATAATTTTCTTCAAATGTGTTTTTTTATTAAAAACTAGCGCAGAATTTTTCTTTTATTTAGCCTCATTTTGGACTTAACACGGGCTTTCTTAGCAGAATCTTGTTCTTTCTGAAGTTTGATTCGAGCCCTGGTTCTCTTGTCAATACCTTCCTGACATTTTACATCGGAACATTTATAGATCGTAGTAATTACTTTGGAAAAAGTGTCCTTTGTTTCGGTTTTACGCAGAAAAACCAGCTTTTTTCCACATTGGCTGCATAATGGCAGCGGTTTTTTTAACTTAGATATTCTCAGAGGATTTTATTATATCACATTTACCCGTATAATAAAAATGCATGACTCTTTTTGTAAAGGAAACAAAAAATTTAAAAGAAAAAATAACAGGACTTATCGGAAAAAGTAAACCGCAAGCATTAATGATAAAAACTCATTTCGGAATCCACACTTTTGGGCTAAAGTTTCCGATAGATGTTCTAATCTTAAATAAAAACAACAAAGTCGTTTCCATAAAAAAGAATCTCCTTCCCAACAGAATATTCGTATGGAATCCCTTACATGAAAGGATCTTGGAGCTTCCTGCCGGAACAATTGACAAAAATAAAATAAAAATTTCAAGCATTATTGACTTAAAAATTGTATAATTAACGTTATGCTTAAAAACATTCACGAAGATTACTTAAGAAGCATTATATTTGGCTTCCAGGACTCGCTTGTTTCAACAACAGGGGTTATTGCAGGAGTCGCAGCAGGCACTAACGATAAACAATTGGTAATTTTGGCCTCTTTTGTAACCATAACCGTAGAGGCTCTTTCTATGGGAGCAGGACAATATATGAGCGAGAAGTCTGTTCACCAAATGGACAAAACAGGAAAACATACCGACAGTTTGCTTGTCGGCGCATTGTTAATGGGGACATCTTATTTTCTTGGAGGATTGGTGCCTGTTCTGCCTATATTGATTTTTGCGCTTCCCGCATCCGCCACAATCAGTATAATTTCAGCGTTAATAGGGTTATTTGTGCTTGGATTTATGAAAGCCAAACTCGTGAAAGTAAATCCTTTGAAAAGCGCTTTTGAGATTCTTGTTTTGGGAGGCATAGCAACCACAATCGGTCTTGTTGTCGGAAAACTGCTAAAAGTTTAACTTCAAAGCCTAAGTTTATGGTATAATTTCCATACATTGGGAGATCGTCTAATGGTAGGACGTAAGACTTTGGATCTTACTATTCA
>CAZYIC010000031.1:0-10945 GCA_964646925.1 uncultured Gammaproteobacteria bacterium
GTGGAGGCATAAGGGATTTTTCAACCGCCTCAAATTCTGCTATATTAGAAGCTGGATGGAAACCTTTAACTTTTTCTCGAATGTACGACGAATATGCGCGATGGTGGTTTAAACTTCAGCCATAATTTATTAATATGAAGATTCTAATAACAGGTGGAGCAGGGTATATAGGCAGTTTTATGGTTAAAGCGTCTCTTGATAAAGGCTATGAAGTTGTTGTTACGGATAGTCTAGAAAGGGGGCACAAAAAGGCAGTTGATTCCAATGCGAAACTATATATTGGTAATCTATTGAATAAGGAATTTGTATCTTCTGTTTTTTCAGAAAACAAGTTTGACGCTGTAGTTCATTTTGCCGGATACATATCCATGTCGGAATCGGTTACTAATCCATATATCTATTTCAATAATAACTTAAATACCTCCCTTAATATTATTGAAAGTATGATTGAGAATAGCCAGAATAATTTCATTTTTTCCTCCTCAGCGGGAATTTACGGAAACCCTGTTAAAACTCCAATTGCGGAAGATGACCCAAAAAATCCGACCAATCCATACGGAGAAAGTAAGCTGATGGTGGAAAAAATCCTTTCCTGGTACGGAAAAATTCACAATCTGAATTTTGCGTGCTTGAGGTATTTTAATGCTTCTGGCGCATCGGTTAATGGGGAGATGGGGGAAAATCATTTTCCGGAAACTCATCTTATTCCATGCGCAATAAACGCTGCGTTGAACAAAATGCAATTCAATTTATACGGAAATGATTATTCTACTCCTGATGGAACTTGTATTAGAGACTATATTCATGTTTTAGATCTGGTAGATTCCCATATTATCGCAATAAATAAATTAAGAAATGACGGAGGTAAGCTTTATTATAATGTTGGTACGGGCCATGGGTATTCAAATAAGGAGATAATCGATATCGTTGGAAAAATAAGCGGCTTGGAAATTAATATAAGAAATGCAGAAAGAAGGCCGGGTGACGCGTCTATTTTAATTGCTGATCCAGCTTTAATTAAAAAAGATTTGAAATTCGAGCCTAAATATTCGGACCTTGAGACAATTGTGAAATCTGCATGGGAGTGGCACAAACGGAATTTAAAATTTAAAATTTAAAATTAAAAATTACAATGATGTTTTCCCGCATTTTTTTTGCAGCCGTTTTATTTTTGTTACTGCCACAAGTTTCTTTTGCGAAGTCTGACTATGTTTTACCATATCCCTCAACTATGCCAGACGGCTTATCCTACAGAATTCATCTTGTTTACGAAAAAATTTCTAAATATTGGTATTTCGGAGATTTTGGACAGTTTGCTTATAATCTTAAATTAACAGATAAATATTTAGTTGAGGCTAAAACATTATTTGAATATAAGCAGTATTTGTTAGGATATAAGGCTTTGCAAAAGTCCGATTCTTATTTTGTAAAAATTTTGCCTGTCATAGTAAACGCAAAGATAAATGGCAAGAATATCGCTTCGAAAAAGAGAATATTGGAAGAAGCATCAGGAAAGCATATAGAAACGCTTGAAAAAATAAGAAATAATATCCCCAACGTCTTTTTGTGGCAACCCGAAAAATCATTACCTACGACTCTTAATTTAGGAAAAATTATTAATCAGTCCATTCAACTTCGATTAGAAATATGAAAAAAATGTCGGCATTTTTATATGGCCTGTTCTTGCTGTTATTTTCTATTCTTTCTTATGCTTTTGTCGATCCAAATCTTTCTTATTTAAAAAATATTTACTCTGGTTTTGCATTCTCAAACAGGCTTTTAATAGCGTTTTTTTATGGAATATCTGTAATTATATTTTTTATTTTTTACGGGTTTTTCATCTGGTTGGGAATAAAAAAGAAATTGCAACTAAGAGAAGTATTCACATTAATAGCGATTACTGCCGGAGCATTACTTTTTTCATATCCCGCTATGCTTTCTTATGATATTTTTAATTATATAGCAACATCGAAAGTATTATTTTTCTATCACGAGAATCCTTACGTAGTCATGCCAATTGAGTTTATGGGTGATCCGCTTCTCGCATTTATGCATGCTGCAAATAAAATTGCCTTATATGGCCCGGTTTGGGTAGTTTTAACGGGAATTCCTTATCTTTTGGGGTTTGGAAATTTTATTGTTACGCTTTTCAGTTTTAAGATTTTTATTATTATGTTTTATCTGGCAACAACAATTCTAATTTGGAAAATATCAAAAAATATACTTCCGGTTATTCTATTTTCCCTTAATCCGCTTATTGTTGTTGAAACATTGATAAGCGGACACAACGATATCATTATGGTTTTCCTTGTGCTTTTTTCATTTTTTCTTTTGGCTAATAAAAAAATATTTCTGGGAATTTTATTTTTTATTTTATCGATTTTCATAAAATATACAACTATACTTTTGATTCCAGTACTTTTACTTATTGTTTGGAAATTAACTAAGAATAAAAGGGTTGAATGGATGAGGATTTATTTTTTCTCATCATTGGCAATGCTAACTGCGTTTTTTCTTTCTCCGATTCGAGAGGAAATATACCCATGGTATGCTATTTGGTTTCTTCCGTTTATTTTTTTTACTATAGATAAGAAGTTTTTAATAAATATCTCAATCTTCTTTTCTTTGAGTTTACTTTTAAGATATGTTCCATATATTCTTACAGGAACTTATGCTGGACATACGCCCATATTAAAAGAAATAATTTCATTTGGTTTTCCTGCAATGTATGGTTTGCTTTATGTTTTTAAAAAGAAAATTTGACGTATTCCTTCTTATTGTTTTCTTTTTATTCTCTTTTTGGCTGATGACTAAGTCATTTGGATATAGCGGGCAGAACCATCAATTTCGTATCGCCAGACATCAGATAGGAGATTTCGGGCTTCATTTATCTATCATTCGTTCTTTTTCCTGGGGAAATAATTTTCCGGTAGAGTCTCCATTTTTTCCGGGAAGGCCGCTTCCGTATCACTATTATTTCGATTTACTTGTGGGACTTTTGGAGAAAACAGGATTACGCATAGACGCAGCATTTAATGGTGTAAGTATAGTTTTTTTTACAACATTTCTTTTTCTGATATACAAATTGCCGCAGTTAATTTTCGAAAAAAGCAAGTTGTTGGGAATATTATCAGTCGTATTTTTTGTGTTCCACAGCAATCTTACATTCATTGATTTTTTTGAAGGAAAAGGATTAACGCTCTCAGTTTTTAAAGATTTTTGGCTGCTGCCGGATTATATCCATAAAGGTCCATTTGATGGGTCAGTAATTTCCACTTTTTTTACTTTAAATGTCTATTTAAATCAGCGGCATTTAATTGTCGCATTTGCAATAAGCTTAGCTATGATTTATTTTTTATTGTCGAAGTTAATGAAAACAAAAAAAATTTCCAATAAAACGTTGATTTTATTAGGATTGCTTTTAGGGATTTTGTCCAGAGTGCATACACTCACATTTTTCTCAACATCGGTTGTTTTATTTTTGCTTTTCGTTTTATTCAAGCGTCCACGTCTGATCTTGCCCTTTTTTCTTCCAGTGGCATCGGTTTTTGCCTTTCATTTAAACGATATCGTTGGACAAGACATTGGTCATATTTTTTTTAATCCCGGATTTTTGTCTCAGAAACCCTTATCATTTGTAAATTTCATCTATTTTTGGGTGATGAATCTGGGGATAGCAATTGTTCTTATCCCATGCGGTTTTTTTCTATCAGGCAAAAAACAAAAAATAGTTTTTGTAAGCGTGTTTTCTCTATTTTTAATAGGAAATATTTTCCAACTAAGTTTTTTGATAGATCATAATCAATCACTCTTTAATTTTTTCTTAATTTTTGCTAATTTTTACATTGCGTATTTTCTATTCAATATATTAAGAAAATACAGGAATATCTTAGGAAAAGCAATATTTGTTTTACTTATTTTTACTCTAACAATGTCGGGCGCTATTGACCTGATGGCTATAAAGAATGATTTTCAATTTCGTTTGGAAGATGCACCATCAAATAAATTTATGCAGTGGATAAAAACAAATACTCGGAAGGAAGATGTTTTTCTTTCAAAACAGGAGATTCTTGACCCCATTACTCTTTCAGGCAGAAGAAATTATTTAGGACACTCATACTATCTTTCGGTAATGGGTTATAATTATTCGGAGAAACTTACTAATGTAAAATTGTTTTATGAGGCAAAAGACTTGGAAACAATTAGCAGAATGCGGAGGGAAAACATTGCATATATTGTTATACCCGTAAAGCCCGTTATTGATTTTAATTACAATATTAATATTGTTTTTTTGAGCAAATATTTACAGAAGGTTTATGGAGACAAGAAAGTAATAGTATATAAACTATGAAACGTTTTTTGCCGTCAATAATTATATTTCTTGTTGTACTTATTGCTTACTTTGTAGTTGGAACTAACTTTACATTGAAACCAAAATGGACGATTGATTATTTTAATCAAATGGCGCAATCTTTAATGCATTTTCGTCTAGATATCCAAAATCCCGGACAAACGCATGATTTAATTAAATTTCAAAACAAATGGTATGTGCCTTGGGGAATTTTACCAGCGGTTCTGCTTATTCCTCTTCAGCTTCTGAAAGGCAGATTTATCCCCACATTTTATCTTTCCTTATTTTTTTCAAGTCTAACGACCTTGGTAGTATTTTTTTTATTGAAGCGTTTGCAAAAAGAGTTCTTGCATAATCTCTCAATGATAAGCATATACACGATACTTGTTTTGTTTGCTTTTGGAACAACACAATTTTACGTTGGCACTTTAGGAAGCGTATGGCATGTTAATCAAATTGTGTCCTCTTTTTTTGGCACTCTTGGCATTTTTACTATTTTTAAAAAAAATCGATTTCCAATTGATTATTTTCTCTCATCGCTATTTTTTGGTCTTGGATTTTTGGGCAGACCTACCATAATATTTCTGCTCTCTTTACCAGTCTCTCTTTTTATATTTGATTTATTGCAAAAGAAGAAATTATTTTTAGATCAAAAAGTAAAATATATAAAACAAGCAATAATCATCTTTACATTGCCGGCAATATTGTTTATTTCAATTTTTTTTGTCTACAATTATATTAGATTCGGCGACATTTTTCAGACGGGATACGACTACATTCGAGAATCAAGTAACCTTCAGGAGATAAGGATGAAAAATGGTTTAAGTTCTTTAAAAAATATTCCTCAAAACGCATGGTATTTACTTTTTGAATTGCCAACATTCCAACTCGTTAATAATAATGTCATTTTCAATTTTAATCTTTATGGGAATTCAATATTTTTCCTAACTCCGCCATTCTTAACTATTTTTTTAGCTTCGCTTATTATTAGAAAAAAAGGACGAGTTCAAATCAATCCCGTTATAGCGTCTTTGTGGATTGCGGTACTTGCAACCATAATCCCAATTCTTATGCATTATAGCAGCGGATGGATGCAATTTGGCTACAGGTATTCTTTAGACATTACAGTTTTACTATTATTACTTTCTGTGTTTGGAATTAAGGGAAAATTAAGCTTGCTATATATATTAGGAATTGTATTCTCAATTGTAATGTATATATTGGGAATAAGATCCCTTATGTAATCAATGAAGAATAAATTAAAGCTTTTATTGCCAATCATTATTGTTGTATTTTTTGGAATTATTGCAGGATTTTCTCTTCTCCACAAAGGTTTGCCTCCGACGCATGACGGAGAATACCATGTTGTTCGATTTTATGAGTTCGATAAAGTTCTAAGGAGTGGGAGTTGGTATCCTCGTTGGGCACCTGATTTAAACTATGGCTTTGGAGTTCCGCTTTTCAACTATGTTTATCCTTTGCCAAACTATGTTTCTTCCGCCCTGCACGTATTTGGCATAAGCTTTATTGACGCTTTCAAACTCAATATGTTTTTTGCAGTAATAATTGGCGCAGTATTTTTTTATTTGTGGACAAGGCAATTTTGGGGAAATTTGGGGGGGATTGTTTCTTCGATATTTTATACATTTTCTCCTTATCATTTTGTAGATATTTTTATAAGGGGTTCTGTAGGCGAGGTGTGGGCACTGGGATTTTTTCCGGCATTTTTGTGGGCATATACGGAATTTGTTAAATCAAAACGGAAAGTGTTCCTAATATTCTCATCCATATTTCTGGCGTTAATAATATTCAGCCATAATATCTTAGCGTTAATGTTTTTCATTTTTTCTTTGTCATATGTCGTCTTTCTTATTTGTATAGAAAAAAATAAAAAATCCTTAATACTTAATACTTTATACTTAATACTTCTTGGCCTTGGTCTATCGGCCATTTTTTGGCTTCCTGCTATTATTGAGACAAAATATGTAACGGGATTACAAATCTTTGATGTTACGTCCCATTTCCCGGATTTATATCAGCTTTTAATTCCTTCTTGGGGATCAGGTTTCAGCGGGGCGGGTTTACAACAAGAGCTCTCTTTTCAAATTGGTATTGCTAATTTAATTGCTGTCTTATTAAGTTTAATTGCAATACTTCTTCGTCGCAAAGTGAATATAATTATTTTGTTTTTGACTTGGTTTGTTTTTATTTTTTATTTAATGCTAAATATTTCTTTGCCGATATGGAAAGCGGCTCCCTTTATGAATTATTTTCAATTTCCATGGAGATTGTTGAGCCTTGAAATGTTTTTTGCGTCTTTCCTGGCGGGGAGTATTTTCTCTTTAAATATCAAGAATAAGTTTATAAATTTATTTCTTGCAATTCTCCTAATATTTATAGCGTTTATTTTAGGAATAGGATATACTAAGCCGGCCTATTATCATGATAGGACTGATGATTATTATACCTCTAGATCTAATTTTATTGATGGGACAAATAGCATAGGTAATGTTTTTAATACAATTTGGTTTAATCAAAATCTTAAAAAACATAGTGAGAGAATCATGATTGGTAATGGCCGGCTTAAATCCTCGGTTATAAAGCCAACAAATCACATATATTCCGTTTCGATTATTTCGGAATCAAAAATAACAATTAATATCGCTTATTTTCCTTCATGGACAGTATTTATTGACGGAAAGAAAACAACAACGAGACAAGATGTCAACGGATTAATCTCACTTACCGCATCCCCGGGCAATCATTTAATCGAGCTAAAATTTGAGGATACGCCGATAAGAACAGTCGCCAATCTTATATTTTTGGCGTCATTTTTTTCCATAATGTTTTATGGTATTAAATGGTATAATTTTTATAAGTTAAGTAATTATGGAGGAAAAAAAGGAAGATAAAAATTGGATTTTCTGGATTACAATTGTCGTTAGCTTTGTTTTAATTGAGCATAATAGCGCTGATCCACTTTTTATTACGGCGCTTACTATAATGCCGTTTTTGATCATCCTCTTTTATTTTAAAAGATCTTTGTATCCTCTTACTCTATATGTATTAGCTATTGGCATTTTGGGTAGAATTTTCCAATATTATAGTTCAGCTTATGGGTCGGATGCGTTATTGGCTGTTCGTGATTTTATAGGCTATTTTGTGCACGGAAAAAATGTTTACAAGGAGATGATTATGGCACAAAGCGGATTAACCCCTTTTACATATTTGCCATTTAGCCTTTTTTGGTATTTGCCCGCGTATATTTTTAACATTGATTTACGTTTTTTCGAAATGCTGGTTTCATCCCTAGTACCTGTTATGATATTTATTTATGGAAAGGCTTTAAAAACAATCAAGATATTGCCTTTTCTTGCTGTTGTGTCTTTAACGCCATTCCTAATCGATTTATCCGCTGATGGGAGCAACGATAACAGCGCATTATTCATTTTGCTCTCGTCAATAATATTATTTGTCTGTTCGGTTAAGAATAAAAGTCGTTTTTTTGCAATTTTAAGCGCAGTAAGCTTGGGATTTGCAGCCTCCTTCAAGCATTATGTATTTTTTTACCTGTTATTTTTTCTTCCATACATATATCAGAATAAAAAACTTCTTATAATTTCAAACAAACGCTATATCTTTTATACTTTATTGACAATTTTTATTGTTTGTGTACCTTTTATCCTTGCAGCGCCTGAAGGATTTTTTCGTAGCCTTTCATTCATTGAATTAACAAATTGGCATAAAACCTGGGGATGGAATATATGGGTTGCCTTAAGAGATTTCCTGCATATTTCTTTTTCAACTCATCAAATGTGGCTTGTGAGAACAGCACTTAGTCTTACTACGGTTTTTTTGTTATTTCGATATTTTCGGCTAGATTCGTTTAATAAAGTTTTCGTAGCATCGGGAGTAACAATGTTTGTTTACCTTGTATTTAGCCAATGGACTACTCCTGCATATTTCACATTTTTAATTCCCCTTTTGGGTCTAAGCGCGTTCGACATTAAAAACAAGTAAATGAAGTTATTGTATAATAAAGGGTATGAAGATTGCGCTGGACATGTCGCCTCTTAAAAGCGGACATTACTTACAGCATCGAGTAAGAGGAACGGGATTTTATTTACGAAATTTACAAACATCTCTTGAGAAATACTATCCGGAAAATAAATATATATATTTCGATAGAGGAGACTTGTTGGAAAAAGATGTCGATGTTGTCCATTATCCTTACTTCGAGCCATTTTTTTTAACGCTCCCTTTATTTCAAAAAAACAAAACAGTGGTTACGATTCATGATTTAACGCCTTTCGTATTCCCAAAACAATTTCCTTCGGGTTTAAAAGGTAAAATGAAATGGCAAATCCAAAAATTTGCTTTGAAAAATGCCAATGCGATCATTTCAGATTCAGAATCTTCAAAAAAAGACATAGTAAGATTTGCCGGCATATCACCCTCAAAAATTCACGTTGTCTATTTGGCTGCAGGGGAGGAGTTTAAAAAATATCAAATATCAAATATCAAATATCAAATATTGAAAAAGAAATATAATCTGCCGGAGAAATTTGTTCTATATGTGGGAGATGTAACTTGGAATAAGAATTTGCCAAGACTTATAGAGGCAATAAAAAAAGTCAATGTTCCCTTGGTGATGGTTGGGGATGCATTGGTTCAAACCGACATTGATATGAAAAATCCCTGGAACAGGGATTTTAATAAACTGCTAAAGCTTGTTAAAGGAGACAATAGGATTGTACGTTTAGGATTCGTTTCCAAGGAAGAACTGGTTCTGTTGTACAATATCGCTGCAGTTTTTGCTATGCCTTCCCTGTACGAAGGTTTTGGATTACCATTGCTTGAAGCCATGAGCTGCGGATGTCCTGTCGTCACATCAAGAGAAGGTTCTCTTGCGGAAATTGCAGGAGAAGCCTGTAAATACGTAGATGCTTATGATGTAGATAATATTACTCAAGGGATTAATGATGTTGTTAAAAGTAAAAACTTACAGCAAGATTTGTCAGAAAAAGGACTGATTCAATCGAAAAAATTTACTTGGAAAAAAACAGCAGAAAAAACAATTAGCGTATATATGAGCGTTAGATGTCCAATATAGCATCTGCAACTTTTTCCCCTAATTCTACCGCGTAATTTGTGCCCCTGTCCCAAGGATAAACTTGTTGAATATTTGCAAGATAGACATTTTTTAGAGGAGTTTTAAATGACGGAATAATTTTTGAATAATTAATCGGGATGATAGGCTGTGCAAAAGGGACGGAAAAAAGATGGGTATCGATAAGGTCTGATTTATATGTCTTGTTTATTTTGATAAGTAGGGGATCATAGGTTTTCAATAGGGTTTTTTTGTCCATGCGCATGAAGGGATGATTATGGGATAAATAATTTCCAAGATATACCAGATGTTCGTTGTTGTAGTATTTTTTTTCGATAAAGTTTGTGTGCTCCACGACTGCGGTAAGGGGAAATTTTTCATCACAAATATTTAACCAGTAAGTGTTGTCCTTAAAAAAAGGTTTTTTGAGTCTAAGAACAAGATCTATTGCCCCAAGTCCTTTAAGCTTAAAAAGCTTTTCTTTATAGCTTTTTGGCAACTGTGGAGTTATTTGTAGAAATAAAAAAGAGGGTAGAGTTACTATTGCCTTATCAAATGTTTGATTATCGATTTTTACTTTTTTATTTGGTTCAATAATTATTTTATTTACTTGCGTTTCAAATAGAACTTTTCCTCTTTTTTTTCGGATTACCGATACAATCGCATTGGCAAATCCTAAAAATCCTCCTTGCGGATATACTAAAGAAGGGGTGCGTTTGGCAATTCGCGCCCAAAACCAAGCAAGTGAAACATTTTTAGCGAAAGATCCAAATTTTTTAATAAGTAGTGGCTTCCATAATATTTCATATGGTTTTTTCCCCATAATTTTAGGAAGAAAATCAGAAATTTTATATTTTTCAAGCATTTCCCAAAAGGGATTATATTTCAATAGGGCTATAGTTATTCCCATTCTCAGTCTTTGCATAAGAGTGAGCTTGTTAAATTTTACAACATCAAAAGGAGAATCAAGCTTGTAGATTTTATTATTAACATAAACTGATGTTATCGGCCGTTTTATCATCACGGGATATTTTATGCTTTTTGTTAGAGATAATATGCGGCTATCATTCGTAAACCAATGATGATAATGCTTCTCAAGACTCCATTCCCATTTTAGATTTTTAAAACCGATTGCAAGACCTCCCGGCGCATTTTCTTTTTCGAAAATAGTAACTTGATGTCCAGCGCTAAGAAGTTTAAGGCCGGCGGCAAGACCGGTGAATCCCGCTCCTATTATTGCTATTTTCATATCTAGATTGAAGTTTCGCCATTTATTGTTAAGAGACTTTTTCGTGATAGAATGTGATTCATGGTTGATATTATATACTATTGTATAATATATAATTAAATTGTGAGAAAAAGAGTCCGATATTTGGGAAGTTATTTTTTAAAACACGAATTAGTGGCTGGAAGTGTTTATATTTTTGCCGGTTCTGTAATTGCCAACGTATTTAATTTATTTTTTAGTCTATTCATGAGTAGAA
>CAZYIC010000032.1:0-10737 GCA_964646925.1 uncultured Gammaproteobacteria bacterium
CTGGAGCTGTTGGGAACCCTGCTCTAATTTTCTTTTCAAATCTTCGTTGACTTTCCTTATCTCTTCCAGCTGCAGGTCTTTTTCTTTGATTTTTAGTCTTTGTTCTTCTTCCGCCTTTTTTGAAGCATCTTCTTTTATTTTTTTCTCAAATCCTTCCCTTTCCCTCTTTTCTTTCTCAAGTTTATCTTCAAGCAATTTCCTTTCTTTTTCTGATTTATCCAATTCTTTTTGCGATTGCTCTTTTAATCTTTTTTCAGTTTCGGCTTCTGCTTTGGCTTTGGTTTTTGCCAATTCTTCTTTGTGTCTTACCTGTTCTGCAAGCTTTATTTTTTCTTCAAGTTGGTGTTTCAGAGCTTGGGTTATTTGAATTTGTTTTCCGCAGCTGGGGCACGGTATCATGTCCATAATTCTTATACTATACATTTCAAGTTTTCATATTGCAAGTTAGATTGACACGAAAATTTATATTTGATAGCATTTAATTCATCTTGAAAAAAATATTAAGGCGCGTTATTTTTTATTCCGTTTCGCTTTTCATAATTTCGCAGTTTGTGTCCGGGCTGAAGGTGTCCGGAGGTTTTACGACTTATATTATCGCAGGTTTTGTACTTTCGATATTATTTCTGATTGTGAAGCCGATTTTAAGCATAATTACACTTCCTTTAAATATTTTGACTTTGGGCTTGTTTTCGTTTCTCATAAATGCTATTATTCTTTATCTTTTGACAATTATTGTTACAAATATTTCCATAACGGCATTTGTATTTAAGGGATTTGCTTTTTTCGGCTTTATTATTCCGCAAATTTCTTTTAATAATTTCTTTGCATTTATTGCGATATCTGTCTTATTGTCTATTATCGTTGGATTTTTAAAATGGATAACAGAAAGATAGTCTGCCTCGGAGGCGGAATAGGTACGGTTAATTTAATCAAAGGCTTAATTCAATATACGGATGATATTACCGTTATTGCTTCTATGGCTGACGATGGAGGTTCGGGAGGAAGACTGCGCAGGCTTTACAGAATTCCGCCCCCCGGCGATTATGTGAGCTTTATTGCTGCAATGTCAACAGCTTCTGAGACTTTGAAAAAGCTTTTGACTTATAGATTTACCGGGGATAGATACGGAGCAGATGAGTCTTTAGGCGGGCACAAGCTTGGAAATCTTATGATGGTGGCTTTGACTTCCACAATGGGTGATTTTTCAAAAGCGCTTTTGCAAATGCAGAAAATTTTTAAAACAAGAGGAAAAATTTTACCTGCAACCACAGAACCTGTTTCGATATGGGCTACAACAAGCGTTGGAGAACGCGTAGACAGAGAGGAAAATATAGATTTAGGCAGATTTACCGGTACTATCGAAAAGCTTCATTTGAAGCCTGAGAGTCCTGAAACCTCGGAAGATGCGGTTAGCGCAATATTGTCTTCGGATTTAATTATTGCCGGTCCCGGAGATCTTTATTCGACTATTCTTCCTGTCCTCCTAGTCCCGAAGATTCTGCAAGCTATAAAGAAATCCAAGTCAAAAAAGCTTTATGTTATAAATGTCGCGAATAAGCTGTTTGAAACTCCGAATTACAGAGTTGAAGACTACATAAATGCAATTACTCGCCATTGCGGAAACAATATTTTTGACCATGTTTTGATGAATAATAATATTTCCTGCGCTATTCCGGAGAAATTTAGCCGCCAATACAAACTGGTTTCTTTAGATTATGAGAAAAATAATAATTATTCCGTTATTGCCAAAGATATTATAAATATCGAATTTCCTCTTTATCACGATTCGGAAAAACTTGCAAAAACAATAATAAAAAATATATAATCGAGTCGGACTCGATATAATTGCAATATGTTTTTAAATATACTTGCGGTAATAGTTGCCGTTTGTCTTATCGTAGTAATCATGCTGCAGATGCAGGGAAGCGGCTTATCTTCTTCTTTCGGAGGAGGCGGAGAATTTTATCGAAGCAAGCAAAGCATAGACAAACTGCTGGTTACGGCAACAGTAATCCTAACGGTTGTTTTTGGCGTCTTATCGATAATTCTCCTCATACCCTCTAAATAGCTAAATAATATTATGATAGTCTTAAGAAAAAGACTTCTTATCTGGCTGATAAAAGCATATATAAAAAAATGGGGAAAAAATATTGTTATTTATTTTGGAGTAGGGCTTTTTGTATTTTTTATTTTAAATTTAACTTTACCCTATTTTATGACAAAGCTCCCTTTTGTGGAGAAAGAAACAATAGGCATGGTTGGGCCTTTTACAATTGATTCTTTACCTGCCGAAATTCTGACAAAAATATCGAAGGGACTTACAAAGACGGAAAAAGACGGAACCGTGAAGCCGGATATCGCGGAGAAATGGAAAATATCTCCCAACGGAAAAGCATATGCTTTTTACTTACGTAAAGATATACGTTTTTCCGATGGCACAAGTTTGACTTCGGACAACATAAACTATGACTTTGCCGATGTTTCCGTCATAAGGCCTGATAAATATACGATTGTTCTAAATCTAAAGGATAATTATTCTCCTTTTCTCACAACTGTAACGCGGCCGATTTTTAAAAAAGGATTTATTGGCGTAGGGGAATATAAAGTAAAAAAGGTAAAACTTAACGGTAATTTCGTTGAATCAGTTGAACTGTATTCGGAAAAAAATCATAAAGCATATATATATCAATTATTCTACCCCACTCCCGATTCATTAAAAACCGCGTTTTCACTTGGGGAAGTGTCGAAAATAGTAAATTTATCCGACTTAACTTTCAAAAACACGGTGCTTAATTCTTTTAAGAATGCAAAAATTGAAAAAAAAGTAAATTACAATTCCCTTGTGACACTTTTTTACAATACGAAAGACAAGGTTTTATCGTCAAAGACCTTAAGGGAGGGTTTGTGGTATACGATGCCGGATAATTTTGATCTGGGAGAAAGGAATCCAAGCCCTTTATCGCGTTTTTCTTTTGCAAATCAAGAAGGAGTTAATGCATATAGACAGGATTTGGAACATGCAAAGCTATTAATAGATAAATCGGAAACAGCTACAGGCGGCGGAAAAATTTACCTGACGATAGATGTCTTGCCAAAGTATAGGGAAGGAGCGAAAACTATTGCCGAGGTGTGGAAAAAATTAAATATAGAAACTAAAATTCAAATTACCAATCAAGTACCGTCGAGTTTTCAAATTTTCTTAGGTGAGTTTAATATTTCACCTGATCCGGATCAGTACATGCTTTGGCATTCATCTCAGGTGAATAATATTACCCATTACGACAATAAAAGGATAGATAAATTATTGGAAGACGGAAGAAAAGAATTGGATACTGAAAAGCGTATTAAAATATATTCCGATTTTCAAAAATATATTTCCTCGGACCCCCCCGCCTCCTTTCTCTTTTTTCCCTACTACTACGAAGTTTCGAAGAGATAGGTTATAGCATATAATTTGACTTTTATCTACACTTAGTGAAACAATCAGATTGTGAAGAAATATCTAGGCTATATCAAGGGTCTTTTCTTATCTCCAAACAAAACTTTTAAAAAAATCATAGAAGATAAAAGCATATCTCTTGTAAAGATAATAATTGTAGTTATTGTTGCTGATTTTCTTATTAAATTTTGGAGTGCTTCTCCGTTGTCATTATTTTCACCAGCATCGTTATTTTCATCTTCTCATTTTTTTATTTCAGCATTTGTGTTTCATGTAATATTAATTTTGCTTAAGAAAAAAGGGTCATTGAGAAAACTTATTATTGCATTAAGTTTTGTGATTCTTGTAATAGCAATACTGTCTCAGGTAGGCCCTTTGTTGTATGTTTGCTTGCGGACCCCTATTTGTTTTCCTCTTTATGCTTACTTTGGAAATAATTTGCTTATCCCCATTAGAATAGCATCTGTAGTATTCATCTTATTCGGTCTTTATTTGAAGACGCTTGCAATTAGTAATGTATATTCACTTTCTAAACTAAAATCTTTCCTTATAGTTATTTCTGTAGTTATTGTATGGGTACTTATTGTATGGGCACTTATTGCATTATCGCAACTTTTAGATCCAGCACATAATTTAAAAACTTTTTTTCTTTATTTATTAACCTTTCAGGATTTAATGCCTTAATGTCAATTTAATTTAGGAAGGACTTTGAGCGGAGTTTCCTGTGATAGGTGATGGCGAAGCGGTGGGCTTCGTCACGAATTCGCATAACCAATTTTAATGCAGGAGAATCTTTTGGTAATTTTATTTCCTTAAAGTCGGATGTGATTATTGTTTCTTCTCTTTTTGCAAGTCCTACCAGAGGAATGTTTAATTTATTTTCATTTAAAACTTTTAATGCGCTTGATATTTGTCCTTTTCCCCCATCAACTATTATTAAATCGGGATAAGACCACTCGGCATGCTTAATTCTTCTTTGAAGAACTTCTTCCATCATTGCAAAATCATTTGGATAATTTAAGGTTTTAATCTTAAACTTTCTGTACTCATTTCCGTTTTTCTCTCCATTGATAAATACAGCCATTGATCCTGTTGCGTTTGTCCCTGAAATATTTGAAATATCAAAGCATTCTATTCGGCTTAAAGTTTGAACATCAATATTATTTTTAGTTAGAATTTTTTTAAGTTCTGAAATTTCTTTTTCTCTCGAATCTTGTGTGAGATTCGGGTCAACATTATCAAAGCCTCTTTTATAAATATGTCCAGTAATTAGTTCAATAGCATTAATTTTGTTTTGCAGAATATTTGCTTTTTCAAATTTTTCTTTTTTACTTAAAATTTCCCTTTCTTTTTTAAGGTCTTTAATTATTTTTTTTGTTTTGCCTTGCAAAAAATTAATTATATGTTTTATAGTTTTTTTATATTCTTTTTTAAATTCAATAGAATTAAAAACCGGAGGGCAGGGGCAAAGACCAAGGTGGTAATAAAGACATATTTTTTTTGCGTGATTTGGAGCCGATTGATACGGAAAAATTCTTCTTATGGTTTTTAAAACAACTCTTAGCGCATTAGCCGCGTTAGGAAAAGGACCAAAATAAATAGATCCTTTGTCATCTTGGCGTCTTGTCACTAAAACTTTGGGAAATTTATCTTTGACTGTAATTTTTACCAGGGGATAACCCACGCCCTCAATGAGTTTTATATTATATTTGGGTTTGTATTTTTTTATGAAATTTGCCTCCAACAGAAAGGCTTCGATTTCCGAGTCAACAATAACAGTTTTAATTTTCGTAATTTGGGAGATCAGGATAGCGGTTTTTGCACCAACTTTTATATTTTTTAGAAAATATGAACTTACCCTTTTTCTAAGATTTTTTGCTTTTCCAATATAAATAATCTCACTTTTTTTGTTTAAAAAGAGGTAAATTCCGGGTTTTGTTGATAATGATCGATATTCCGATAAGGGTACTAACAAGAAAAACTCCTCCTATAATTGTCCATTTGTTTACAATAAATGGAGAGATATTAATTTTTTTTGAGATATAATTTTCATTGATAGCTATTCTAATGGTATCTGTTTTATTTGTCAAAAACCAGGAGTTTTTGAAGTTAACAGGAATTGACAGGGAACCGAAAGGAGGTATGCTTCCGAAATATATTTTTCGTCCGGTTGGCTCCAAGAAGCCGGCAGTGACGGAAATTTCCTGAGGGGCAGACAGGATGTTAGACGTATTCCTAATTAAGATATTTCCTCGTATGTCAAAGAAAGGAAAATAATTTTCCGAAAAATCCAAGGAAGCAGAAAGAGTTTGGTTTGTCTGATCAAAACCGTTTCCAAACTCTACGGATATATCCTTGGTTGCCTGATTGTCGGATATTTTGTATCCTCCTGCCGGAATTGGATAGGTACTGCTTACCCCTTTTATAACAAAAGCGAAATGATCAAAATCGAAGGTATGAAAATAATCTACTCCGCCTGTTGTATTTTCCCAAGTCGGATCAATCATCACCCATGTTTCCCTATCCGCATCATAATATTCCGGCCACGCATGTAAGACGTCTTTTACAAGCGACAAAGGGCGGTCTTTGGAGTTTTGCGTATATGCAAAACCATTTACTTCTCTTGCCGGAATTCCGGCCGCCCTTGCGAGAGCTATAAAAAGATCTGTAAATTCAAGACAAACCGCTGAAGTCGGATTTTTGAAAACTTCTAAAGCTCCTGCCCTGGGACGGCCGGATTTAACTCGGGAGAAATCATAAGTTAATGTTTTTACCACATATTTATAAATTTCGTAAGGAGTTTTAAGTTTTAGAGCCAGACTTTTCATTTCACTATTTGTCTGCCAATAAATCTTTTCTTTTAAATAATCGTCAAATTGCTCTTTAGATATTTTTTCTTTTTTTCCCCGAAGTGAAATTTTTGCTTTTCCCCTAACTTTGATCTCTAATTTTTTGAAAGGAGGAAGATTATATTGAGCAATCCAATTTCCGTCTTTGTCAAGACGAACGTTAACCGGCGGAGGGTTTATGCTGGATATTTCAACGTCCTGATAATTCGTGGAAGGCGGAAGAGCAATTTCCGAATTTATAGGAAATAAGTTGGAATTTTTCAGATGATATGTCAGATCAAAATCGTAAATTTCTTCATTACCGTAAGAAATAGAAATGCCGGATTCCCCAAGTTCGTTTTTCGTAAAATTCAGACTGTTGCCGGTGAGTTTTCCGATCTCCGGTTTAATATAGGAAGGATTGCCTAGGGATTTAGGAACAATTACTCTGACGTCAAAAGAATTATATTTTTTTTGTTTTACAGCCCTCGGAATATTGATGTCCCAGATCTTTCCTGATTTTTGTACAATATTATTTGTATCAAAAGAGATTGTAAATTCAATTTTTCTATCAAGTCCAACGACTTTTTTGTTAAAATTGATTTTGATATTATTTCCATCATTATCTTTAGTAACTATTGGTATTATTTTTCCTTCAGGGTCGGAAGCCAGAACATTTTCTATATTTTTAAACCCTACCTGCATATTGTAAGAGGAAGCAAAATATTGGCTTGAGGTGTTCGTCAGCGCAATATCAAAAGTCACATGCGTCACCGTATTTTCCAGAACATTGTAAGTGACTTTATAATCAGTCTTAAAATTCTCGACTGCAAAAACAAATACGGGTGTTGAAAGAAAAATAAAAACTGAAGCTAAAATTACAAAAATAATTTTTCCCATTTAATCATAATTCTAACATAAGTTTTTCAAAAAGGTTTTTTCTAAAAGGGGTCAATATTTATATTACTTTTATCGGGCGGGAGAGCGCTTTTTTAAACTTTTTAACTATTTGATGAGGTGTTAAGACTGCAAGTTCATAAAAAATTGCAAATACTTTTCAAGACTATACTACTCTGCGCATTATCATTTTTTATTTTTCAATCTTGAACCCGTGTTCTTTTCTTAAATTTCTTATTAAAACGCTCATAGAGTTCCTTATTTGATTCTTTGGTAAATACTGTTCGTTTACTCTCCATACTCTGTAGTATGGATTCTAACTTGGATTTTTCGCGACGTTTTGCGGTTTTTAAGAATTCTTCGATTGCCATAAGAGGCCATATATGGGTTGGGTATCTTCTGCCAATATTGTGCCATGAAAATGGATCAATTTTTTCTTCATAGGTAGGTTGTTTTTCTTCTTTTTTTATTCGTGATACTGCAATTTTAAATCCTTCTCCGGCCAAATTAAGCCACGTATTTATCCTACCAATAGTTGAATAGCCGGCATTGATTTTTGTTCGTACTTGATCATAAGTTTTTCCTTGTATTAAAAGTTTTGCTATTTCAAGTCTTTTTGCAACCATTTCAATTTCTGAAGGAGTAAGAAGATCTGTCAACACCTGTGCCGCTTCCTTGGAATCCTTAACGGAACTGACCGCTTCGCAAAGCGCAATTAATAATCTTTGTTTTTCTAATTTAGAAAGTTTATTAAACCGTGCCATAATCATTACCCTCCATACACTGTAGTATGGTAGGTAAAATAAAAAATGTCAAGGAAAATAAAATACTAAAATATTTAACAAATATTGAAGCGTATACGAAGAGCTTAGAGGACTTTTTTCAGGAATTGGCCTGTGTAGGAGCGGGGGTTACGCTCGACTTCTTCAGGAGTACCTGTTGCGACAATTTCGCCGCCTTTTTCTCCCCCGTCAGGACCCAGGTCAATTATATAATCAGCGCTTTTTATAACATCCAAATTATGTTCGATAACTATCACGGTATTTCCCCTGTTGACTAAATTCCGCAAAACGACCAATAATTTTTCCAGATCCGCGAAGTGAAGTCCTGTTGTCGGCTCATCAAGTAAATATAAACAATTTTGTCCTTTCTTGGACAATTCGTCCGACAATTTAACTCTTTGCGCTTCCCCTCCGGACAAAGTGGGAGCAGGTTGTCCAAGCTTGATGTAAGAAAGTCCAACATCATTAAGAGTTTGAAGTTTGTGGGAAAGAACAGGAACAAAGGAAAAGAATTGCAAAGCTTCCTGAACGCTCATCGCTAGAACATCCGCAATATTTTTGCCATTAAGAAAAATTTCCAAAGCTTCTTTGTTATACTGCTTGCCGTTACAAACCTCACAGGTTATGTAGACATCGGGTAAAAACTGCATTTCGATTTTGATTTGCCCTTCTCCTTCACACCCTTCACACCGTCCTCCCTTCACATTAAATGAAAATCTTCCTGGTCCGTAACCTCTCAATTTCGCGTCTTTAGTTTTTGAGAATATGTCCCGGATGTAAGTAAACGCGCCCGTATAAGTTGCAGGATTGCTTCTTGGCGTTCGGCCAATCGGAGATTGGTCGATCATGTAAACCCTTTTTATATTTTCGTAACCATTAATGTTTTCAAATTGTCCGGGTTTGTCTCTATGATAAGGATTTTGCAATTGCATTAAAGCGTGATATAAAATATCATTTATCAGTGTTGATTTTCCTGATCCCGAGACTCCTGTTACTACGACAAACTTATTAAGAGGAAAATGAACATCGATATTTTTTAGGTTGTGTTCTTTTGCGCCATAAATTGACAGAAACTTGCCATTGTTCGATTGCCCCATTGTTTCATTGCTTATTATTTTTTTCCTTCCTGACAAATACGCTCCTGTTATAGAATTTGGGTTTTTTTTGATCTCCGAAATAGTACCCTTGGCAATGATATGTCCTCCACCCTGACCTGCGCCCGGACCGAAATCAACTATGTAATCGGATTGCTCCATAGTTTCCTGATCATGCTCGACAACAAGAACCGTATTGCCTAGGTCGCGAAGTTTTTTGAGCGTTTCAATTAATTTTCTATTATCTTTTTGATGCAGTCCGATTGAAGGCTCATCCAGAACGTACAAAACTCCCGTAAGTCCGGATCCAATTTGAGAGGCTAATCTTATTCTTTGCGCTTCTCCTCCGGCCAAACTTTGCGCGCCTCTTGATAGTGTTAAATAGTCTAATCCTACATCTACCAAAAACAAAAGCCTTTCTTTTATTTCTTTAAGGATTAATTTAGAAATTTCTGTTTCTCTGGAAGAAATTGCGCTTGAGAGGTTTTTTATAAATTCAAGAGCGTTGGCAATTGACATATCGCACACATTAACTATAGATTTTCCTTCTATTGTTATTCCCAGCGATTCATTTTTAAGCCTTGCGCCTTTACAGCCCGTGCATATTTCATAACGCATAAATTTTTCTATTCGGGATTTTAGAAACATAGAGTCTGTTGACTGATATTTTTCTCTCAAATCCCCAAGAACTCCTTTATAGGATTCATGAATTTCCGTCATTCTTCCCCATCGGTTTGCCCCTAGAACTTCATATATCTTATCGCCTGTTCCAAACAGAAGAAGATCTTTTTTCTTGTCACTTACGTCTATCAGTCTTTTTTTAAGAGGAATATCGTTTTCTTCACAGAACTTAATCAGAGTCCGAGAAAACCATGTGTCATTTTCAAACAAATTTGAGTATGGCAATATTCCCCCCTCACTTATAGATAAATTATTGTTAAAGACCAATTCCCTATCGACAGTTAAAATAGTTCCGAGTCCATTACATATTGGGCAAGCTCCGTGAGGCGTGTTGAATGAAAATATTCTAGGTTCAATTTCAGGAAATGAAATTCCGCAGACAGGACAGGCGAATTTTTCCGAGAAAAGTTCGTCCTGCATTTTTTTGGGCTTTGCCGGAATATTAAACCCGGCATCTTTAACAATGGAGACAATTAATTCGCTATTGCCCAGCCTTAAACCTTTTTCTACATCTTCGGCAATCCTTAATCTATCCGTGTCTTTAGTTAAGACGATCTCATCTACGACGACCTCTATAGTATGCTTATTTGTTTTAATCAAAATAAAGTTTTCGTCCAAATTGAAGACTTGCTTGTCAATACGTACTTTTCTATAACCTCTTTTTTTCAAATCTATAAAAAGATCTTTATATTCTCCACGCCTATCTTTGACGATTGGAGCGAAAATTAATATTTTTATTCTTTTTGATACTTCACTGTCAGCTAATGCACAAATAGCATTAGTTATTTGTTCCGGTGTTTGGTGTGAAATCTCGCGCCCGCATTTTGAACAATGAGGATGTCCGATTCGGGCAAATAATAGTCTTAAATAATCATAAATTTCCGTAACTGTTCCGACAGTTGATCTTGGGTTATGGGAAGTTGATTTTTGGTCAATTGAGATTGCGGGAGAAAGTCCTTCAATCAAATCAACATCCGGCTTTTTCATTACTCCTAAAAACTGCCTAGCGTAGGATG
>CAZYIC010000033.1:0-8425 GCA_964646925.1 uncultured Gammaproteobacteria bacterium
GTTGAATATTGGAAGCAGTTAAGGCTTGACTATAGATACGGACATCGTCAATAGAGCCTTTCCATCCCAAACTTCCCCCCTGGCCTCCTAAGTAATAAGTGCCTGTCTTGGCAGTGCCGCCGGAATATGCTATTGATGCTATCAATACTCCATCAATATATGTAGCAATCGTACCTGCTCCGGAGTTAATAACTCCAACAACGTGATGCCATTGGTTATCTGTTATATTTTTAACGCCGCTGGCAGTTGGAGTTCCTGTGGCAGAATTATCTTTCAAAATAAGATTACCGGAATTATTATATACCCCAAACTCAACCTCGTGATTATTTTGCACTAGAATATAAGCCCAGTTACTTACGGTTTGATCATTGTTTCCCTTGACCCAAGCTGAAACTGTAATGTTCACATTTGGTAAATTAATCCCGCTTCCAAAATTTATATAATTAGTCGTTCCATTAAAACTATACGCCTTGTTTGCCTGTCCCTTCCTGTCTGTTGTTAGGGTTGCTCCTGTTACTGTTCCGTCATTCCCATATCCGGAAGTATCTTTAACCTTTACCGGAGGTCCCGGTATTGTTGTTTCTTGGTCAAGTTTCCATTCTCCTACAAGATCTATACTTAAAGAATTTTGTATTGAAGCATCAAATGTTTCTACTTTTGCAAGATTTGCTTTGTTAATCTGGGAAGTTACATTAACTGCTGTCAGAACTCCGACAGATAAAACTCCTAAAACCGCAATGACTATCAGAAGCTCGATGAGGGTGAATGCACGCTGAGTTGAGAGTTGAAAATTGAGAGTTGAAAAATATCTCTTCATTTTAATATTAATTAAAGTTTAAAGAGAATTAAAAAATAAGTCAATGGAATCGGCCGGTCGGCGGACTAGATCTTTTTTGCAAACAGGATACGGCCTGCGGTGGTCTGGATCACGCGGGAGACTACTACGTCAACTGTCCGACCTAAGTCTTCGGACGCATTCTCCACAACAAGCATAGTGCCATCATCCAAATAACCGACCCCTTGCGTCATTTCCTTACCTTTATGTAAAATGCCTATATGTAAAGCTTCACCGGGAACCGCAGTTATTTTAAGATGATTTGCCAAAGTGTTAACATTTATAGCTAAAACTCCGCTAATCATTGCTTTTTTCTCCAGGTTGTAGTCACAGGTTATAATTCTTCCCTTATGACTTTTTGAGGCCTGAATTAATTTTTCATCAACTTCCTTATCCCTCAAATCTTCAGAATCTTGTAAAACCATGAATTTATTTCTTTTTCCTTTTTTTAGTTGCTCAAGCAAATCAAGTCCTTTTCTCCCCCTGACTCTTTTGACCATGTCCTGAGAATCTGCAATATGCTTTAGTTCCGAAAGTATACTTTCCAAAACTACAAATGTGCCCGTAAATACACCCAAAGAGACAACGTCAAACACCCTTGCGTCAATAATTGCTGACGTGTCTAAAAATATTGGATTTTCTATTTTCTTTTTCTTTGGATTGGATTTTTTCTTCGAGTGTCTAAATCTAGGCATTTTGGCAAGTGTTTTTGCCACTTCTTCGGCCAAAACGCTAACAAAGCGGCGTTGTCTTAATTGTGGTGATTGTTTTTTTTGCTTATTCTGCAATGCAGAACCTTCCGTATTTCTCATAGAGCCAGATCATTTAGTCAAACTTAGCATAACATCTTTTAATGTTTTAAATTTATCAGAACTCAGTATGTCTTTAAAACCAAGTTTCCGCGCCTCTTTTATACGTTTTTCCAAAGAACTGGTTTTGCGTAACTCTCCCAAAAGACCTACTTCTCCGATACCGACCTTGCGAGACAGATTAATATTTTGGAAACTTGAAATAATGGCCAGACAAATACTTAAATCTGCTGCAGGATCCGAAAGTTTGATGCCGCCTGCAACATTCACAAAAACATCCATCCCGCTTAGCGGGATGTTGCAATGTTTTTGTAAAACTGCCAGAAGAAGTTCTAATCGCTTGTAATCGATTCCCGATGCCACTCTTCGGGGAATGGGGATTTTCGATGTTAAAACTAACGCCTGAATCTCAATTAAGAATGCTCTCGTACCCTCAATTGTAACTGAAAGAACACTTCCCGATACTGATCCATCGTTAGCTTTTGATAAAAAAAGTTGTTCGGGACTATTTAGCTCCTTTATTCCCGTGTCAATCATTGCAAAAATCCCTACTTCGTCAACCGGACCAAACCTATTCTTCAGGCTTCGCAAAATTCGAGTTGCGGTAAATTTTTCTCCTTCCAAAAATAAAACAGTGTCTACCATATGAGATAAAACCATAGGTCCTGCCACCATTCCCTCCTTTGTTACATGCCCTACCATTACAACCGGTATATTCTGCGTCTTGGCAAGGCGGATAAATTGGAAAGCCGCATAACGCACCTGCCCGACACTTCCGGACAGCCCTGAAACATTTTCCGATTCCATTGTTTGAATTGAATCAATAATTACCAATGCCGGATTAATTTTCTGGATTATATCAGCAATTAAATCTGTATTTGTGTTAGACAGTAATAAAAGGTTTGAATTATTCTTTGAAGAGATCCTGTCTGCGCGAAGTTTGATTTGCTCCTCAGATTCTTCTCCTGAAATATACAAAATCCTAGAAGTATCAAAAGTATCAGATGGAGACTTTTTTCCCTTTGATGCCTTTGGTACTTTTGATACATTTGATATCCCTAAGGCAATTTGCAGAAGTAAAGTTGACTTCCCAATTCCCGGATCTCCAGCCAAAAGAATCACGCTGCCCTTGACGATTCCCCCACCCAATACTCCATCCAATTCTGAAAATCCGGTTAGCAGTCTTTGCTTTTTCTCAAACTTTATCTCAAAGAGTTTCTTCGGCTCAACATTTATTTTTTCTAATGAACTTCCATTATTTTGAACTTTGAATTTTGCATTTTGAATTTCTCGCAAGCTGTTCCAGCTTGCGCATTCCGGGCACTTGCCCAGCCATTGAGGAGAATCATAGCCGCATTCCTGACAGACGAACGACACCTTAGATTTCATTCATGGTTATTATACTACAAACTAATTTTAAATTTTAAATTTGAAATTTCAAATGAAATCCAAATGCCTAATTTTTAATGTTTTAAACATTTATTAATTAAAAATTGATTGAAAATTAAAAATTGAAAATTGAAAATTTATCTGTAGCCGATTGGCTTCGCGGTGAGGACCGGGGCAACTTCAATACGATGTCTTCTCTTGTCAACTAAGGAAACTGTAACATCAACTTCTTGTCCTTCTTTATAAGTGGTTTTGACTGGAATTTTTTCTTTCTTGATAATTCCCGAAATATTTTCGCCGAGATCCAAAAGTACACCTGAGGAAATGATTTTTGTAACTTTTGCTTTGATTTTTTTGTCAATTGTAAATTCATCAAATTTTTTCTCAAACGGATCAGCAGATAATCTCTTTATAGAAAGATTTACTCTTCTGCTTTCCTTATCAAATCCCAAAACAACGCCTGTAACTTTGTCACCGATTTTGAAAAGGTCCGCAATATTTTCTACATTTTCCCAAGATGTTTCGGAGATATGAATAAAGCCTTCCGCCAATTTAGAATTACCTACGGGTATTGATAAAAATACTCCAAATGGAGCCACATTGGACACAACTGCATCAATTTTTTGTCCAACCTTTAAATTCTTAATTAACTTCTGGAAATCTGCCGGACCCATAACCTGCTTCTGGGAAAATATAATTTTGTTAAGTTCGCGGTTCGTTTCCAATACGACTACTTTTATTTTTTTACCAATAAGTCCTTGTGGATTTTCCAGGCTTGATGTGTGAGAGTTCGGCAAAAATCCTGAAATTCCATCGGTTGTTGTAGCCAAAAATCCGCCTTTGGTTGCCTGATCCAGATTGACTTCAACCGGCTCTTGAGCTTTTTGTAACTTTGCGAGTCTATCCCAAGTAATATCTCCAACCGATCTTCTTAAAGATACAACCGGATAACCAAAATCCGATTCCGGATTGAGAACTTGAACTTGAATTTTGTCCCCTACTTTGAACGAAGTTAGAATTTTGTTAAGAATATGTCTTTCTTTTTCCAGAACTACAGCTTCGGTTTTGGCATTTATGTCAACTAAAATCTCACCGCTTGTTAATTTGGTGATAGTTCCGGTTAACATATCGCCTTTGTGAGGAGAAACGAATGGAGTTTTCGCAGCCGCAACCTTTTTCATAAGGTCCGCCATTGACGTCGCCTTCGCAGAATTACCCGTTGATTTTGAACTTTGCAGTTTGAACTTTGAATTTGTATCCATTCATTAAATTCACCTTTCTCAATCAGGTGCCAAATGACACCCAATTAAACAGTTTAAGTATTATAACATAGAAATCTAAAAAAAACTATCTATTGTAGCAACAGTTATGTCGGAATCTTTTAAGATATTAAAAAAAATCAGCAAAATCTGCCGGGTGCTTTGAAGCATCTATAAAAACATTCGTATCAAGAAGTAAATGCTTGTATTTAAGTGAGGAGATCAAGCCGGGAGGTATAATTAGTCCCACTCTTTTTTCCTTCCTTACGGGCATATTCTGCCTCTTTTTCCAATATCTTTCTTACCTTTTTTGCTAAATTAACAAATGTGGCTTTATTTATTTTTTTCTTTTTTTTATCAACAGGTAACGTAGACATACGTTTTTATTATAACATGCTTGTCAATGCTTGCAGCTTAAAATTTTGAGTAGCTTTTAATCAAATTTCCTGTAAGATCATCTTCCAGCATGGCACGTCTAATTACGTTTTTTAACTTTGTGTTATTTCTTTTATATTTTTTTGTTGGCTTGCAAAGACCGCAAGTAGATTTAGAAACTATCATAGGACAGAAAAATTATATCACAAGAAGTCTAGGAAAATTAGGATATAGCTTTGAAGAAAAAAATCCCTACTCCTACTCAATCTCGACTTAATAAAATAAAATCGCCAAAAAATATGGGTATTTACTCTTAGAGTAAATCTCATTTTATGTGACGGCCGTCACATTCAATGATACATAATGATCAATGTTTTTTTAGAAACCGAATAAAATTGTCGAGGGAAAAGCGATGTGGATTGTGATTGGAAAAAAGTGAGGATGAAGATTTGTTTTAAATTGGCTTTGAAGAAAGAAATCCCTTATTTTTTAGGATTGGTATGAGGACAAAGCATCGTCAAAGGAAGAGAATGATATTGAGATTCTTTATGAATTTCGCAAAATGTCGCGGTAGCTTCAGAATAAAGTTTAGGTTCCACATAACGAGAACGCCCCTCTAATGCCATTACAAATTGAGCATTGTTTGAGTTCCAAATATTTTCGCAGACTCCTCCGTCGGGAAGGGTATCCATCGAGCACTTCCATTCCCCCAACGGATTTACTGTAAAAATAGACTTAGCAAGTAAAGAAGCTGTGCTAGTGGCGATAGGAGTTCCCTTGAGGGAAAATGGAATTTTGAGAACAACTTGAGCTATCTTGTTCGAAGATAATTCAAAACTATTGGTATATTGATATTTATTAATTGGCCAGAAGGCAAGAAAATCATTCTTACCAGGACTACTAATGCTAAGGCTTGATGGCAAAGGTTGATAAGGGGACGTTAGATTTTGTGAAAGATAGTTTAGGAATATATCTTTTGGTTTTGTAGGATTGGCAATTAAACTTAAGCCAACTATCGAAGGACGGATTGAATTGTCTTGCGAAGAATTGGAAAGATGAGGAAGAAAACCAAATTGCTCTGGATAAACTTCTGAGATTGAAACTATGTTGAAAAAATTTACAATAATGAAAAAAATAATTAGGAAAACAAGAACGAAAATTGTTAAAAAAATACCTAGTTTTAAATATGCTGGAGATTTTTTGAGGGCGGTTCCGGAACTTGAGGAATTTGAGCAACAGGTTGAGCTGGTTCCATAAATTCATGATAATATACTCACTTTTTATTGTCAACAAACCACTAAAAATCCCGCTTAATAAAGGCGGGATGTTTTAAATTTGAATTTGAAGAAAGAAATCCCCCTTGCCCATCCGACTTGTCCACCATAGCCTCAGCGTCGGTGGAAGCCTTCTTGTCCGTCGTAGCTTTAGCGAAGATGGAAGCGAAGGAGGGTGGTAACCTGCCCGCCATCGGCTGTCGCCTCAGGCGACTGCAGGCGGGTGGCCTATTGTCCCCACCCCGCTAGCCTTGGGCTTCCTCTATATCTTTGTAGTTTGAAAGCAATCCAAAAAAACCGGCAATCTCATCTTTTATTACTCCTTTTTGTTTTGAGCCAAGTTTCACATTGCTTCTAGCAATAACATAGCTGTTGGGATTAATCAATTTAGCGGTTTTTTCAAGAACCTTAGCTACGATTAAAGATTTGGCAAAAAATTCCATTATCTTAATTACATTTTCATTTGTAATTTCTGCCTGTTCCCAAGAATCCTTATTCATGGAGCCAAATTCATTTTTATACTCGTTTATAACACGAATGAGAAAATCTGTACTTTCTAGCATAGATGATAGTGTAGGAGAATTTTCTTGTCTGTCTTGCACAATAAGACAAGCCTTCCATAACATTTGTAAAGCAGGCGGTACTTCAAAATCAGATTCTATTGTAATTCCATCTGAAGCAAAGAGAGTTAGCATCGCTTCTATTTGTTCAAGACTTCCCCCTTCTTCATCATAGGAAATCATTCTTCCGCGAGTAATTGCTTCAATTTCTTCTCTTGGGATACCTTTTCGTTTTGCTTCTAAAAGCAAATGTCTTAATTTTATTCGCGCATACATACTTGGGTTTGCAACAAGGCCGATATATCCTACAAAATAATCCCTGTTATATTTCGAAAAAAGGTCAATCAAATCTTTTGTACCGTAAGGTCTAGCTGAATCAGAAGTTGGATTTTCTCCACCGGGCTTATGAACGATTATAAGGGTATTAGGTTTTTTTTCTGAAATGCCTTGTTCTGTTCTTCTGGCAATAATTCTTCCAACTGTTGCAAGGAATTCGACAGCATAGAGTTTTCTCGATACAGGTTCTATACCGGCTAAAAACTTCAGTGTTTCGGGAAGGCTTTGTCCACGTTCATTGGCAATCTCAGTAGCTCCCTCAATAAACCTATCATCCATTTCCGCCTTTCCATGATTGATAATTTTTTTAGCTATTCGTGCAAGACCACCTACTTCATCTTCTATCTTATCCCAGTGACATTCAATCAGATTAATAGATCCTTTTCTTTTCTTTTCCATACGCCCAGAAACAACTCTAATTAACGGAGTAAGGTCATTATTAATCAAATGGCTCTTTCCAGCTGTAGGCTGGCCGTCCACAACCAAAACCGTTGGTGAATTCATTCCGTTTAACTCAACATTGTCCATAGTTTTTTTAACAACTCCTGAAACACTATCTTCTCCTGAACCTTCTGGTATCGGATAGAATCTTCTCAATCTATCCATATGACTATAATATTTTCTCACTTCGGGAGGTCTTGTCTCCCAAAACCCTAGCGAGCCAGTTCTCTCTCTAAACATATACATTAATGAAACAAAATATCGAATGACATTTTCCGATACATGTATTGTTCATATTTTTGATCTCAGTTATTATAGGCTATATTTAATCTTGTTGCAACGTGATTAATAGTTTATAACAGCTGTAGATTTTTTTGCTTCGTAATGCTACAATCCATTTATGTCTGAGGCACCTATAGAAGAACTAAAGGAATTCTTCAAAAACAAAAAAGAACTACATTATAAAAAAGGAGAAAGCGTTATCCGTGCCGGTGATAAACCCCAAGGTATTTATTTTATAAAAAGGGGCTACGTAAGAAATTATTCTATATCAAAAGACGGAGAAGAATTAACTCATATCATATACCAACCGGGAGATTTTTTTCCTTTGAGGTGGGTTTTTGATGCTACCCCGAGTTCTCATGATTATGAAGCAATGATACCTGCTAGTCTCTCTCGTTGCTCAAAAGAAGAACTCGTGACATTTCTCTATAAAAACCCAGATATTTTGTTTGAATTGACTCATCGCATAATTATACGATCAAGAGATATTTTGCAGAGAATGAATTATTTGGCTTTAGGCAATGCTCGCCAGAGAGTTTCATCAATATTGGCGATTTGTGCCGAAAGATTTGGTAAAAAGGAATCTAAAGGAATACTTATAGATATCCCGCTGACCCATAAGGACTTAGCATTCCTTCTTGGAGTAACAAGAGAAACTGTAAGTATTGCAATTAAAAAAATCGAAAAGGAGAAAATTATAACATATAAAAAAAGACAAATAATAATCTGTGATATGTCAAGGTTAATAGACACATCTCTTCTTGAAAAGGAATGATTCCTTCACATTTACATTGCAATACATAATTTCCAAAAGAAATCCCCCTTGCCCATCCGACTTGTCCACCATAGCCTCAGCGTCGGTGGA
>CAZYIC010000033.1:8525-10198 GCA_964646925.1 uncultured Gammaproteobacteria bacterium
AGCTTTCTTGTCCATCGTAGCTTTAGCGAAGATGGAAGCGAAGGAGGGTGGCAGCCTACCTTCAAAATTCTAGATACTTGAGAGACGAACAGTCAACTTATAGCCCATCACTTGTGCAATTTTTTGCAAAAACTCAAGAGATGGATTGACGCTGCCGGATTCCAATCTTGCAATCGCAGATTGCTTTGTGCCAACTTTTTTGGCTACGTCCTGCTGAGTCATTTTGCTTTTTATTCGCGCCCCAATAAGCTGTGAGACGACAGCATAACGAGGAGCGAGCCTATCAAACTCTTTTTTTGTTACTGTATCGGATAACAATTCTTTTTCCAAATCCTTCCATTTACTCATAAAACAATTATAACATAAACGTTATAATTATGTTCACGCAGCAATTATATCAGCTTATTGGTAATTTTTGGAGAAAAGTGAGGAGTTTGGGTTTGCTTTAATTTGAATCTGAAGAAAGAAATCCCCCTCCCTCAAAATAATTATTTCATCCTAATCCTTGATGCAGAACTTGACGCATCAGCGTTTGATATGGAATGTGCAGCTTTGCCGCCTTTTTCTTGGCTTTTTCCACTAAAGAATCTTCTAGCCTCAACGAAATTAATCGTTTTGATGGCTTTAAATTTGGGAAACTAACTTTTTTAAAATCTGATTGCTCAAGATATTCTGAAAAATCGGTTTTTTCTAACCATTCTGCCACCTTATTCTCGTTTTTGAAATTAGGCCACTTTAAGAATTTCTTCATATAATTTCGCCTCCTTTCTATTCATAACTCTTGCTGAAATAGGTCGTATTTTCCGTTGCTTATCTACATTGCGTATTGTGAATGCGATAATCAACCTTCGTCTCTTCTTTGTTTTGCCATACAGAAGAAATCGTTTTTCCCGTTGAGAATGTTTTTTATCTTCAACAATAATTTTTTCCTTCGTAAAGAACGCTTGCTCCTGCTCTTTTGCTGATACTCTATGTCTTATCCAACTCTTGGCGCTATTTCCCTCATCCCATTCAAAAGATAAAACATCAGGCAAAACTATTTCTTCCATGTATATACAACGTAGCTACATTGTAGTAGAAGATTTAAGGATTGTCAATAACTAATTTTGAATCTTAATTTTTGAGGACCCGCTCGACCGCGCCCCACCCCCCCCAACCTATTCCAAAACATAATGTGCGAGCATTGAAAGCAGCGCGTTGAAAAATTGCGAAGAAGTTATCAGGGGGATTCCTCGCAAACTTGTCGAGGAGGGGGTGCAAATCACCCGATTAACTACTGAGCAATTTTATTTAATGGGAGATGCTGAAATAAATTCAGCATGACAATGAGAAGGCTTTGAAGAAAGAAATCCCCAATAAAAAATGCTCGGCTGTGACCTATTGTCCCTTCTGCAACAAGCAAAAAGTATCGTAAGCGCTGACGCGTTTTACTTCCCTGTTCGGAATGGGAAAGGGTAGTTCCACGTCGCTCTAATTACCAGAGAATTACTTTCTTCAAAAATCAATGTACAATTGACTCTCTGACATGTGAGGAGAATACCCCACAAAGTTTACTTTTCGCCTTAGCTACTATTCGTAGCGGGCTCGAAGAGCACTTTTTGCGGGGCACGGTAATTTTTAAATCTACTCGTTCAACCATTAGTACAGGTAAGCTTAAAACCTTGCGGTTCTTC
>CAZYIC010000034.1:0-10182 GCA_964646925.1 uncultured Gammaproteobacteria bacterium
TGCAATAGTTGCGGGAGTAGTTCATCGGCAGAATGTCTCCTTCCCAAGGAGAAGGCAGCGGGTTCAATTCCCGTCTCCCGCTCACTGTGTGTGGGCAAACCGGAACCGCAATGTGTCTAGCTTGTCCAAATCCGGTGTGTATGGTTAATTTAGGATTAACAGGAAGAGATTGAGGATGGAAGCAATCGTAACCCAAATGATATAGGGATATAGAAGGTAAGCTGCGTTTTTGGATACCAATAATGACTGCCTGATAGTGAGAAAAATAAAAATCCAAAGAGCGATAATTTCAGCAAATGCCAAAAAGATATTGTGCATCCCAAAGAAAATAATCGACCAAAGAAAATTAAGCGCAAGCTGGATGAAAAATAATTTCAAGGCTTTTTCTTTCCCCTTTTTCTTCGAAGTCCACAGGAGATATAAGGAAATTCCCATCAGAATATAAAGAGTTGTCCAAACCGGACCAAAAATCCAATTCGGCGGAGCAAAGACAGGTTTATTCAAAGCCGCATACCAGATTGGAATGGAAGAGGCAGTAAAATAAGATCCCAGAGCGCCAACAGTAAGAGGAAGAACAATTGAAGCAGCTAATTTAGGCAGATTTATTTTCACAATATTAGTATGACAAAGAACTTACCGCAATGCAAATTTTTAGAAAGTCACATTATTTCTTGCTTGAATTTCTTACTAGACATCCTTACATTCTCAAGTATTTAAGGATGTTACTGAATACTTTGAAATTTTTTAAGAAAGTCAACGAATATTTTTCCGTAAGGAGATAATGTGTGCTCAACAAACTGACCCCTATACTCTTTGTTTATAAGGCCTGCCGTAACAAGCCTCCGAGTGTGTTCGCCTATTGTTTTTTCATTTGCTTTGAGTTTTTCAACAATCGCCTCAAGAGTTATTTTCTTGTTCCCGGCAATTAATAGCAGAATGGCGATTCTATAATGATTCGCCATCCCCTTGAGGTGTCTCTCCATCTGTTTCATAGATTTCATATTACATTTAATGTAGCACAAAACATCCTTATATTCTCAAGTATTTAAGGGTGTTGTTCTTGAGAAATTAATGTATTAGATTAAATTAAGTTAAATGAAGTTAAGTTAAACTAGATTAGACTAAATTAAGAATTTCCCACAATTTCTATTTTCGTGGCTAAGAAGTCAAATTAACATCCTTGTAATCTCAAGTATTTAAGGATGTTCGTGTTGTAGTGGTTGTTATAGTTATTAGTGTTAAAATGATGTTTGTGTTGCGTGGCGTTAATCTGTAATTCTAATGTTTAATCGATCTAGGGTTAGAATGGAAATGGGGCGAGCGGAGCGAGCCCCAGGAATTTAGCTTAACAAAATCCCGCGGCTAAAAAGAAGAAAAAACGCCAAGTCAAACCAAGTTAGACTTGGTCAAACTTGGCTGTCGAGTCAGACTCGACGCAAAAATTTTTTCCAAAATATTTATTGTAGACTTAGTCCTTCTAGTCTTAAACCACTTATGACCTTTTTGTAATTCGAAATTGTTTTACCAACTAAACTCCAAAATCTTTTTGAATGATTAAATTCTTTTAAATGGCACAATTCATGAACAATAATATAATCTCTTAAGCCCTGGGGCAGTAGTGCGATTTTAAAATTGAAATTAAGGTTTTTTCTTTTTGAACAACTTCCCCAGCGTGTTCTCTGATTTTTGATTGTAATCTTATTAAATTTGTGTTTGTATATTTTATTAAAATATTCAATACGTTCGTTCGTAATTTGCAAAGTTGCATTTTTATATTTTAGGAAATCTTTAGAGGTTAATTTGAAAGTCTTCGATAGGGAGGCCTTCTTAAAAAAATCTAATTTTGACAATACCCACTTAGATTTTTTAATTATGTACTTGTCAACTGCAGCTTCATTTAATCCCTTAGGAAGCGTTACTACAAAGTTGCCATCGCAATAGACAGCTAGTCTCATCCGTTTTGCTCTTTTACTCCGGCGGACAGAGTAATTGACTACTCGATTGTGCAGGTTGATCTGTCGTTTCATTAGAATTTTTTGATTACAATATCAACAAGTCTGTTTAAGAATTTCGAGAAATTCTCAACCTGGATATTATTCTTATAGTCTTTTAGAATGAGTTCCTGAATAACTTGTTTAACGCCTTTCAAGAATTCTTCACGCTTGGATGAATTTTGCCAGCCCTCATCAAGAATAGATTGCAATCTTTTCGAAAGGTCTTTAGATAAACCTAATAAGATTGATTGATCGGTTTTCTGTAAAAATTCTTGAGAAATTACAAATAATCCGTACTCTTGCAAATTAAGACCTAATTCTCTGGCTTCATCCGATTTACTTTTAATATCGTCCATTAATTGATAGTAAAGCTTGATTCTCTCAGAAAGGTCAATCTGATGTTGCTCAAATTCTCTTCGAATTGCAGTTAATCTTTCGCTAAACTTTTGGAATACAGGATTCGTGTCAATGTTTATAGAAATTTCTTGTTTGAGCATTTTTTCAAGATTTAATGCTTTTTCTTCATCTTCCATTTTGTCTAGGCGCTCAAGTGTATAAATATCGTTTATTTTTAACTCTCTGAAGTTTTTAGTAATTCCTTCGTAATCAATTTGTTCTTGAATTAATTTCTTGACTTTCTCTCCATATTCTCCGAAAGTTGGAATATCACCACTTCGAAAAGCCTGCATTGCGAGATTTTCCTGACGAAAATCATTAAGAAATGCTATATAGACACTGGTCGTCCATTCAAATGTCCGAATATAATCGGCAAGGAATGGATCAGGAGACAAAACTTCGAATAATAATTTCAATCGGGAATATTTGTCCGTAAAATATCTTTGCTTTCCCTCATTATCAATAAAGATTTTTAAGCATCGTCTTAAATTTTCAATTGATGGATCTTCTTGATTAATTCCTGTAAAAATCTCTTTAATTTCATTTAGAACTTCCAGAAATTCATTTTTTAAAGAATCAAGGTCGATAAGCGCAGAGTCAATAATGCTTTCATCGAAATTCAATGCTTCATAAAGATTTCTGGTAATTCCGTAATAATCAATAATTTTCCCACACCCCTTATTGGGATATATGCGGTTTGTTCGAGCAATAGCTTGCAATAAATTGTGATCTCTCAACGGTTTATCAAGATACATCGCTTGCTCTATGAATGCGTCAAATCCAGTTAGAAGCATGTCGCAGACCAGCAGTAATTTAAGATTGCTCTTTGGATCTTTGAATTTATCAATAATTTTTTCCCTTTGAGCCTTGCTTGTATTATATTTCCTTAAATTTTCAGAATCATTATTAGGGTCGCCAGGCGAATAAACAACTTCTGTCCATTCTGCCGGAATTAATTCATCAAATAATTGTTTGTATTTAGCGGTAGCTTCTCGGTCATAACAAACGACCTGAGCTTTAAAACCATTTGGCTCAATGTAAAGCCGGTAATGATCAACGATATCTTGAGCAACTGCTTTCATGCGTTTATCTAATTTAATTAGAGCTTCTTTTTTGCCATAACGTCGCATGACTAACTGTTTTTGTTCAGGCGATAGGTCGGTTGTCATCTCGTCGAATTGCTGATCTATTTTTTCTTCATCAATAAAGAATTTTGAAAGACGGGCTTCGTAGGTTACAGGCAAAGTTGCGCCGTCATCAATGGCTTGCTGAATTGAATAGTAATCAAGATAGCGTTCTCCTTCTGCTCCAAAATTACGATGAGTATTTAGGGTTGTTTTATCAATTGGCGTTCCCGTAAATCCAAAGAAGAATGCTTTTTGCATTGAATCTCGCAGTTTAATTCCCGCAACGCCTTCGTTTGACCTGTGGGCCTCATCAGACAAGACAATTATATTTTCATTTGGATTTTCAAGATGTAAGGGAAGTTCATTGAACTTTTCAATTGTTGAAATGAAAATTCCTCTTTCGTCATTGGTAATTTTTTTAGCAAGATCACGTTGAGAAATAACTCTGATTACATTTTTACCGCCAGCGTTAATAAATGAATCGTAAATTTGATTATCCAAATCAATGCGATCAACGAGGACAAATACTTTCGGATTCTTGAGAGATTTATCAAATCTTAATTTCCATGCAGTGAAGAACATCGTTAAGGATTTTCCTGATCCTTGTGTATGCCAAATTAATCCTCGCTTCTTTTTTTCATCTTTTACTCTTTCAACGATTTTATTAGTAGCTCGAAGTTGTTGATACCGGGCCATTTTCTTAACTCTGCCATCCTTAGTTTGCTCAAAAATAATAAAATTTCTAATTATATCGAGCAATCTGTCTTTCGTAAGTAAAGATGCTAATGTCATTTCTAGCTGTCCGCCTAGCTTTTTTTCAAGGTCTTCATCACGCCATTGGAGGAAGTATTGGTTAGGAGCATATGTTGTTGTGTAAACAGTCTTTAAGCCATCTGTTGCAATGTTAAAACAGTTAGGCCAGAATAGCTTCATAGCGACTCTCTCGTAGCGTTTGATCTGACCAATAGCATTTTCATAGCTAACACTTGTAGATGCGGTAGGGCTTTTTGCCTCAATATCAACAATTGGGATACCATTCAAGAAAACCAGAATATCGGGTCGGATGTTTTCAAGGTTGCCTTCAAAGTAAAACTGATTTGTTATAACAAAGTGGTTATTTTCAGGATTATCGTAATCCACCACCATGTAGTCACGCATTTTACCTGTTAGTGAGTCTTTTAGATTCACACCATTTCGAAGCAGATTCAAAAAGCCTTCGTTTGTATCAATTTTCTTAATTTCTCTTATAACACTTTGAACTTCTATATCATCTAAAATGTTATTGATCCGTTTTATGGCTTCTGCAAGATGAGAAGCGATAAGATATTCGTTTTCCAGACTCCTTAAACCAGCAAATTCTTCAGGGGTAATATACTCATAGCCTAAGTGCTCGGATAAAAATTTAATGACATATTTTTCAACTGTATATTGTTCGTTGAATTTCATTTAGATATTTATTCTTAATTCGTCAAGAGCGTTTTTGTATTCTTTCGCCTTAGAAATTATTTGCTTTGCCAAATTCACGCTTCTTACCTTTGTAAAACCAATCTTTTTTAACTGTTCCTGCAGATCGCTTTCGTTTACTTTGTAAAAATCTATTATGTTTTCGACGCTTAGATTTTCTTTAATAATATCTTGACTAATATCAACACTGTCTCTATCTTTCTGTTTAGCTCCCTCGAGTAGGATAGATATGTCCTGTTTTTCAAATACTCTTTTAATTTTTACCTTTAACTCTTTTGTTATCTCAATTTTGTTTGATTTTGTTCTATTTAAAATTTGTGAGTATATTTCGTTTCTGTTAACAGCAGTTCCCAACCCCATCCTTTCCCCATCAACAAATCCGATATTAGTAGGATTCATGTTTGTTTCTGTTAATAAAAAGTTATATTTGAGATATCCCCAATCTTTATATGATTTCTTTTTCAACTTATTATACCCTTCTAGATTTTTTTCTTTAACTTTTCTTAAAAACTCATTCCACTCTTTATTACGCAATAGGCTAAAGTGAAATGAAAGAAACCTCTTTAATTCATTTATATTCTTTAGGTTTTCGTCTTTTAAGTTATTCTTGTTTATCAAAAATAGAGTTGAATTCTTGCCCAATCTTACAAATCCGAGATTCACAAGGAATATAGGGTATTGGCGAATTAGTCTTTCCAAACCGAGTGACCTAACTTGTCTGTCTAAAGACGCGCTGTAAACAAATAGTTGATAAAACCCAGTTGTTCCGGCAAGAGCTAAGAGGTCTTTTTCTCGAATTAAACCATCCGAAACCAGTTTATTCAGAAAACCTAAAGAAGTCTCTTTTTTCTTACGATCAGTTTCATATTCCATTTGTACTTCAGCCATTTTTTCATAATTTGCCTTAAGTTCTTTATTACCTTTCTTTAGTTCTTCAAAATTTTCAATAGATAAATCCTGATTTTTGTCATTTTCATACCCTTGATAAAAAGAGTTTCCAACATCTGCTAAAAAATACAAAAAAAATAGCAATGAATCTTTATAAAGTAACGACGAAAATGCAAGTAGGGGTTTGATTCCAAATAGGGAATATTTCGTAAGAATTTCTAAAGCTTTTTTGGACTTCATGATTTGATTTCTACTTTCTGACTAAAAATATCTTGCATTAGTCCATTTTTAAAAGTTATCATTTCCCCTTTGTTTAATGTCTCCTTCGTTATTTTCTGTTCTAATGAAGATAGTATTCCTGCAATTCTTAGTTGTTCTTTAATAGGAGGTTTAACTATTGGGATAGAATTACAGCTAGTTTTGTTTAAATACGAAACAGATGTTTTGGTTGCTAAATTTTCCATGAATCTTTTTTGCATTATTAATACAAATTTAAGAAAGTTCTGATCTAATTCATTTGAGGGTAAGAATGCGTGTAACTGCTGATTTATGGCAATTTCTCTATCAGTTACAGCTACAATGCCAAATTCGCCTACACAAGACATGATTACCGAACCGATAGGTATTATTTTGTTGCCACAATTCCTAAGTTCCTCTCTCGAAACATATTTAGTTGAATCGTTGTATTGAACTATTGAATCCTGTATGTTTGGTATCGTAATCCAAGGTATTTCACCATCAAAAACTTTTGGTTTATTTCTACCTGGAACAATACAATCACATATCTCGCCTATGGGGGTTAATTCCCAGTCCTTGGGAATTTCACCAAATTTTGTATTCTTAAACTTTTTATGTCCAATACCCCTTGTAAGTAATTTTTGCATCAATCCTTGCTTCAAAATTTCAGTTTTTTGAATAATCTGATCCGTCTTTTGGATTGCATCGTCAATAGAAGATAAAATTTCAGCAATTTTTTGTTGTACTGAAATGCTGGGATTTGGAATTTTGATGTTCATCAAGTCAGACTTGTTTAATTTCCCTCTAGTTGTACCTGAAGTATGCAATCTAAGATCAGTAAAATTGAGATAGTTCTCAATAAATTGAATATCAGCGTTTTTTATTCTTAAAACATGTGCATGATTATTAACCCAGCTCCTTCCTTTTATTATGTACGCCGTATTAGCACCAGCAGACCAATCTGCTCCATCTTCACCAACAAGCAAAAGTTCCTCGTCAAAGATATATTCATCCACATAATCAACAACTCCTGTCGCTCCATAATATGGGATTCGCCCTGTGCTTCTTTTTAGCCTTGATATAGGAACTCGTTGATTATCGAGATTATCTGAAATATCAGCTAATGATGTTTGTGGCCAATTATTTGTCATATCCTAACTCCTTGATAAATATTGTGACTTTTTTATTTATTTCTTCTCTCTCTTTTTCAAGTGCTTGAAGTTCGCTCCATACCTTTTTAGTATCTATCTCCATTTGTTCGTCACTCGAATCAATGTAGCGGCGAATATTCAGATTGTATTCATTATCTGCAATCTCTTTACCATCAACAACACGAGCATACTTTTCAATATCTTTGTATTGGTCGTATGCATTGATAATCCTTTCAATATCTTGCTTGCGGAGAGTGTTTTGGTTTTTACCTTCAAGAAAATCACGCTCGGCATTAATTATCAAAACTTTACCTTTTTTATTTTCTGGCTTATTTCTATTAAAAATAAGAATAGCTGCTGGAATACCAGTTCCGTAGAAAAGTTTTGGAGGAAGCCCAATAACTGCTTCGAGTAGATCATTCTTGATAATCTGTTCTCTGATTCTACCTTCACTACCGCCTCTAAATAACACACCATGAGGCAATACAATGCCAGCGCGACCATTTACATTCAATGACTTGAGTATATGGAGCATAAAAGCATAGTCAGCGTTTTTTTGTGGTGGTAATTCATATTCTTGGGTACGACCATATTTATCGTTTTTAAATAGCTCAAACTCCCAATCTTTTATTGAGTAGGGCGGATTTGCAACCACGATATCAAAGGTTTGTAGATTTCCCAAGTTATTTAAAAACTGTGGATTAGCCAACGTGTCGCCACGTCTGATATCTGCACTGTCTAACCCATGTAAAAACATATTGATTTTAGCAATAGCAAAGGTGCTGATATTGATTTCTTGCCCATAAAAGTAGAGTGTTCGTGCAACTTGATCATTCGACTTATCTTTAAGGTAGTTATATGCTTCAAGAAGAAACCCACCCGATCCCACTGTAGGATCGTAAACATGATCTTTTTGATGAGGTTTAACAATTCCAATAATAATTCGTTCTACTTCTCGTGGGGTGTAAAATTCTCCGCCTTTTTTGCCTGCATCGGCAGCAAATTGTTTAATCAAATACTCGTAAGCATCACCTAGGAGATCAGAACTTATGTAGGTACTGCCAAAGTTATATTGAGAGAAGTGATTTACCAGTCTTTGTATGGTTTCATTAGGAAAACGGTCTTTATTGGCGAAGTCCAGATCATCAAAAATCTTGTCGAGTTTGGGACTGTTTACATTAGTGATTTTGTCAAAAATATCGTTTAGTTTTTGTCCGATATTCTCTGAAGTTTCTGAAATAGCAGACCACTGACAATCCTTTGGTACTTGGAATCTGTGGTTGTAGTCGGCTTCAGCGAGAGTTTTGTCTTTGTATTCATCTATAATCTTTTGGTATTCTTCATCCCAAACATCACTGATTCTTTTGTAAAAAAGTAGTCCAAAGATGTATTTTTTATAGTCAGAACTATCTATTTTTCCTCTCAAAATGTCGGCACTTTTCCATAAAAACTGCTCGAGTTGAGCCAATGTAAGCTTACTACCCATTTCATCAGCTAAAATTTGGATATCTTCTCTTCTATATTTACGATCTTGTCTAGGTCCCACTCTCAGGGGAGTCAATTTTCCAGCTTTTTCCCAATTTCGTAGGGTATCACGATGAATTTTAAAAATTTCTGAAACTTGACCGATACTAAGTAGTTCTGGTAACTCTTCTAATTTTTTTTGTAGAATTTGACTCATAAGCAGAAATATACTCCTTTATGCAAAATTTGTCAAGAGGATGTTTCATAGGTATTCATAGGTTAATCAGAATTTCCCACAAATAATTGAAGCTGAGCGAGGCTAGGTTATTTCTTTTCCAAAACTTTTTGAAGACCACCCTTGCCGTATTTAATGATTTGTCCAATTTTGAAAATCTTTTTTTGCCATAAAGTTAAATCTTGAAGAGATTATACTAGTTTTGACATTAGTTTTCTATCCAAAAACTATTTTGTGTAGATTTGTACTCCGTTTGGATCTGTTATTTTCAAAGTTTGTGAGCAGGTGTCATAATTCCCTGTTGCGATTACGGGATAATTGTAGAATTTTGATACTAATGAGGAAGATCCTCCTTCGCTAAAGCTTCGGAAGGATAAAGAAATTACAGTCTCATCTCTTTTTACCAATACTACACTGTTATGTTTCGCCCTGGGAGAAAAATAATCTAATATACCGGATAAGAGAGGAACAGACGCAGGTTCTTGTTCCTGAACATTCAAGACTTTAATTGTCCCAATTTCCTTTCGAATTCCTTTTTCGCATAATAGATTACCAGCGCCCAGGATTCCAAATACGGCAAGAGCAAGAGCAACACCGGCAATCCCCAAAGAACCTTTTAAGGTAAAACTGAATGCTTTTTGCTGTTTGATATCCTGAAGAAGCTGGACTACTTTGTGCAATGGATTTCCGACATGAATATCAAGGAGATCATCTTTACTTTTTGAGTAGTGAACGTTTTCCGAGAATAGTTTACCGATTGGGTCAAGGGGTTTTTCCGGGTTTTTGGGGAGTTCTCTTTTAACAAAATGGCCTTCGTTATCTCGGAGCTTATGCTGGGCAATTTCGCTTTTTATCTCACTTTCTATCTTGTTATCTTCAGGCATAATACCATTATTGCATGAAAATTTAAGCAATTGCAAGCCAGTTGTGGGTGTCTTTACCCACAAACTTGTGGAGTCCACAACTTCGTGGACAGCCGAGGCTAAGTTGTGGATGGTTGTGGATGTCAAAAACAGTACCACAAATCGGTTGTGGGTGGGGATTTTGACAGCATTATTTTTTCTCGAGTTTTTGCAAAGTTTTCTTCATGCTTACATTATATTCCCTTTTCCGCCTTTTTTCACTAGCCATAAGGCTTAAGAATATTGAAGCGGAGAAAATATTGAAAGATTTATGCTATAGTAGAAATAGAGTATCAGGGAGGAGAAAAATTTAATGCAAAAGAT
>CAZYIC010000035.1:0-9973 GCA_964646925.1 uncultured Gammaproteobacteria bacterium
TCTCTGCAAAACAAAAATCTCCGGTTTGACTATGACACTTTCAATACCATCTGGGAAAAATTTAGCTTTGAATACCTTGTTTTGGTGCCTCAGGAAAAGAAGGAAATAGCTGAGGTAATCTTGGGAGAAGACCTCGACATTAAAAAAGCTTGGCAAAAAGCAGCGCAAAATGCGCATAGTCAGCTAATAGTAAATCCTGATGATATTTATGCCGGATTTAATCTGTCTGTAGCTTATTACAATACAGGACAGTATCAGCAATCGGTTGAGGAATTCGAAAAGGTAGAAGATACGCTTCCTTTCAGGACTCTCTGGTATCAGATAGAACCAATTCAAGCATATTATTATCTGGGAAATTATGACAGAGTGTTTCAGATAACTGATAAAATTTTGAGCAGTTACAATAGAGCTTTTTCAGAGCTTTACATCTTGCGCGGAAGAATTTACCAAAAACAAGGAAATATTGAGGCTGCGCGGAATGAATTTGAAAAAGCTGTCTTTTACAACAAAAATCTCAAAGACGCGCAACAAGCGCTAAATTCTATCACGTAAGCAATAACTTGCTCATACGACATGCAAAAAAAATCCCAACCGCTTTCATTGGTCTTAACAGACTTGGCGGAATCTGGTAGACTGAAGAAAGAACAGAAAGCCAGAGCAAAAGTTTACAGAAGCTGAAAGTGGTGAGCGAAGTCGAATCATTAAAGTTATGACGTTGTACTATGCTACAACGCTACAATAGTACTATCGAAGATATTGAGTTTATCGAAATATGGCAGAACTTAATTTAGAGAAAGATAAAAAATTATTAGTCGCTATAATTGGACAGATTATTGAAGCATCCGCAGAGCTGAAATCCCGCCGTAGCCACTCAGTTTACATGAACGTGGCGAAGTGGGATATCGAATGGTATCTGGCAAAGGTGGGCTTCAAAAAGTTTTGGAAAATAAGAAATAAATTAAACGCAATCTGCTTCTTCAGAAATTAAAACATCCAATAGTTCAATATAACCTAGTGAAAAAGGGGGGAAAAGAGAATATAATAAAATTATTAACAATATGCCGTCTAAAGTGAAATCAATCATTCTTTTCAATCAACAGAAAATCCGCCGTCATTGGGTTGAAGATAAAGAGTTATGGTATTTTTCAGTGGTTGACGTAATAAGGGTATTAACCAACAGCATTGATCCTAGAAAATACTGGAACAAATTGGCAGAACGGCTTCGCAAAGAAGGAAGTGAGTCGGTGACAAACTGTCACCAACTGAAAATGCAAGCCTCTGATGGGAAATATTACTTAACAGATGCAGCGGATACCCAGACCATGCTCCGACTAATCCAGTCCATTCCCTCGCCAAATGCCGAGCCATTTAAGTTATGGTTAGCGCAAGTTGGCTATGAAAGACTTGAGGAGACAGCCGATCCTGAGATAGCTATCAACCGCGCTCTAAAAACTTATTTGAAGAAAGGATATTCACCCGAATGGGTTAATCAGAGATTAAAAAGTATTGAGATCAGAAAAGCCTTAACCGACGAATGGGAGAAAAGAGGCGTAAAAGAAGGGCTTGAATTTGCTATTTTAACCGATGAGATAACACAAGCATGGGCAGGCTTAACAACCAAGCAATACAAGAATCTTAAAGGTCTGAAGAAAGAAAATTTACGGGACAATATGACGAATTTAGAATTAGTCCTGAATATGCTTGCCGAAACAGCGACAACAGAAATTTCAGAAAAGAAAACACCTAAAACTTTTGACCAAAATAAAAAAGTGGCTAAAGAGGGCGGAACTATTGCGGGAAGTGCCAGAAAGCAAATCGAACAAAAATCAGGAAGAAAAGTTGTTAATAAAAGTAATTTTAGGCCTACTCAGCAGCAAAAGAGACTTAAGGAATAGTGAAAAATGGAGGGAAAGGGAATATAATAATTCCATGCAACAAAAAAAGACCCTTGCGGGTCATTTCCAACCACGTTCCTATGCTAGTTTCCTAGCCACGCCACCATTCCGGTAACAGTTCAGAATACAGGTTTTTGTAATGAAATTACATCACAGGAATAACATGGCAATGTAACTAAGTCCATATTTATGGCTCTTTTTGTCTCTTGACAAATACCCCAAACCCCCACAAAAATAGGGTTAGTGAAAAAGGGAGAAAAAGAGAATATAATGTAAGAGGCTGAATAAGTCGGTAACTGATTACTTGCTTTAAGATGGCAGAAAAAACAACAACTAAGGTTTTATATAAAGGTGCTGGACACAGAAAGCGTCTGCGCGAGAGATTCCTGCAATCGGGGTTTGATGGTTTTCTTGACTATGAAATAGTGGAATTACTTCTAACGCTTGGTACTCCACTGAAAGATTGTAAGCAGATGGCTAAAGATGCTATTAAGGAGTTTAAAGGATTACGGGGCGTTCTGGATGCTTCAATAGGGGAACTTCAGGGGATCAAGGGTATTGGACCATCTAACGCAATTGGCATTAAGCTTTTTCAGGCTATGTCTGAGCGCTATGCAAAAGAACAAATACCAGATAAAATTATATTCGATTCATCAAAAGCGGTAGCAGAATTTCTACAAAAGTCCATCGGCCGAGAAAAGAAAGAACATTTCGTTATGTTATCCCTGGACTCACGTAATAATTTAATAAAAGACACAAGTATATCGGTTGGCTCTCTTAATGCAAGTATTGTTCACCCGCGAGAAGTTTTTAAAGAGGCAATACAGTCTTCTGCAGCACAAATAATAATTGCCCATAATCATCCGTCAGAAAATCCTGATGCTTCACCGGAAGATGTCGCCCTGACAAGACGTTTGGACGACGCAGCTAAAATCATTGGCATTGAGCTTCTTGACCATATTATTGTTACAAAAAATAAATTCTCTAGTCTAAGAGAGCAAGGTTTAATATAAGTATATGTCAGACATAAAGAGCTTGATAGATAGAATTAGGAAATTTCGTGATGAGCGAAACTGGAAACAATTCCACAATCCAAAGGATAGTGCAATTGCCCTTCTTTCAGAAGCTAGTGAAGTTTTAGATCTCTTTAAATGGCTGAACTCTAAAGAATTAGTAACTTATACAAAGGAGAAGAGAGAAGAAATAGGAGATGAACTTTCAGATGTTCTGTATTGGGTAATATTGATGGCATACGATCTTAAAATAGATCTTCCGAAAGCATTTGAGGAAAAAATGAAAAAAAATGAGAAAAAATATCCGATAAGAAAAGTGAAAGGAAAACACACTAAATACAATAAGCTTTAATTATGATTCTTTACGAAGAAACAATTGAGAAATTCAATGAGGATGTAATGCAGAATCGCATTGCTGACCGAGCAGCTGAAGAATATAAGACATACTACAAAAGGAGTCCGGGAAATTCCGAATATCAGTCATGGGCACATTCCCTTGCCATTTTAAACAACAGCTTTATTTATACCGGGCTTAAGGATAATCATATTGTTGTGGAATATGAGCTTCCTTATGCATCTCAAAGAATAGATGTTTTGTTGTTTGGGTGTGACGCAAATGGAAAAGAAAACGTTATAATTTTAGAGCTCAAACAGTGGTCTAACAATAATGTAAAGGAATCTGATGCTGAAGGAAATATAAAGGTTAATTATAGAGGACTATGGACAGAACAGCCTCATCCGGCATTACAGGTTCAGGGATACTATTATGGTCTAAAAGACTTTATTAAACTTTTTGAGGGAAAAAATGCGCCAGAACTAAGCGCTTCCTCTTACATGCATAATTATTCAAAGCAAAAAGACGTTGGAATTCTTTCTTCTAAATTTTCTAAATTAATCAAAACGTTTCCTGTATTTACAAAAGAGGAAGCTATGGAGCTTGGAAGATATCTTAAAGAACGCTTACAAAGTGGAAAAGGGCAGCTGGTTTATGAACATTTTGCAAGAAGCCCCATTAGGCCATCGAAAAAACTTCTCGATCATACAAGTGAGATGATTAACAAACAACAAATATTCAATTTAATTGATGATCAAATTGTCGCCTACAATGCCATAATGCACAAAGCAAAAGAATTAGCAAAAATAAAAAGAAAAACAATTGTAATTGTAAAAGGAGGACCCGGAACAGGAAAATCTGTCATCGCGCTTGAAGTTATGGGAGAACTTTTAAGGCAGGGTAAGAAAGTCATGCATGCTACTGGTTCTTCTGCCTTTACCAATACATTAAGGAAAATAGTAGGTGAACGTGCGAAAAATCTGTTTAAGTTTTTTAATAGTTTTATTTCAACAGAACAAAATTCCTTCGATGTTCTAATCTGTGACGAAGCCCACCGCATTAGGGAAACAAGTGTAAATAGATATACTCCCAAGGCACAGAGGACGGATTTACCTCAGATAGATGAATTATTACAAGTAGCTAAATTAAATATCTTCTTTATGGATGAAAACCAAATTGTGAGACCTAATGAAATCGGATCCGTTGCAATAATTAAAAATGCTGCTGTTCGATTTGGCGTTAAAGAGGCAGATATAGCTGAATTTGAATTAAAAACACAGTTTCGCTGTTCGGGGTCAGATGCATATCTGCAATGGCTTGATAACGTTTTGGATATTAAACGTTCTGCTATTGCACGATATGATCCAAAAATGGAATTTCGCGTCTTTGATTCTCCATCAGAAATGATGAAGGAAGTTAGAGATAAAAATCATGAGAAGAAAAATTCGGCAAGAATTGTTGCCGGATTCTGTTGGCCATGGAGCAAGCCAAATGCGGATGGAACCCTTGTTAATGATGTAAAAATTGGTGATTTTGAGATGCCATGGGAGAAGAAAGACGAATTTTGGAAGTGGGCAACTGATGATTCAGGCATGGAGCAGGTAGGAACAGTTTACACAGCGCAGGGTTTTGAATTTGATTATATTGGAGTAATCTTTGGAAATGACCTTGTTTATGATCAGGAAAAGAAAGAATGGATAAGCCAGCCGAAATATTCCTACGACACAATGGTTACTCGAAATAATACAGAGCTAACAAAACATTTAAAGCAAGTATATAGAGTTCTAATGTCGAGAGCACATAGGGGAGTATATGTCTATTTCGTGGATAAAGAAGCTGAGAAATATTTTAAAGATAATCTTAGATAGGATAAGCTCTCTAATATGAAAATTCAGAATGACATCCTGTCTTATGGAGAAATGTGCGATATAGAAAATGCACAGGTCTTACAGCGAGGAATGAATTTCCATATGAATCCTCTTTACTCGGTGATTTTAATGTCTCAAAGGGCAAACGCGCCGTACAAAGACAGGATTCATGAGGATGGCGTCACCATTGAATATGAGGGGCATGATGTTCTAAGAAAATCCCATACGCATAATCCCAAATATGAAGATCAGCCAGATAAACTTCCGTCTGGAAAATTAACTCAGAACGGATTATTTGTAAAATCTGTTAACGAATATAGGAAAAGAGGTAAAAATCCTGAACTCGTAAAGGTTTATGAAAAAATTTTTCCAGGAGTTTGGTCATTAAAAGGATTTTTTGACCTTGTGGATTACAAAATAGTTTTTGAAGGCGGCAGAAATGTATTTAGATTTATTCTTAAGTTGTCAAAGAATCAACAAGTTGACGGTAGTTTAACGCAAAAAGAGCTTTTGCATACCAGGTTGATTCCAACAGAAGTAAAGAAGGAAGTTTGGAAAAGAGACAAGGGGAAATGCGTTTTGTGTCCACAAACAAAAAACTTACATTTTGATCATGATTTACCTTTTTCGAAAGGCGGTACGAGTCTATCGGTGAAAAATGTCCGCTTGCTCTGCATGAAACACAATCTCCAAAAATCTGGAAAAATAGAATAATGATGTATATACTAGTTTATAAACCCTACGGCCTCACGCCGGAAGAAATTGCAATTGCGGAAAATGAAAAAAAATGAAAATTTATTTAAGTTTTGCGCTGATGTTCTGGATGCTTACGAAAAGTACAACATAAATGGGCATATTACTCGGAAAAAGTGATAATGAACGCAAATCACCGAAAGCATCAAATCCTCCCGAGCGGTCAAAGGTAGTTTTTGAAGTGTGATCGCCTTGGTAATTCGTCGGTATTGCTAATTCCGGCAAAATAGTCAATAATTAAGCATGAGTTTTTAGGTATTATATATCTGTTTCTGTCTCATTTTCTTTATTAATATAAAAGATGTAGAATAATCTTAGTTTTCAGTAGCAAAAGGTCAAGCTTTGTATGTGAATATGGAGTGGTTAAATTTTTTTGTCTCTAATTCTAAAGACATTGTGTCTGTATTCTTAATATTAGTTAGCATGGGATGTTTTGCTGGGGCTTTAATAGAAAATTGGGTGAAAGCAAATGATAAAAAAAGTAATCTAAAAACTAATTCCCTATCTTTAAGAATAGGAGGAATCGCAATAGTTGTAGCAGTTACTCTTTTTGCCAATAGTTTGTATATCTACATATTTGGCTTATTTATTATGGGTACGATAGTAACAGGAGAAAATTATCTGCTTGACTTAGTTAAGGAATGGAGGACTACAACAACTAGAACGGAGGTACTAGAGTCTCCACCGGTATTGGATAATAAAAAGGCTAAATAATGTAAAATGTTTACAATCTTATGGATAGACAAAAAAATAAATTTAATATAGAAGAAGGGTCAGTAGCATTTTGGGTTAAAAAGAGTACAGTTAATTGGTCAGGGGAAGACGTTGTTCGTTTATTTGAAATTACAGAAGGAGGAAATAGTATTTTTATAGTTAAAGATAGTGATGCAAAATTAAAGTTTTTTCATGTTTATTTAGGAAGAGGAAGAACTAATTTAGAAGTAGATGTTTCTGATTTGATCAGTGAAGAGAGGCATCACATTGTTGCAATGTGGAGTGTTTCTAAAAAGAATTTATTACTATATATAGATGCTAAAATGAGGGGTGAGGAAAAAATGAGTTTTAACAGACAATAACACAAAGGTAAATAATTCTAGCATTTAACACCTTCTGTAATTTACCACCTCAGAGGTGTTGGGTATTAACACCTCGGATGTAGTGGGAAGCTGGGCATTGGAATGAAACGGGATGGAGCAGAAGGAAACAAAAGGGCTTGTGTTTTGTGATGAATAGTTAAATAATAAATTTATGGAGGTTTTGATTTTTTTGGTTATGGGGATATTGTTGGTTGCGGTTGTTTATTTTATCGCTCAAAAAGAGGCACAGATTCATGGTACCAGCGCAAAAGAGGAGTTTGCCGGAATTTGCACAATAGCTTTGGACAGAACTGTAAAAAAGAGGTCCAATATGGAAAAAGTTATGGCGCTTTTTGCCAAAAATCCGCAGCTATCAAATCACGAGATCAGAAAGGCTCTTGGGGTATCCAGCCGTACGACAGTGCGTTACATGGACGATCTGCAGAAAGAAGGAAGAGTCAAGCAGATAGGAAGAGCAGGCCATGGTGTAACTTATCTTCTCCTAAACTGAGCGTAAACTGAATACGCCACTTGACTGGCGTATTAAATGGCTAGTTGATTATTTTTTCTTTATCTGATAAGCTCGAAAAGATGTTTAGCTTAATTTTAAGCCAATATGTCAGATAAAGAAAGAGACCTTTATGTTCCAAGGCGTCCGGAGTTTCAGTCAACAATCGTCTATAAAGATATAGAAAAGTCCCCTTGGCTTGTTGTCAGGCAGACAAATGATCTTCTTCATCTCTTTCATCAAGGGCCAATTAATAACTCCAAGTTAGCAAAAGAGTATTTTCATGATTATACAATTTCCTATCTAAAGGCTGCGGAAGAGGGATTACCTTCTCTTTCCACAGGACCCGAGCCGGTATCTGAGGATATTGATCCGGAGGCAAAAGAAGCAGCCGGTCATGTTGCTACCATTTTTGGCTCTATGCCTGGTTGGGCCAAGGGGAAGTTTCTTACAGTTGGGTATTCAAAAAGAGGCATACTAAGGGCTCCGGGAGAAAGAAAGGAATTCCAAAAAAGAATTAGAGAGCTAAAGCTCGTCCTGTGGCAAGTGGCAAATGGCGGCATGGAGCCCCGCGCAACTCTTGAAGCGTATCCTTCATTTTTAAGAACTTTTAAGTTTTTCGAGGTAGGAAGCGAATTGCCAATAAAACTTTCTCCGGACCAGAAGCAACAGGAAGAGATGGATAAAGAAAAGCTTGAAACCTTATTGGATGGAATCGATGTCTCCCTCTGATGGCAGTTTGTAATAGAGGGCGATCCGGGGACGGTCCTGAGAAAGATTAAAAGATTATTGCAACAAGCTAAAAATGAAACATTTTGATTTATCGCTATTTGAATTTTTGGAAAAATTTTTGCGTTTTTTCTCGCTTGCCCGCCTGTAGCAAAGCGGAGGCGGGAGAATATCAGCATGTTAATTTGACTTCTTGGAACGATTTTTTCGGAGTAAGGAATCTTCTCCGGGTTTTTCTGGGGCTCGCTCCGCTCGCCCCAACCCACCACAATGCAACGTCATCAATTAAATGAATTAACTTATTAACATAATAAACATCCTTAAATACTTGAGATTATAGGGATGTTTTGTGCTACCATAAGTACGGTATGAAATCTACGAAGCAAATGGAGAGACATCTTAAAGGCATGGCAAATCACCATCGAATCGCTATTTTACTTTTGATTGCGAGCGACAAAAAGATAACTCTTGAGGCAATCGTTGAAAAACTTAAAGCAAACGAGAAAACGATTGGTGAACATACCCGAAGACTCGTTACGGCAGGCCTGATAAATAAAGAATATAAGGGAAAATTCGTTGAACACACGTTGTCACCATACGGAAAAATATTTGTCGATTTCTTGAAAAAATTCCAAACTATTTAAAATACATCCTTACAAACTTGAGAATGTGAGTGTATTTTAATACACAGAATTGGTTTTTGGTGGAATCTATATTAGAATTGAGTTATGTATAAATTGAGCCCTTCGGCTTCGCTCAGGACTTATCGAAAGGTATAATATATAAATATGTACAAGCTATCTCCTTCCGACTTCGCCTACCTTTATCAAGACTGTAAGTTTTGTTATGTCCAGAAAGTTAAAAGGGGAATTTATTTGCCAAGTATGCCAATGCCTGGGGTTTTCTCTGCAATAAATACCAGGCTTCAGGGGAATTTAGTTGGTAAAAACTTGAAAAGCTTGTCTCGCAATCTTCCGGATGGGGAAGTCATAGCTCAAGAAAAATTCGTAGAATCTATAGTTATTCCCGGAACGTCGGTTTATCTGAAAGGTAAATACGATCTTCTGGTTAGAAATCCCGATGGTACGCATACCATTGTTGATTTAAAAATTAGCCAACCCGGAGAGGATAAAATAGATAAGTATAAAACTCAACTTGGAGCCTATAAGTTTGCATTGGAGAATCCAAAAAACGGAGAGCCAATGAAATTGACTAAGCTAGCGCTTTTGATTTTTTATCCTGATCAAGTTTCATTTGAAAATGAAACGGCTGCTCTTGGCTTTCCTCATACATGGCTAGAAGTTCCAATAGACGAAAATAATTTTTTCAACTTTATGAAAGGCGTTGATTCTATTTTGTCCGGACCAGAACCAATAGCAAGTGAGACATGTAAATGGTGCGTATATAGGACTCGCTTTCAAATACATATAACCCCAGAAATTATAGAAAAGGATATTCCCTTTTAGTTCGTTACTGATGTAGAAATACTCAGTTGAAATCCTCCTTAGAACTGATATATTAAATTTAGAATTTAAAAAAAATTTTTACCTCAAGCTGAGCTTGACAATAGCCACGCTGAACGTAATTTGCTTCAGCGAAAATGTTCTTTCGTAGCGCTTTTTTTCACGCTTGCCCGGAACGTTTGACGTTCCCTGCCCTTGACACAGTAAGTCAGCTGAGCTGACTTATTGCTAAGTTGGTTGGTGAGTCAGCTGAGCTGACTATTCACCAAGCTGAGCTTGGTGATCCCAATGATATCTTGCACAGACTGGATGATTTTTTCAAATTATTCCTGTC
>CAZYIC010000036.1:0-9782 GCA_964646925.1 uncultured Gammaproteobacteria bacterium
TGCAATATTTTCTTGAGAAAGGAGGTATGTCGCAAAAGTCCTTGACTTATACAGGGGATTGACAATCTTTGCTGCAACTGATAACCTGATTGTAATGAAGATACTTCTTGTTGATGACGATGAAGCTTTGGGTGCGATATTTGAAGCCGTACTTCAAAAAAACGGTTTTGAAACAGTTTTTTCTGTAAACGGCAAAGGCGGAATTGATAAAGCCCGCTTGGAAAAACCCAATCTCATACTTCTGGATCAGGTTTTACCCGATATCTCAGGAAATGAAGTTCTTAAAACTCTCAAAATGGATTCTCAAACCAAAGATATTCCGGTTATAATACTTTCGAATTTCAGCCAGGAAGAGCTTGTTAAGGAAGCGATAAATAACGGCGCAATGGACTACATATTTAAATATCAGGTCGAGCCAATGGATATTGTAAACAAGGTAAAACAAGCTCTTAAGATGTAGTCTATGCTTAATGTCAATACCCCAACGCAACTTGTAATTGAAGCTATTTCTTTTATATCCGCTTTTGCGGCTATTGCAGCAGGAGTTATCATGGCAAAATTTCTAAGGAAATTTGTTGCCGGCATTCTTGCAAGAGGATTTAAAACAATTGGAATCGGAATTTTTATTTTGGCTCTGGGAATAATCATGGATGCTACGGAAATATATACCCAGGCGTTAAATACTTCCGGTTTTTTAACTGCTTTACTTATATTGAAACCGATTATTTTCTTAATTGGAACCTATACCATTGTTACCGGAAGCAAAACCATGGGAGACAAATTGGAGACATTGTCCAAACATAGCTCCGCTTAAGTTTCGACCTATGGCAATTGCTTTATTTATAACTATTACCCTGGGGCTAATTGTTATTCTGTTGTCTTTGGAAATCGACAAGCTGAGAAAACTTTCTTCTTACGAAAAAAAAATACAGGAAGACAGAATTTACAAGTTTTCAGCGCTTTTTAAACTTCAGGAAAAAATCGCATATGCAACAAACGCCGAGAAAGCAGCAGATATCATAATATCTTCCCTGGAGAGTTTTTTTGATTATTCTGTTGCTTCATATATCCTTCTAAAGAATGATTCTCTTATTATTAAAACTTATGTTGAAGAAGAAATCGGCAATGAGTACATAAAAAGCGTAGAAAAAAGCATGCTTTCTTCTCTTTCTTCTCTTATTGGGACAATGCCGGAAAAAATTGACAGAAAGATTTATGGGACAGCTTTAAATGATTCCGTAAAAATGACATATTCATCTTCCTTTCATGTTCCTCTAATTGTGGAAAACAAAGTGGCTGCGCTTATTCATCTATCTTCAACCAAGGAAAACTTATATAAAGACAAAGATGATATTGAAACCCTATATCGGATAATAGAGATTGCAGCTTCCTCACTAACCCGCTTTAGTCAAGCCTTAGATAAGGAACAGGATATTTCCATATCTCTTGTCGGCAGTATAGCCGATGGAGTTTTTTTGACTGATAATCAAAACAGTTTGCTCTATATCAATGATTCGGCAAAAAGAGCGCTTAGACTTTCTAAGAAAGACGTCAATTTTTTCGACATTGCCAATGCATTTTCCAAAAATCTCCATTTGGGATTAATAATAAATGACGTTATTGTCAATAACAAACCTTTTACGGCAAAAGAAATACCGGTTGATGGCGAAGGAGTGCTGGACATTTTTATAACTCCTGTCAAGAACAATAGGGCATCTATTGTTTTGCGTGATATGACAGAGTACAAAAAAAGGGAAGTTTTGAAAGAAGATATCATGTATGCCATGGTTCACGAACTTCGGGCGCCTCTTACAACGATAAAAGATGCTTCCGAACTTATTATTTCAACCAAAGATTTTGAGGAAAACAAAAAAATAAAATTTCTGGAGATAATCCACCAGCAGGCAAAAAAATTGTTGGGAAGAATAGTGTCAATTTTGGATACTGCCAAACTTGATGCGGGAAAGCTGACTCTTCAAAAAACAAAAGGGGATATTGCCAAACTTATTAAATCGGAAATGCAAACTTTTATTCCACAAGCGGAAAGAAAAAATATTTCTTTAAACTTTGATATTTTATGTCCTTCTCTTCCTTTAGTTTCTTTTGATTCCATAAGAATCAGCCAGGTGATTGATAATCTTCTGTCTAACAGCATCAAATTTACCGATAAAGGAGGTAAAATAAAAGTCGAAGCAGATTGCAGGGTAATACCTCCGACTCTGGACGGATCATCGCCGATGGAAGATTTTTTAAGTCTTGATAAATTTATTGTTGTTTCTGTTTCGGATACCGGAGTTGGAATTTCAAAAGAACAACAAAAACTTCTTTTTTCAAAATATACACAGGCTCAAAATGTTCCCCGTCAACTTGCTAAATTAGGAACGGGATTGGGGCTTTACATGGTCAAAGGAATTATTGAATCGCATGGCGGACGTGTATGGGTAAAATCAGCGCCAGGTCAAGGCACAACAATTTCTTTTACGCTTCCCTATGTTAATGCCATCCCAAAAACCTACACCGATCCCAAACCCACTTCTTTTACTCGCCAAACTCTTAACTAAGATAAATCCAACGAAGTAATAGCGCATTTCTTCTAACCCCTGAAGATTTCCAAACAGTTAATCAAGTCTTGAGATCTTTTTTTCAATTCTATTTTCTAAACCCTATTTTAGCTATATCAGTAGATGGTACGATCGTCTCTTGCAATGAGACGGCTAATTTACTTTCCACCCCTTTCCATCCGAAACAATTTCCACCTCCCCATTTTGGTCGGTACGCAAGGTTTTAATGCTTGCGGATTTTAATAAATCTAGGGTAAAAGACGTTGGGTGGCCGTATTTATTTTTTCCAACAGAAATTGCTGCAATTTTGGGATTTAAGATATCTAAAATATTCTTTGTTAAACCAAATCTTGACCCATGATGCGGCACCTGAAATATATCAATATCTTTCACACTGTAGCTATCTATCGCTTCTTCCAGCTCTTCTGCCTGACTGTCACCTGTCAGTAATGCTGAAAATTTACCATATGTAATTAATGTTTCTACGGAGGCAAATTCGCTAGTTTCTCCGATTGTGCCATTCGGAGATGTTTGGGACAAAAATTCTTTCGTTGGTCCAATTATTTCAAACGCCACTCCATCTTTCAGCTTAAATTTATCTCTTGAGAAAACAAAACGGATAAGAATATTTTTATTCTTGATCGTTTTCATGAGTTCATCAAAGCCCAACGTTTTATTTATCAAATCCTCTGTTGCGAAAATATTCACTTTGTAAGTTTTTAAAACTGAAAAAAGTCCGATAAAATGATCTGCATGGGGATGAGTAAGTATCACAAGCTCCAAATCTCTGTCCCAAAAGGGCATATGTTTTCCTAGACAATTTAAGATTGCATTATCAGGTCCGCCGTCAATTAAAATGTCTGATCCGTTCGGCGTTCTTATAAAGATTCCATCTCCCTGCCCAACATTACAAATCACAACATGTAATTTTTTGTCATTATAAATTATGTTTTGATATATTAAGATGCTACTCAACAAAACGAAAACAACAGCTAAGACTAATAAAATCTTTCTCATATTTTTCTTCTAAAAAGAAGAACAGCTGAAGAGAGTAAAAAATAATAACCAACAATAAATTGCCAAGAAAGAGAGGAAATAGCTATTACTCCTCCAATTTCTCCAAAAATATTTACAACAGTTTCAAAATAAAACAAAAGCGGATAACAAAGATAAACTATTAATTGTCCTAGAGGCTCTAAAATTAAGCCCAGGATGGCTCCAAAACCCCCAATCATCATCAGTATCGGCACTGTCCAAAGAACTAACCCGTTAACTAAAATAGAATATGCTGAATATATCCCAAAATTTGCAAGAATAATTGGCAATGTGGCAATCTGAGCCGCAATTGTAGTCAAGACATTGGAGCCTATCCCCTCTTTTTTCTGGAAAATCGGTTTAATATATAAAATTCCAAGCGTTGCTGCAAATGAAAGCTGAAAACCAATATCTGAAACCAATGTTGGGTCAATAAAAAGCATTCCAAACCCTGCCAGCATCAAGCTATTAACCGCAAGAGTCTGTCTGCCGATAATTTGTGCCGAGAATACGACTATACCCATTATTGAAGCTCTTATTATTGAAGCTTCCAGCCCAGTCAAAATTGGCTTTAATATAATTCCAAAAATACTGAAAATAATTGCAACCTGACGCTTTAGGAAAAAATAAACGAACTGATAAAACCTCCCACCAAAGTAACGTTCATTCCGGACGCGGCAATAACATGGAAAACGCCTGTTGTCCTCAGGTTGTCTGAAAAATCTTTTGGCATTTGTTCTTTTATCCCAAAAATTATTCCCATAAGAAGTTCTCCCGAAGGAGACGGAAGTGTTTTCGAAAATAGAAAAATAAGTTTTTGCCGGAGCATACTTATCTTTTTCAAACCAGATTGCAGAATATTTGAAGATTTATTAGTTGTTTCTATTTTCGGAAAATATATTATCAGTCTGTTATTCTGATTGCTAACCTGTCCTGATATACGCACGAAATCACCATAATTTAGTTCCGGAAAACGGCCAGTTGTTATTCTTATTTTTTGATTTTTATAATTAGCAGTAAACGCCTGTCGGTTGCCAAATGTCTGCGGCTGTGATAAAAGTGCTGTCTCAAAATTAATTTTCTGACTATCCGTGAGGCGAAGTTGATTTTGATAGAAAAAATAGAAGCGGAGAGCAAGAATCGATAATAAAATAAAGCCAAAAATTTGAAATTTAAAATTAGAAATATTCAATGAAAATTAAAAATTGAAAATTAGTAAACTGTAATCCTATCTTTGATTTGATCAAATACCTTGCCCCCTACTATTTTCTTATTTAAAAGTTCCTGAATTGATCCATAAGGCCTTCCGTCAATAATCTTCTGAGCTGTTACAGGACCTACTCCCGGCAAACTGTCAAGTTCTCCTTCCGAAGCAGAATTAAGATTAATGAATCCTTCCAGCGTACTCCCTTTGATGCCTGTGGCACTTTTGATACTTTCCGTTTCCCCTTCTATTGGAATATATACTTTTGCTCCATCAACTAATTTTGTTGCTAAGTTGAGATTCTTAGCAACATAGCTTCTATCTGCTTGAGCCGACAATCCGCCTGCTGCAACAAGACCATCTTGAATTCTGGAATTCTGAGGTAATTTATATAATCCGGGCTTAACTATAGCACCCTCCATATCTACAAAAATGGTTTTTGCCTCAATTGGAGTCTGATTTGCGGAAGATGGCTCAAAAACGAGATTGGAGTCTGATTCATTGCCTAAGAATAACCCCATCAAACCATATACAAAGAATATCATTCCCAAGGCTCCCAAGCTCAGAGGTAACCAGTGTTTTTTTACTAGAGGAAGATATTTAAAAATAAGCTCATCTTTGTTCATAGATTAGCGTCTAGCAATTAGCGTTCAGCGTTTAGTTCTTGGATCGGAAACTAGACGCTAGACGCTGCTAACTAAACGCTAATTACAAAGTTGATTACCTTCCCTTCAATATAAATAACTTTCTTAATCTCTTTTCCTTCCAAATATTTTTTCATTTTAGCACTCTTTCTTGCCAACTGCTCAACATCATTTTTCATTTTTAATTTTTCATTTTTAATTTTTAAGACATCTCTTAACTTCCCATTTATCTGAACCGCAATCGTCACTTCTGTCTCTATCAAAAACCTGGAATCATATTTTGGCCAAACTGACGAATGAATAGACTCAAAGTTTTGAGTTCGGAAGAGTTGGTATAACTCTTCCGTCATGTGTGGAGCAAAAGGAGCAAGCAGCAAAAGGAAAGTTTTTAGATCTTCTTTATGCAATCCATATGCATCCACCTGCCAGCTATTAACAAATTCCATCATTGATGCAACAGCGGTATTAAACTTCATATTTTCCAAATCCTCGTCAACTTTTTTTATAGTTTTATTTAGGTTGGTAAGCAAATCTTGGGAAGTTTTTCCGTTTGAGACTTTTGTTTTTGATAATTGCCAGACTCTTTTTAGAAATCTGAAGCATCCCTCAACAGACTCTTCGCTCCAGGCAATCGTTTGATCGAATGGCCCCATAAACATTTCGTAAACCCGCAAAGTATCTGCTCCAAATTTTCTTGAAATATCATCGGGATTAATTACATTACCAAAAGACTTGCTCATCTTGCGACCGTCCGGTCCTAAAACAATTCCATGGGATCGACGCTTTACATAGGGTTCAGGAGTTGGAACAACACCAATATCATACAAAAACTTATAAACAAAACGGGAATACAGCAAATGTAAAGTCGTGTGCTCAAAACCTCCTTGGTAAAGATCCACCGGCATCCAGTATTTCATAAGTTTTGGATCCGCTATCAAACTATCATTTTGTGGATCTAAGTATCGTAAAAAGTACCAATTGGAGCCTGCCCAGTTGGGCATAGTATCGGTTTCCCGACGAGCTTTTTCTCCACATTTTGGACAGTCAACATTAACCCATTCCGGAATTTTTGCCAAAGGCGATTCTCCGGTACCTGAAGGTTCGTATTTTTCCAAGTACGGAAGTTCAACCGGCAAATCTTTTTCAGGAACAGGCATGGCTCCGCAGTTCCCGCAATGAATAATTGGAATTGGCTCGCCCCAATAGTGCTGGCGGCTAAAAACCCAATCACGAAGATGATAATGCGCTACTTTTCTTCCCCATCCTTTTTCTTCCAGAAAGTCCATAATCTTTTTCGTTGCTTTATGGATATCAAGACCGTTTAAGAATTCTGAATTAACCATTTTTCCCTGATCTTCCTGCACTTGTTCTCTCTTTGTAATCTTTGAAGTATCACCATCTTTACCTACCACCACTCTGACAATAGGAAGATTAAATTCTGTTGCAAACTCAAAATCGCGAATATCATGGCCAGGAACCCCAACAACAGCTCCTGTGCCCACGCTGCCTAAAACAAAATCGCTTACCCAAACCGGTAATTTCTTATTGTTGAGGTTGTTAATAGCGTAAAAACCCGTAAAAACTCCGGTTTTTTTCCTGCCTTCCGCAATTCGATCAATCTCACTTTTCTTTTTAGCGCTCTTTGCATAATCTTTCAATTCCGTAAATTTTGAATTCAGAAGCTTTACCGCAAATGGATGTTCCGGGCCAATAACAATAAATGTTGCCCCAAAGTTAGTGTCGGGACGCGTTGTAAAACAAGTAATTTTTTCATTTTTTCCTTCAATCTTATATTCGATATTAATCCCCTCTTTTTTTCCAATCCAATTTATCTGCTGCACTGCTATTCTATTGGAGTAATCAACCAGTTTTAAGTCCTCCAAAAGCCTGTCTGCATAGGCCGTAATCTTTAAAAGCCATTGTTTCTGCATTCTTTTTTCGGTTAGAGTCCCGCAGCGTTCATGCTTGCCATCCGGCAAAACTTCTTCATCCGCTAAATTGGTTTTGCAAAACGGACACCAGTTAACCGAAACGTCGGCTTGATAAGCAAGGCCTTTCTCAAAGAATTTCAAGAAAATCCATTGAGTCCATTTGTAATATTTTGGATCAGTTGTATTTATTTCGCGGCTCCAATCAAACGATAAGCCTAATGATTTAATCTGGCGTTTAAAATTAGCTATATTTTTTTCTACCGCAGTTAATGGATGAATTTTCATTTTTATAGCGTAGTTTTCTGCAGGCAAACCAAATGCATCCCAACCAATAGGATACAAAACATTAAATCCCTGCATGCGTTTTCTGCGGGAAAATGCATCCATTGCGGCCCAAGACCTTACATGACCAACATGCAAACCTGCCCCGGACGGATATGGAAATTCGATTAAAGCGTAGAATTTTTTCCTGCTAGACGGAGGGTTGGCTGCGCGGTAAATTCCCTTTTTCTCCCATGTTTTTTGCCACTTAGTTTCAATTTCCGAAGGATTATATTTCTCAACCGACTTTTGATTTTTGACTTTTGACTGTTGCATTTAGTCTTCAGTATATCATACCCGCCTCCCCAACTAAACACGATGTTGAATCTTCCTGGAAGATGTGCTTAACTTAAATTGTGAGAAGAAAGATAATTGCTAAATCCGGTTTCACCACGTTCATGCAAGCTGAACGTGGTTTCACCCTCATCGAGCTTCTGATAGTTATTGCGGTTCTTGGAGTATTATCTGTTGGAGTTTTAACAGCAGTTAATGTAACCTCTCAGATTAACAAAGCAAATCTTGCAAAAGTAGAAACATTTGATGCTTCAATACAAAATTCTTTAAGTATAGATCTTGTAGGAGAATGGAAACTTGACCAAGAAACAACAATACCGGGACCTCCGGTAAAGGTTAAAGATACTTCCGGATATGGGAATGACGGAACAGTCACTGGTGCAACCCTAACAACAGACAGGAAGGGACAGGCAAACAAGGCGTATTTGTTTAACGGGACAACAGATCATATTCAAATAAATGATCCCTCGAGCGGTCTGCTTGACTTCGGCTCAAGTAGCTTCAGTTTTTCATTTTGGCTTAAAAGCGCAACAAACGATATAGGATCTGTTATATCAAAACGTATTTCCAATGGTACTCTTCAGCAGGGATGGATGGTTTATAAAGGTACTACTGGAAGATTTAATATTTATTTTGACGATGGTACAGGAGGATTGTTGTTCCAAACGGCAAATTCCACGGTTCCTGATAATTCTTGGACTAATTTTGCTGTAGTAGTTGATAGAAACACCAATCTTTTATCACTTTATAAAAATGGAGCTTTCAATCAAAGCGGTAGCATCTCCACAATAGGTAGTATTTCTAATGATAGAAAACTTCAGATAGGTAGTGGCGATAATGACAACATTTATTTAACTGGCTCCATAGACGACGTCCGTATCTACAGTCAAGCCTTAACTGTTTCCAATATCCAACAGCTTTATGCTCAAGGGTTCCTAAAACACTATCTTGCTTATGATAAGTAAAAGATTTAATAAAGGTTTTACTTTAATAGAACTTCTTATTGTTATTGCGGTTCTTGGAGTATTATCTGTTGGAGTTTTAACAGCAGTTAATGTAACCTCTCAGATTAACAAAGCAAATCTTGCAAAAGTAGAAACATTTGATGCTTCAATACAAAATTCTTTAAGTATAGATCTTGTAGGAGAATGGAAACTTGACCAAGAAACAACAATACCGGGACCTCCGGTAAAGGTTAAAGATACTTCCGGATATGGGAATGACGGAACAGTAACAGGAGCAACCCTAACAACAGACAGGAAAGGACAGGCTAATAAGGCGTATAGTTTTAATGGAGCTACTTCCATAATAGATGCAGGTGCCTCAGCTTCACTTGCAAATCTATCTGCTGTTTCAGTTTCTGCTTGGATAAAGCCTACAACCGTTGGAGAAAATAATTTCGGAAGAATTGTTGATAAGGCAGTTGGTACAAGTGATGGAGGATGGAGGTTCTATATAGACAATGGGACCGTGGCTAACGGCATTGCTTTTGGAGTGAGCACAAGTTCTACGACAGAAACTAGGGCATCTGTTGCCAACAAGATTACTATGGGAGCTTGGCAACATGTAGTAGCAACATGGACTGGTTCACTTACTGCCACAAATATAAAGATATATGTTAATGGAACAGAAGTGAGTTATTTTCTTACTACCAACGGTACTGGTTCAAGAGATGATGATTCGGCTTCAACCTTAAAGATTGGGAATAGTTCAACTACGGACAGGACTTTTAATGGTTCTATTGACGATGTCCGTATCTATAGTCAAGCCTTAACTGCTTCCAATATTCAAC
>CAZYIC010000037.1:0-9737 GCA_964646925.1 uncultured Gammaproteobacteria bacterium
CACTTGGCATAAAGAATCTTTCTCAAGATTCCAATATGTATCGCGACTTACTCAAAGTGGTATAATTCTGACAATAGATATATAATATAGCTGTGAATGTTGAAAAAGGACCGGGATTGCGACTAAGACAAATTCTAAGTCCCGACAGAATAATCCGCAAGGAAGTTGTAATTATAAGGGAAGGTCTTAATACCTCTCAAGTTGAAGCAATTCTTGAAAACCAGATTAATAATCTGGGTATTGGAGAGAAGATTGTAATTGTTGATAACCAGGATTCAACAGTATTTTGCGTAAATGGGGGTCAATTAAGTGAGCTTAGCCCTAAACAAAGAGACAGTGTTATTAACTCAGCCAGTAGAATCGGCAATAAAAAAGGAACACGCGAAATTCGTATAGGATCTGATTCTACGGATGTTGATTCTTCTTTTGGATAACAGAGTGTCCGCCAAAAGCGTTTCTTAAACCTGCGATTAACTTGGCAGAAAAAGAATTCGCTACTTTAGAATCTGTTTGGGAACGGCGTCTAAACTCCAATGACCGTTCGATAATTTCAACATCCACACCCTCTTCTTTCGCTTGTTCTACTGTCCATTTTGCCTCTCCCGATTCTGCAATTTTACCTTCCATACTCTGTAGTATGGAGGGATTGGATAAAACCTCAACTGCGCGGTCTAACATGAATCCGGAAACCAATGTTCCTTTTTGATAAATTTTAGCAACTTTTAAAATATCCAAATTGTACGGAGATTTTTCCAAAACCCCAAATCCTTCTCCCAAAGACTGCATAATTCCGTACTCAATGCCATTATGAACCATTTTGACAAAATGCCCTGCTCCCCCTGTCCCAAAATATTCATGCCCTCCATGAGGCTTTGCAAGAGAATCCAAAATTGGCTTAATAAATTCATAAGCCGATTTATCTCCGCCGACCATCATCGGATATCCGTTTTCAAAAGCAATAACTCCGCCCGAAACCCCAATTCCAAGATATTTTACGTTTTTCGCTTTAAATTTTTCGTTTCTTCTTTGTGTATCTTTGAAATTAGAATTTCCTCCGTCAATAACAATGTCACCCTCCTCTACAAACTTATCAATCTCGATAAGAATGTTTTCCGTTGGAGAACCTGCCGGCAGCATCAACCAAACAATTCTTGGTTTATCTAATTGCTTAACTAAATCCCCAATATTTTTTGCAATTTTTAAATTTATATTTGATTGAAAATTTGAAATTTGAAATTTGAAATTTGAAATTCCTTCCATAGATCTATTCCAAACAGTAATCTCATGACCTTCTCTCAAAAGTTTACTTGCCATTCTGCTGCCCATCTTCCCAAGTCCAACAAAACCTAAAGTCATAATCTAATATTAATTTAAAAAAACTCCAGGGTCAAACATTTGACGCTTCCTCCGCCTTTTCTATACTCATTCATCGGAATTTCGTAAATCTCAAATCCCAATTTGTTAAGGTTGATCCTTAACATAGCCGAAATTCCCTTCCCAATCACTATATTTTTCCCAGCTACCACTAAGTTGCATGCAAAAATTTTATTATCAGAATCTGATGACGTTATAACATTGTTATAACATTGATAAATTTTTTCCAATCCTTCTTTATCAAAAGAATTTTTATTTATTAAAACTGTGCTGTCATCAAGGGGCGCAAAAGACATATCCAAATGATAAAAGTAAGGATCTGAAAGTTTAAATTCAGTAATTTCTGTCTTTAAAAAATCTTCCAAATACTTTTTTGCCTCGATAGAAGATCTTTTCCCGTAACCCATAAAATATTTTCCATTGCAATAGAGCAAATCCCCCTGCCCCTCAAAGTAAATATTTTCAGGCAATTCTGCGACTTTATAATTTAAATTTTGGAAAAATATCTTGCTGTAAATCGACTCTTTTCGGCGCTGTGGAAATTTAAAATTAGATTTTATAAATAAATTATCTTTTGCAAATCCTATATTTGCAGCATATATCATATCGGGAAGTCCCTTAATAGGTTCTATTTCCAAAACTTTAACACCAAGTGACTGGTATGCATCTTTTAATTGCTTGTATTCTTCCAAAACTTTATTTTTATCTACTTTATTTTCTACATGCATCCAAGGATTTATTTCATATTCGATATCGTAAAATGTCGGCTGACACAGTAAAACTTTCTTCATAATTACTTCTCGTTGTCATGCTGAACTCGTTTCAGCATCTCAATTGAAATTTACCTGATTAAACTTCCCTGCGGTATCTCCTTGTCAGGATGAAGAAGCGCTACTCCGTCTGATATTCCTGCCGCCAGAATCATCCCCTGACTTTCGACTCCCATAATAACTCTTGGCTCAAGATTAACAATAAACGGACATTCTTTTCCGATTAAATCTTCAGGCTTATAAAATTCCGCAATACCCGACACAATTTGCCGTTTCGAAGATCCTGAGCCTGCCTGTGGTGAGCCTGCCGAATCCACCGAAGGACCGAAATCAACTTCAAGTTTCAAAAGTTTATCAGTATTTTCAATTTTCTCCGCAGTCAAAATCTTCCCTATTCTCACATCCAGCTTCTTAAAATCTTCAAATTTTATATTCATAAACTTTTACAGATTATTTAATTTTCTCTAAATCCCCATTTATCACAGTAGGCTGCAAAATTGCAACTTCGTGCGCCCACCGCGCATCTCTAAAATGAGGAATATTATTGGAAATAAAAATCTTTTTATCCAAATGATGCGCAATTGCCATTTCCATAAGAACCGATACGCCAATGTATCCATCGACTCCGTTTTTTTTGTGGTTTAAAACCAAAACCGCATCGCTTTGCGCAACCAGATCAAAATTCCTTTTCATTACGTTATTTTTAATACAAAACTCAAGATTTTCCTCCAAATTGTCAACAAAAGAGTTGTCTTTTTGATGCGGTTCTGTACCTAGCGGAATTGAAGCCTTGTGTCCTAATTTATCCAAATCTTTTTTTATCTTTATCATGTCTTTAATAAACGACATGCTCCCAATTATCATTATTTTCATAACCACTTGCGGCCGTCTTTTTCAATCAAATCCTGAGCTTCTTTCGGCCCCCATGTTCCCTCTTCATAATTCATGATTCTTGATTCCTGATTCTTCCACCCGTTCAATATCTTTGTGATAAACTCCCAAGAACTTGACAACTCATCCGAACGATTAAAAAGCATTTGATCTCCGGCGAAAATATCCAGCAAAATTTTTTCATACGCTTCCGCACCTTTTGTCATAAACGCCTCTTCATATGTAAAATTCATATTTACAGTTTCCAATGCAAGACGGGTTCCGGGTTTTTTGGCGATCATTCGTATGGAAATGCCTTCATCCGGCTGAATTCTAATAGTCAAAACATTTCCTATTTCCGGACATCCGTACTCTTTAAATAAGAGGTGGCAAGTTTGGATAAAAACTAAAGAAATTTCAACTGTATCCTTAGGCATTTTCTTGCCAGCGCGCACATAAAAAGGAATATTCTGCAATCTTGGAGTATTAACAAAAAATTTCATTGCTACAAATGTTTCCGTAGTGGAATTCGGCATAACATTTTTTTCTTTTTTGTAGTTTTCGTACTGTCCGCGAACCACATATTTATCAACCTCCTGTTCCTCAATACACCTTAAAGCTCTAATAACTCTTGCGCGCTCATCCCTAAGCCCTTCTTTGGAAAAACTTTTTGGCTGTTCCATTGCAACAGAGGCAATAAGCTGCATCAGATGATTTTGCCCAACATCCCTAAGTATTCCAATTCCGTCAAAAAAATTTCCCCGGCCTTCAGCTCCTTTTTTTTCGGCAAATGTGATCTGCACATGATCCAAATAATTTTTGTTCCACACCGGATCGAAAATTCCATTCGCAAAACGGAAAGCCAGAATATTCTGCACTGTTTCTTTCCCCAAATAATGATCGACTCTAAAAATCTGCTTTTCTTCAAAGATTTCCGAGAGCTTTTTGTCCAAAGCAATTGCCGTCTCCAAATCTTTTCCAAATGGCTTCTCAACAATTATTCTTGTCCATTTCCCCGATTCACGCTCGCCATCCGCTTCGCACCCTTCAGAAAGTTTTGTAGAACTTAAAAAGTTTAATATTGCTTCGTAATGAACAGGGGGTGTTGCAAGATAGAAAAAACGCGCAATGCAAGCTCCCATTTTTTTATCAAGCTCGTTCAATTTATTTATAAGCTGACTATACCCCCTCATACTTCCAAATTCTCCCTGCTGATATATCAAATGTTTTGCAAAATCCGTCCAGCTAACCTTTTGAGATAATTGCGTAAATAAATTTTTAAATTCGGTTTCCGTCAGTTCCCGTCTTGAAAAACCGATAATATAAAACGTTTGAGGAAGTTTATTCTGCTGAAAAAGATAAAAAAGCGCAGGCAATAATTTATTTCTCATCAAATCACCTGTCGCCCCGAAAATTACCATTATAAAAGGACTTTGCATATTATTATTCTATATCTTTTGATCTGTAATTAAAATCGTTTTTGAAGAGATATCCGGACGCAAATAAAATCTCACCGGAATCTCATCAATAGCTTCTTTCCCTGAGCCCGCCGAAGGGTCAAACATTAAATTAAGCGCATTCTGCTTGTTAGACCCAAAAACCAAAACTATCAACAAATCCATTTGCGAAAGCGCATTAAAAGTCAATGTTATTCTGTTTTTATACTCCCCTGGAAAATTCTCAATATCCGTTACGTAACTTTTCACTTTTAACTTTTCACTTTTAACTCCAGCCGCAAGGCCGGCCGTGTGCCCGTCTTCCCCAATGCCCATAATTGCAACTTTTTTTTCAGAAGAAGAAATTAACTTACGTACTACTCCATCATATTCTCTTGCATTTATCATTGGATAAAAATTAATCTTTTTATTTTCAAAATAAGTCAACAATCCCGCTCCCCTTATCATCTCGAAATTACTCCTGTTGATTCTCTCATCAACCATACCAACTGCTTTTGGTTTCAACTTTTTTTCTTTTGCTAAAGTTTCGTATAAATCCTTTGGCGTTGATCCTCCTGAAAGAAATAGTAAAGTCTTGTTATCAATTTTTTTATAGAGAATATCTTTTGCGCGATTAAATCCCTCATTCCGATCCCTTACTATAATTACCTGGGGAAAAGTTTCCATATGTCTTTGAAAGTTATAAGAAGCATTAATCCGAGAAGCAATATCATTCCAATTGTGTGAGTCAGCGATTCGAAACGTTGATTTACTTTTTTACCTGTTACAGCTTCTATCAAAATGAAAAATAACCTTCCTCCGTCAAGAGCCGGTATTGGTAAAATGTTAAAAAACGCCAGCGATATCGATAGAATTCCTGCGAGATTGAGAAGCTGTAAAGTTTTTTCTTTCAAATTCTGTATTTCGAGTATTGATCCTGTCAAAGAAGCTATTCCCACGGGTCCCGATACGCCCTGACTCAAAGGCTTTGTACTTTTTTTCTCAAAAGAGATTTTTACTAACTCTGCCATAACATTTAAGTTATATGACATCAAATTCACCGGATGCGTTATGCCGGAAAATATTTTTTGCACCGGTGTTTCGTAATTGAGAACCGCTCTTGATAAAGGGAAAAGCCCGACTCCCAAAGCGCCTTCCCGGGGAGGAGGAGAAACTCTGGGAGTAACTTTCGTCTTATGCGTTTCATTTCCTTCCAAATTGCTCCAAACTATTTCAATTTCGCGTCCTCTATTCAAATTTACAATATTTACAAAATCTTTTGTATCTAATATTTTTTGTCCGTTTACTCGAACTACTTTCGTCGGCGCTTTGAGACCTTGCTTTTCAGCAGGCGAATTTTTAACAATGTCTGATATCACTACTTCTTTTAAATTTGTCTGATTTACCCCAAAAAATTTATAGTTGGATAAAAGAGGCAAATCTGTTTTAAATCCTGAGATTCCAAGAAAAATGTAGAAAATAATTGCAGCCAAGACTGCATTCATTACAACTCCCGCAACAATTACCGCTGCTCTCTGCCACGCACTCTTGGCAAAAAACGCCCTCTTCCTATCCCTAATTTTCAACTTTCCATTTTCAACTTTCAATTTTATTTTTCCGCCTCCAGCCTCGTCTTCCCCATAAAGCTTCACAAATCCCCCAATCGGCAGCCAGTTGATGGAATAAATAGTTTCTCCTTTTTTGAAGCTAAACATTCGCGGAGGAAAACCAAATCCGAATTCCTCAACTTTTATTCCGAATTTTTTGGCAACAAAAAAATGCCCCGCTTCATGAATGAGAACCAAAACGCTTAAAAGTAAAAGGAAAACAATTATTGTTATCAACATAAGCTAATTTTCAATTTCAAATTTCAAATTTTAAATCAAATAAAAATGTTTTAAAATTTAAATCTTAAAAATTGACTGAAAATTAAAAATTGAAAATTTAAAATTATATCTGGAGCAGTTCTTGCTCTTTTTTTCTTCCCAACTCATCAACCGGAATCATAATTTCATCGGTTATTTTTTGTATTTCTTTGTCTATTCCGTACATTTGTTCTTCAGAAATTTCCTTATCATTGTGCTGTTTTCTGATAATATTTCTCGCATCCTGCCTAATCTGCCTGATTGCAATCCGGCCATTTTCCAATTTTTGCTTCATTAGTTTTATCAACTCAACGCGTCGTTCCTGAGACAATGGCGGAATAGAAATTCTAATAACATTTCCATCGGATGACGGAGTCAGTCCGATATTTGCCTCCATTATTCCCTTTTGAATTTCTCCTGTAATCGAAGGATCAAAGGGCTGCAAAACCAAAGTCTGAGGATCTGACGCAGCAATTGTGGCAAGCTCTTTGATTCTTAATCTTTGCGCACCGGCATAAACGCTAATCACAACATTTTCAACCAAAGACGGCATTGCCCGTCCTGTCCGCACTGTTGCAAGATCTTCCTGCAAAATAAGGAGTGCCTTTTGCATTTTCTGCCGCATTTCCGCAACCGTATTATCCATAAACTGAATAATAGATTACCAGAAAAGGAATATTTAATCAATGACGCCATTCCCCGATTTCGAACCGCTGTTGATTGAACTAAATTATCAATTACTTAAACTGTACTATTACCTAAACTGTACCGATAAATTAAATGTGATTTTCGAATACTTATGCATACTTACGTATTTAACTAGGATATGCGGCCGCTTAATATAGTTAAATCATGTATTTTGCGCTCTCACATGGGAGATGGGAGTTCAGTTAAAAAATTCGGATCAATTCGGAATAACAATTCGTATCTATTCACATCAGATTTTGAACCGCCGGAGGAGTCTTTGGACAACTTTTTTAGGCGATCGCTTTAAGAGATTGCCACGCTCCATTCGTTAAGGGCTTCATTCCAGATTGAGATGTCAATTTTCCTGTGGACCGTCCCTAAATACTAAATATAACTCCCTTATTAGAAGGTAGAGCCAGAATTTGGTGGTCCAGAGGGTGGAGGCGCAGCTGGTGGAAAATTTTGGCCTGGAGGCGTATCTTTTGGCTTATCTTTTCCAAAAAAAGTATCTAATTGACCCATAAGGTTACCAAGACCTTCCTGCTTGGCTTTGTCCCGACTTGCCTTAAGTTCTCTTGCAAGACCTAATGACTGACTTACCGCTTCCGATATCTTAGGCAAATCTCGTGGATTTTTGCTTGAAAGCACAATTTCACCAAATAATGGGATGTAGGTCGTCTCAAGAGCGTCAACTCCCCCATAACTCCTCCCCACCTCGATTGGGTGACTGTTTGGAGAAAATTTTTTTTCGTAATATTCCTCACCAAATAAGGCTTTGCCAGGAAGGGGCGGACGAATAATCAATATACTACCGTTTCTAAGAATAACTACATGTTTTTTCTGATCAGCTTGGGCAGGAAGAACATATCCTACTAATAAATCTCTGTTGCCTTGCATACGATTTTCAATATCCGAAGTATCTTCCCTCCTTTGAGAAGCTATGATCTTTTCAATTCTCGCTATCGCTTCTTCGTCAGGATCTTTCTTGATCACAATCGCTCTCCCAAGTTGTTCGAAGTTTAGTTTTTCTAATCTATTAGAAGACCGGGAGCAGCTCCTTCCAATTGAGCATCTAATTCCTGGAAAAACTTTTCACCTCCTGCTGACTTATCTCTTTCAGGGTCCATACGAAAATAATATCTAATTAAAATTCGCTTGTCAAGAAAATTTGGAGTTTGGTTTTATTCTCCTATTTCAAATCTCTGGAGGCGTTTGACGACGATGTTTTCGCCCAATTTTGCAATTGCTTCTTTGACCAAATCTTCAATAGTTTTTGAAGCATCTCTTATATAATCTTGCGCTAAAAGTGTTTTTACGTCTTTAGGATTCATGGCTGCTGCCTGCATACATATTTCGTGTACAAGATTCTTAAAAACATCTGTTCGGGCAACAAAATCAGTTTCGCATAAAACCTCAACCAAAGCCCCAACCCGGCCATTCTGATGAATATATGATTCGACTAATCCCTGAGAGGTTTGCCGGTCAGATTTTTTCGCAGCTCTCTCAAATCCTCGAGCTCTAAGTAAATCTAGTGCCTTTTTAGAATCTCCTTTAGACTCTTCAATCACAATGCGACAGTCTGCTATAGATGCTCCAGTTTCATCCCTTAATTTTTTTATTGCCTCTATGTTTATCTTCATTTAAATACCTTTTCTCGCCAAAATCACGAATTCGTTTGCGAACTTCGCGAATTATTAATAATGCGTTTATATGTTACTCCGTTACTGCCAAAATAAGCAAGTATTCCAAGTTTTAAACCAGTTGTCTTCAAATACATCAAAACTTGTTTAATATCTGACATATTTTCTCTATTTCCTTTTTTCTAAAAATATTTCAACTGCTCTTTGGCAATATTTCTCCTGATAATTAGATCCTAAACTTTTAAAAGCATCGAACAAAGCTCCAATAATTTCGTAGCTTAGTTCCTTATATACAATTTTACTCACTTAAACTTGCAAAAAATGCTAATTTGTTTGCTAAAATCACTAATCTTTCTTCTTTCGCGTCTTTCGTGATTTAACTTTAACTTCCTTATCTTTCGCGTCTTTCGCAAGCCCTTCTTCTTTCGCGTTTTTCGCTTCCTGTTCGCGTTTTTCGCGAGATACATTTTGCTCGAACAGTTTCCCCCCCTCAATCCACGAATCTATTATATAGCTAACGATGAGCTTTATGCTGCCGACCGCATCGTCATTTGCGGGAATTGGATAATCTATAACAGACGGATCAGCATTGGTATCAACCAAGGCAACTGTTGGAACATTTGTCGCTAAAGCTTCCCTTACCGCTAAACTCTCCAAATGAGAATCAATTATGAAGAGGCAATCAGGTTTTTTTGTGATTTTCGCAACTCCGCCATAAAGATTTTCTAATTTATTTTTTTCTTTTTCCCATCCGCCAATTTCTTTTTTGGTATATCTCGCCCTTACTTCATCATCTTGTAAATCGGTTATGAAATCGTGAAGTTTTTTGAAGTTTTTGGAAACTTCCTGGAAGTTAGTTAAAAGTCCTCCTACCCAACGATTAGTGATATAAAAAAGATTGTTATCTAAATTCTGCTCTGCAGAAACTCTTTTCACTTCTTCTTCGACTATTGCTCTTGCCTGTCTTTTTGTACCAACAACTGCCAAACTCCCTCCTTTGGAGGCCAAATCCTTGATGAAATTAGCGGCGTCTTCAAGTCCTTCTTTTGTTTTTGCAAGATCAATAATGTGGATGTTATCGCGGGCTTCAAAAAT
>CAZYIC010000038.1:0-9131 GCA_964646925.1 uncultured Gammaproteobacteria bacterium
TATATGCAGAACTCTATTCACATTTCAATAGCTTTAAAGACAAAATGGATCAATATTTAGAGAGATGTAATAATTTCTAACCTCCCCACCGATTGTTATAAGTTTATTTATGGTGTATACTATTTCTATGGAAAAGAACGTATTAAATTATCGTATCATTATCGAAAAAGAGAAATACGAAGATGGGTCTACCGTTTATGTTGCCTATTGTCCATCACTTGGTATTTCAGACTACGGTGACACTGTAGAAGAAGTTTTGACAAGCATCAAAGAAGGTGTTCAATTAGCTGTTGAGTCACTGGCAAAAGAGGGAAAAGATGTTCCCGTTGATCATGTTGAAGAACAGCTTGTTACATCGACAAAAATCAATATTCCCTCAGGCACAAAGATCTCTTTCGCATAAATGAGTAAGCTACCTCGAAATGTTAAAGGCAAACAACTTATCACAGTTTTAGAAAAATTAGGATTTAATGTTACAGGTAAAAGGGGCAGCCATTTCCGCCTTTCTCATTCCGATGGAAGATGGACGCAAGTTGCAGTACATCCAAAACCAATTCCTCAAGGCACACTGAGGGCAATTCTTCGCCAAACAGAAATCGCAGTAGGGGAACTGGCGAAATTACTTTAGGAGAGGATGTCGAAGGAATTAAAAACTTCTGATTTTTCGTCCCACTCCACCACAACATCTTTAACTTCCGATAAAAAGGGGCCTTTTTCGCAGATTTTAATAATTTTTTCGATTCTCTCTTCTGAACCGCAAAAAAGCGCCTCTACCCTATTGTCCGGCAAATTCTTGACCCATCCGGTTATGCCAATTTTAATAGCTTGTCTTTTAACAAATTGTCTAAATCCAACTCCTTGGACAAAGCCTAAAATAAAAACACGCGCCACCATATTTATCTTTACAATTTAGCTCCAACTTGGGCCAGAAGCCAGTATCTCAGAAAGCGGCCGGCAAGCATAATTGCAAAAAATTTAAGCGGCGGGTAATTTACAGCTCCTGCCAAAATACCAATAGCGTCAAAAAGGGGATTCGGAATAATTGCAATTATAAAAATAATTAGCACTCCATGCCGATGGAAATATTTTTTCAGAAACCTTATTATTTTATGACTATTTAGCTTTTTCTTCGTTAATTGTCTGCCTGAATGGCCGAATGCAAATCCAAGCATATCTCCCAAACAAGCGCCCAAAGAAGCAATAACTGCAACAACAATTGGCGGGTACAAATTTCCCCCTGCAATAATGGTTAAAAATGCAGGGCCTGAAACAAAAAAGCCGGCGCTTGAAACAAAATTCACTAAAAAAAGACCCAAAAGACCCAGGGATTCTGCCTGCTTGAAGTAATCTCTAAAATAAAAAAAGGCAACGGACAAAAGAATCGATGCAAGAAATACCGAACCCGCATAGATTTTATTCTTCATAATTAATAATTAATCATTTATCCTTAACCGCTGATTTCATCTGCTTCAGCTTCCACATAAAAAGAGCGCCTTTGTTTTTGGCGTTGCTGTCAGAAACAAAAGAAAGAGCTTTTTCTAGAATTGCTCTATGAATTGTTTTTGCCAGCTTTATATAAAGTCCTCTATGCTTATAATCATCGAGTTCTTCAGATAAGTATACGCCGAAAGATTGAAATTCACGGGAAATATACTTATCTTCCACTGGTTTGAAGTTTTTGAGAATTGTACCAATCTTCTGCATGCAATAATTATATCTTATTTGAGGTTATTTAGTGTTAAATCTGTTCATGGCAGCTTCCAAACCATCCTCTAAAGAATACTCAATTGCCCCAACTCCCCTTTTAATAAGATCTTTTAATTTCCCTTTTTCCTGTCCGGTAAAATCTCCCAACACATAATCCTCCACATTTTTTATTTTCGGGCTTCCATTTTCCATCTTCCATTTTCCGCTCCGGAGTCCGATTCCTAAACGAAATCTCCAAAACTTATCTGTTTTAATATTTTCAATAACAGATTCTGCCCCATGATGTCCGGCAGAAGCTCCCCCAAATCTTATCTTAAGGCTTCCCAATGGCAAATCAATATCATCATGCACAACCCAGATATCTTCCGGTTTTATCTTGAAAAAGTCAACGATAAGCTTTACCGCTATACCCGAATTGTTCATAAAAGTTTTTGGCTTTACCAAAATTACCTTCTCCAAACTTCCGTGTTTTGGCTGCCATTCTATTTGAGCAATATCACTTTTGAATTTTTTTTCATTGTTCCAAACAGTATTTTTAACCTGTTCAAAATTTTTTAAAAAATGTTCAACCACCATAAATCCTAAGTTATGGCGGGTTTTCTCATACTTTTCTCCAAAATTTCCGAGCCCCACAATTAATTTCATACAAAACGACTCAAAATCTAATATAAAGGATTCTGTCTGCTATTGCAAACGAAAGATTATTTTGATAATATCACCTTTTATGGCAGAGAGGAAAACATTTGAGAGTTCAAGATCATTGACACAGGCGGAAATTAACGGCGGGTGTCCGATATTAGCCAAAACATGCAGGGAATTACTCGAACAATTTGGTAGGCCTCAGAGAATAGGTATAAAGTTAAAACTCAGCCATATAATCCATAATTCATTTAGCACAAATCCTACCCGATTACCAACAAACAATGAATCCCTTTTTATAAAAAGAGACGTTTTTATTAATGAAAGAATAGAACGGATACGGCTATGGAAAGTTAAAAACCAAATTCAAGTCATTCTGGGAGATGTAAACGGTGAAAGCTTGGTGCTAGGAGGGTCAACTGCTTGGATACAAACAGAGAGACAGCACTTTCGGGATATTAATGAAGCGGCCGCTCCACAGCCTACAACTAGAGTAGTCACTGAAACTGACCTCATTAAATACCAAAATGCGGTTGCATTAACAAGAAACAGCCTTATTCATGGCATTTAACTCCCAGTATCAAAATGTATATTATTATTTCTTAATATATCTTTTAGAATTCAATTCCCAATTGCTTTTTTTCTGACTCGGCATTATTCCCCAACTGTTTTTCATCTTCACTCCATATTTTTACTTTCCCATACTCACCATCGTATCCCGGGTCAACTATAATATCTCCGCGTCTTACTTTTGTGACACCTTCTGCGATTTTCTCCCCAAATTTTGAGGTAATATCGGATATTGGAGTTTTTAAGAGGGTGTTAAGCTCTGATCCGAATTCGGTACACAGTTCATCGAATTTCATCTTGACTTTTTCGCTCAATACGGTAGCGTTCATACTTTCCGCAATAATTTCATTCAGAGGAACCAGTTTTACAAACGGCGGATGTATTTTTTTTGAATCTTCCATCCACAAAACTCCACTTTCGTCCGTGTGGGAATCATAAGGCTTAAAATCCTCGCCATCCTGCGCCTGCCCGCCAGAGCTCTCGCCCAAAACGCTACGTGAATTTCTATTAGTGTGCTCAGGCGAGTGCAGGCGGGCTAACTGCTGTACTCTGTACATAACCCCCTCTGTTAAACGCCTATTGCACACAGGGCACATATTTCCTGTCTTTTTAATCTGTTGTGGACTCTTGATTACCTTGCAATTTCTATGTCCTGTGTAGTGATATTTTCCCTCCTCTGGATAAAATTCAATCGTATAAGCAATTCGCGCCGAGTTTTCCAGCTTCCATTTTCTATCTTCCATCTTCATTTGAGACACAATAGCTTTACCAATATCTGTATAAGTTAAAGTGTCCAAAGTTTTATCAATTTCAAACACTGTTGTCTCTCTTCCCATTTTTGGCAAGGAATGGGCATCTGAGAAAGAAAGAATTACTCTATTATCCAACTCCGGAATCTGCCAATTCATCCAGGGATCAGAGGAAATTCCCGTTTCTATACCATAGATATAATTACTTAGATCTTCAAAGCTTTCTTTAATCGAATCGAATCCTGATGCAGAACCATAAATTCCAAAATGCGGTGTCCATGCATGACAGGGAATAAGAATGATTTTTTTGTCTATGTTTAGTAATAATTCCAGAAGATTTTTGGAAGAAAGACCGATAATCGGCCGCCCATCTGAAGAAAGATTACATCCTCTGCCAAGAAGCGCTTTATTTATTTTTTCAGCAGTTTCAATACTTGGCGCAAAAACCAGATTATGAATTCGTCTTAATTTATCCTCTTGTTTATAAATACTCGCAATCTCCGTTGTTAATATAAATCTCACATCCTTAATTTTTAATTTTTCATTTTTAATTTTTAATTTGTAAACCCCTTCTCCCGCTTCTTCCAATTCTCCTTTTATGCTTCGAAGCCACAAAGGATGCGTCCAATCTCCTGTTGTCAGTAAATTTATTCCCTTTTTCGCTCCCCATCTGGCCATTTCCGGCAAAACCATCGCCTGCGAAACTGCGCGCGAATATTTACTATGTAAATGCAAATCGGCAACGAACTCCATTAGATTATTTTCTTCCTTTCCATTCTTTTCCTAAAGAGATTTTCCCGAAATCCACCCTCGTTGACAAATTTTTCTTCCAGCCACCGCAACTTCTGATCTAGAAGTGCGTTAGTTTGATTAATAAGACATATAATGGCATTTGCAGCATCTTCGGGACTAGACATATAAATTTTATAATTATTATAACCGCTATAATGATTATACACGAGGCCTCTCACGGCTCTGGCCTTCGTAGAATCTTTTTCCCAAAGTTTTAAACCGCGTTGGCGTAAAAAATCCTGATAATCATTCAGCAACTCTTCCAGACTTCCCCTTGCAACTCCTAAAAGTTTTATTCTTCCTTCAAGACTTTTTTGTAAATACCCCTCAGGGATATTTTGTTTGCCTGAACGAGCAGCCTGTTCCATTTGGTCTTTAGTTCTAGATTTGTAGTCGATATAATTTTTAACAAACTCAACAGTAAAATCGTAAATTATCTCTGATTGTTTGAAAAAAGGAAGATTTTTGTAACCTCCAGCAGTAGCTGTATCCATATAACGATTATAATCGTTATAAATATTATAACAGTTATACTATTTCTTCCCCTGTTGGTTATACATTTCGATTAATTCCTTCACGGAGGTTGCGTCCTCTGGTTTTTTGTCCGCTGTTCGGAAGGAAACAAGCCTTGGGAAACGAAGCGCGTAATGGGCGGTGTGAAGCGGGCTGACAGTTATCTCATCGGCCAAAACTTCGATTACAATTTCGGGTTTTATCCAAACAGAAGGCGTTATTGCAGAGTTAACGCGGGCCGGCTTATGATCCACCTTTATTTTGTCCGCTCTTTTATGAATCTCTTGCCATTCTTCATCTGTCAAGCCTGTTCCGATTCTTGAAACAGTAACAAATTCATCTTTTGCTTCATCGTAAACACCAACTAAAAGCGCTCCTGCTCCAAATGCAGTGCGTTTTCCTTTACCTGCAATATATCCCAAAATCACACAATCAATAGTATCCTGCAATTCTCCTGAAGAATGTCTTTTTAACTTCACCCAGTTAAAATTTCTCGCACCTGCTTCATATGGACTTTCTAATCTCTTTACTACTACTCCCTCAAGCCCTTTGGAAATTGAATCATCAAGCATTATTTGAAGTTTCTCCGGGTTATCAATAATCTCACCCGGTGCCGGAATTAAAACTTGTCCTGAGCTTGCCGAAGGATCTTCCTTAATTGTCTCTTTCAATATTCTTGAACGCTTCTCAAGTGGCAAATCGATTAAAGATTCTCCATCTTTATAAAGCATGTCAAAAACAAATGCTCTTAAAGGCAAACTCTTTGCCATTTCCGTAATATTATATTTTCTGCGTCTTTTGGTTGTCTCCTGAAAGGGCAAAAACTCCTCAGATTCCCTGTTGTAAGCCAAAGCCTCGGTATCTAAGATTGCTGTTTTGGCTTTCACCTGCTTCAAAGTCCCTTCAATTAGCTCCGGGAACATGTGAGTCATATTTTCTAAATTTCTTGAAAACATAGAAATCTTGTCCCCATCTTTGTGAATCTGACAATTATGTAATGTTACCATTGGCACACAAAAACTTTTATCATCTTCTACTTGGATATCATATAGTTGAATTCTTGGATCTCTCCTTACAATCAATTCATTTTTAAATACTTTAACTATTAAACGGCCATTCTTAATCTTTGCTTTAAGGATTGTCTTAGGAATTATCAAGTTATAATATGTTTTATTCTTAATTCTCGTGTAATGCAATCCAATAATAATTCCATGAGATAAAGCAATTAATTGAGCAAAAGCCGCCAAGTCTCTTTCTTTTGTAGTAATTCTTGTAGTTCCAGATCTATCTGTATATCCGTCGGATTCTATCCATCCCTGCAAGAACTTCTGAAAATCCTTTTTGCTTACATGAGAAAACCAAGCCGGCAACATTTTTCCTAACCATTCTCTTCTAAAATAAGTCGATAGCCAATGTTTTAAAGGCTCATCTCTCCAATAAAGATTTAAACCACCATTATGTTTATAGCGAGTTAACTCTGTTATTTGTAAATTTGTCCGAATTATCTTTTCATATTCATCAGCTAATTGAAGTTCTGTTTTTGCATTAAATGTTAATCCAACTCTTTCTGTATTATGAAAGTCATTAGTAAATCCATCGCCAATCCAAAATCCTAAAAATCTATAAAACTTCTCGTCTAATAAAAAAGTCTTTTTATAACCAGACGTTGTTTGCAATTCTAATTTATCTGGTGCCGGATGAGGATTATTTGGAGAAAATTGCGGCAAAGGAAAAATAACTTCATCATTTGGCTTAATATTTTCTATATTTTTCCAAACTTCTCTTCCATTCTCAAAACATAACAGAGGATGTCCTTCTGAAATTTTGATCTCTTCTCCTAAATATGTTTTAAACAAAAATAATCTCTCATTTTTCTTAATCCTCCTTTTATATTTTGCTGTGACACTTTTAAAATTTCCTGCTTTAGTCAAGACTTTATCTCCCACTTTAATGTCGCGTACTGTGGTAATGCCTTTTTCCTTAATGTAGATAGGCGTAAAACCTGTTACGCAACGAAATCCATCGTATTTTGGAGTAGCGTGTACCCCTTCGCCATTGGGGGACATTTTTTCAAAAACCTTTGTAGCATTTGGAAGCCTTTCACAACGTTCACTCCTAATTGGTTTACCAACTTGAACTTTTAATTTCTCAACAGCGCCCAAACCCTTCTCCCACAATGTTTTGGCGATCAAACCCAAATCGGACGTTCTATTATATGCGCCTTCCAAGAATTTTCTTTTGCTTTTGTCTCCTAATTTTGCTTTCGCCAGCCCGTCCAAAATTGTCGGGTCTCCAATACCCAAACGCAGATTTCCCAAAGGAATTCTGACCAAAAATTTAGAAGACAAAGCATCCATTTTTTTAAGAAGTTCCGATAGTAATGTTTGCCTTTTTTCAACCGTCCCCTCCCCTTTGATATTTGCAATTAATTTAAGGATTTCAAATACCTCTCTAACGGTCAACTTTTCACTTTTAACTTTTAACTTTAAACTTAGTTGCGCAGGCACCAAACCCATGTCCCCGAGTTTTCTATACTCTTTTAGAACTTTTTCTTTTGTGGTTCCATAAGCCAAAGCAATCGCGCTTGCAACGCTTTTTTCCGCCATTCCGATTTCTGTGGCCTCAAAAAACGGCGCAATTCTGCCTTGAGTCAGATAAACAATCTTCTCAATTTCCTCCTTAGGAGAATGTTTAAAAAGATCTGAAAGAATATCTATCAAAGAAAGTCTTGAAGAAGTCGCTTCGAGTTTTTCAAAATATTTTGAAAGTTCAGAAAAAAGCATAGTATGACTTTATCTATTTAACTGTGGACGGTTTTGGATTAAATATCGCACTTTTTGCGTTAGTTAAACTTTCTTTTATGATTGTCAAACCACTGGGTTCTTGAATTAATTTGTCTACATTTGCATTTTTAATGTCATCGTCTGTGGGAGGAATCTTGCTATTTGTAAATAAAATCGAATAGCCTACCAATCCTTCCTCCTTAGCCGCAGATGAAATATAAAGTCCTCCACGTCCATTACCCTCGTATCCTAAGCGGCTAAAAATTATATCAATGGGTTGATTTTGTTCTTTCTTTCTTCTTAGAAATTCCATTACTGAAGAAGTACTCATGTTGGGCAAGGAAAATGCATCCATTCCTTCCTGACCTACAACCATTTTAAGAGAAAAGGCCATATCCCTGTCACCTTCAACTACCAAAACTCTCAATCTTCGTAATTCTTTTTCTTTTCCTTCCGGGGACGAAGTTCCGTCATTCATGATGCTCTTATTTTACCACAATATTTATCTTAGGGGTAAAAAGAGATAAAAATATTAAGAGGTTGGCGGAAGGTTTGGGTTGAGTATTGCAGCAACTGCCTTACCTACTGCATCTACTATCTCTCGCGGAATAGCAGGTTTTGATAATGAGTAGTTAATTCCCATTTTCTCAAGCTGCTCTCTGCTTAAACCTGCAGCATCTTTACCCCCTATTAGAACAACTTGTCGCACGCCTAGCTCTCTAATTCCTCCTATAGAATAAAACCCGTCATTATTACCCTCTTCCAACATGCCGGTAACAACCATTTCTACGGGGATTCGATCTTGGCTTGCTTTTTTTATCAATTCCTGAGCTTCTTTTAAATTCGCTACAGTTTGGGTTTTATCTACCCGGATACCAGGAACTTCATTTATAAGTCTTTCCATGGAAGAGGCAACCCTCTCATCTTTTTCTATCACCAAAACTCTTATTTGTTTCCCTGCTCCTTCACGACCCTCCATTAAAACCCCAGAGTCAGAATGTTCTGTCATATACTACATATAATAAACAATTTTAACTAAATTCTCAATAGTGTATATAATTTTACGATGAAAGTGGGGGTGTAGGGGGATTAAGTATTTCTTTTTTTGCAACATTCAGACTATCAATTATAATTGCTGAACTCCGTACGGGCTTTCCGATTAAGGCATGTATACCCTTCTCCCTAAGCTGTTCCGGCTTTATCAAATCTGCACTTCCAGTAAATAAAATAATATACCTAGCAAGAGATGGATCCTTTCTTACTGCTTCTGCTATCTGAAATCCACCCTCTCTATGATCTTCCAACCCTAAATCGGTAAAAATTAATTCTATCGGCTTGCCTCCTTCTTTTGCATTTTTTAATATCTCTAAAGCTTCAG
>CAZYIC010000039.1:0-8734 GCA_964646925.1 uncultured Gammaproteobacteria bacterium
ATCATAGATAACCTCTTGTCTACTTTATTAATTATACTCTTTTCCCTAAGGCGTCGTCAACCGATCTTTTTATAGTATCCCAATCAAACCCTTTTGAAGCCAGGTACCTCCCCAATTTCTCCGGTGTCATCCTGAGCTTGCCGAAGGATCTCATTTTTTTCTCAACCAATTTCTTCGCCTGCTCTAAATCGTTAATTGTTAATTGTAAATTGTTAATTGTTTCCGGATCTATTCCCTTTTGTTTTAGCTCTATTTGTATTAAACGCAGGCTTCGCGGCTTAAATCTCAATCGCGATTCAATCCACTTTTTAGCAAATTCAACATCATCAATAAATTTCTTTTCTTTAAGTTTTGAAATAAGCTTTTCAATTGTTTCCTGCGGAACTTTTTTCTCTTTTAGCTTATTTCTTATCTCTTGCTCCGAGCGGGGGCGATATGATAAAAACCGAAGCGCAAAATTATAAATCTTCTCAAAATCTTCCATTTATGGAGTTATTTTTCTTCTACTCCGACTTCGACTGGGGTGGCGCCGGCTTTATTTCTTTTCAAAATTTCATCAACGATTTTCTTGGCAATCTCCGGCTTTTCTTTAAGAAATATTTTCGTTGCTTCTTTTCCCTGCCCCAACATCATTTCCCCAAATCTATAAAATGCTCCTGACTTTTCAATAACGCCCATTTCTACTCCAACATCTACAATTCCGCCTTCTCGGGAAACTCCTTCTGCGCCCACATCAAATTCTGCAATTCTAAATGGCGCAGAAACTTTATTCTTTACAACTTTTACCCTATGACGGGAACCGATAACCTTATCTCCATCCTTAAGTGTTTCTATTTTTCTGATATCCATTCTCATGGTTGCATAAAATTTTAGGGCTAAACCTCCTGTTGTTGTTTCGGGATTTCCAAACATTATTCCGATTTTCTGACGCAACTGATTTGTAAATATGCAGACTGTTTTTGATTTGGAAATAACACCTGTTAATTTTCGAAGCGCCTGAGACATAAGACGCGCCTGAAGCCCCATCATTGAATCTCCCATTTCTCCTTCAATTTCCGCTCTTGGAACTAATGCTGCCACAGAATCAATTACCAATACGTCAACTCCGCCTGAGCGAATCAAGCTTTCCGCAATTTCCAAAGCCTGTTCTCCCGTATCCGGCTGGGAAATTAATAGCTCGTCGAGCTTAACGCCTAAGGTTTTTGCCCAGATTGGATCCAAAGCATGCTCTGCGTCAATAAAGGCTGCGACTCCTCCATGTTTTTGCGCCTGGGCAATAATTGAGAGGCAAATCGTGGTTTTCCCCGACGCTTCGGGGCCGTAAATTTCTATAATTCTTCCCCTTGGCACTCCACCAACTCCAAGCGCCAGATCCAAGGGAAGACAGCCCGTGGAGATAACCGAGATATCGAATTTCTGGCCTACTTCTCCGAAGCGCATTATGGAACCCCTGCCATACTGTTTCTCAATTTGTTCCATCGCCAGATTTACAGCAGCGAGTTTCCCCGATGCTTCAGCATGGCTGTTTGGAATTGTTTTACCAGATTGAGGTGTCCTGCCCATAATAAGCCAATTGTAACAATTTTTTGTTATAATGCAATAGATCAATTTAACAACGGGGCGTGGTTTAGTGGTAGAATGAGCGGCTGGGGGTCGTTCGGTCCAGGTCCGATTCCTGGCGCCCCGACAAAATTTAGTAATTGACGAAGTAGTTGATTTTGGCGTTTTTATTAAGTTCTTCCAGCCAAGCTTGAGATGCACTTGCCAGCTTTTGCTGCTCCAATTGCTGTTTCACTTGTTTTCTTAACTCATTTTCCTTTACGTCTGTAGGGAGGGTCTCTTTATTTTTTTCCATATAATCCGAAACTTCTTTGTCCGTAACTTTCATTTTATCTACGAGCAATTTTTCAACAAGAATCCTTATTTTTAGCTGCATTATGAAGTCTTGCTTTGTCATTCCCTGAACTGCCAACGCGGTATCCAGATTTTGCCCCTGCGTTTTTAGACTATCTTCAACTTGCTTAACGGAATTGTCAATTTCTTTTTGACTGATCTCTACGTTTTTTTTCTTTGCTTCCTGCAAAATAAGAGCTTGGTTAACAAGCGCTGACAATGTTTGCTTTCCTCCCTGCTTTTCAAGTTCTTGGATAAGCGCCAGTCTGGTAATCGGCTGCCCGTTAACCAATGCCGCCACAAACAATCCTCTTAGAAAAAATGCGGCAATTGCCAAAATAACAACTATTAATCCGATGAAAACTTTCGGCTGTTTTAACTTGCTTGTTAACGGATAATTGCTAACAGAAGGCGTTGATTTGTCCTGAATTTTTAAACTTGCTTTTTCAAAACTCGACTTTTGCATTTTGATTTTCCCGCCTGCATCGCTTTGCGGAGCATTGCGGGCAGGTGATTTTTGATTTTTTTTAATTGCCATTTGGCTATTATAACACCTAATGTTATAATATACAAATGGCTTATCCGCACATCCCAAACCACATCGCCGTCATTCCTGATGGGAATAGAAGATGGGCAAAAGAGCATCATCTCCCAAGCCTTGAAGGACACAGAAGGGGATTTGCTGTAGCAATAAAAATCGGCAGAAAAATCCGCGCAATGGGCATTCACACATTAACTATGTGGGCATTTTCTACGGAAAATTGGAACCGTTCCAAGGAAGAAATTTCATACCTAATGAAAATGTACGAAACATTTATCGAAAAAAATCTTAAGGAAGCGATGAAGGAAAAAATCAGAATAATTCACATGGGAAGACGCGATAGAATCTCCAAAAAACTTTTAGAAAGAATTCAAGATTCTGAAGAGAAAACAAAAGATTTCAAAAATTATATTTTAAATATCGCAATTGATTATGGCGGACGAGATGAAATTATAAGGGGGATTCATAGAATGTCTGAGGAAAATATTAATCTTAACAATTTAACAATAGAACAATTTAACAATTTTCTAGACACTGCAAATCAGCCTTATCCCAATCCGGATTTGATAATCAGAACTTCAGGAGAACAAAGAACATCGGGACTGATGATTTGGCAGGCTGCTTATGCAGAATACATTTTTCTACAAAAACATTTTCCGGATTTAAAAGATGAAGATATTGAAAACGCTGTCTCAGAATATTCAAGAAGACAAAGGAGATTTGGAAAATAACCTATCATTTAGCACTATAAATAACTCCAGAATTTCCCACAACATCCGGCAGTCTTTCTCTTTTATTAAAAAAGCTTGTTATGGAGAAGTCTGGCGGTAACAATCTTAAAAGAGGAATTCTTTTTTCCGGAAAGTTAAAATAGCTCTCAACAACATCGCTAATCACGCTTCTGGAACCTGCACTTCCTACAACTTGCCCGACAAAACTTCTCACCATGTTTGGATCCCGAATACGTAAATCTTCAAGAGACATCCATCCATTGGGAACAACTTCATCTACGTCAACAGGGACAATCGGATCGGTTATTGGCTTATCAACAACTAATACGGCAAAATCGAAAGGATTACCTTTAACCCAAATCCTATTTTTAAAATAAGAAAATCCACGCATAAAACATATGTCTCTTATCAGGAGGTCATCATCGCTGAATTCCGCAAGCGTTCCAAGCACGTTGGAAAATCCCCCCTCTCCTATTTTTCGCGTGTCAGAAGGAATAGTGATTTGTCCCGCCACTCTTCCAGTCTCTGCTTTGGGTTTCAATTCTCTATTTGTCCACAGAGTAGGATTAGTAATATTCTCACCGTTTTTACTTGGATCTATCCTGACAATTGCGACCCCAATACCAAGTGCCCCTTTTCCTTCTGCTTCTCGTAACAATGTTGAGTTTCTATTTTCCAGCATCATATCGTTATAAGTGTTCCCTTAACTGGTTTCCCAAAAAGAGCACTTGGCAACTCATCTGCCCTATTTCCATTTATTAATAACGTGTTTATTCCCATTCCTGCAACAGTTAGTGCGTTTTCAATTTTATGTTTCATTGCGCCGGTTACGTCTATATTTGTTGATTTAAAAACAAAACGTTCAATATCTTTCCAATTTTTTTTATTTATTGATGGAATTGTGCCTCCTTTATCATCATAAACCCCATAAGTTTGCCCAACTTGAATAATTTTATTCACGTTAAAGCCTCTTTTGTTTAAATAAATTCCTATCTCGTTAAGAGTTGTTTCGCCTGAATAAATAGTACTTTTCCATTTTTTATCCCAAATCACATCCCCATAAACAACCGGAATAAGCCCCTGAGCAATAACTTCCTCAACTACTTCAAAGAAATTCTTTTTTAACTTTCCAGAAAACGTTGTCATCATACTCATTGGTCTTAAAGAAACTGCTGGCAATCCTTCTTCAAGTAAAATATCCATGACAATTCTATTTATCTCCATTGCATCCCGGGCCACTTTTGCAACACCCCATTTACTTTTGTAACCTTTCTTTCCGCCAAATTCTTCTGCGGAGGTATGGCCGAAGCTTCCGCTTCCATGAGCCAAAACTATAGAAACATCTTTTATCTTTTTTAGCTCTTGCGCTAGCTTTTTTATAACCTCAGGACGAGCTTTATAGGGTACGTCTTTATCTGTAATTATGGAACCACCAAATTTAATAAGAATAACCTTTTTCATATTTTAATCCTTTATATGCAACCTATGAGGAGGCACCAAACGAGCATTTTTCATAATAATAAGCGTTAAAGATGCGCTATCTTTTGCTTCTACTTGATGACTAACTCGTAAAGGAACTTCAATTCTATCTTGACTATTATTCAAAGCAAGAGTATTGCCATTTATAGAAATGAAAGACTCTCCCGCTATATGTAAATAAAATTCGCTTCCCATAGGATGCTCGTGATGATGTTTAGATGTCTTCATGCCGCGCCCAAGTACGGAAACCAAAACTAAGCTATCTCCCGCAAATTGCTCTGCGAGGTATAAAGCTTGGGAGCCTTCATGCGGCTTTGGGGAATCAAAAAATCTCAGAGGTTCATCTATGCCAAACTCAGCAGCCCTCCTTGTGATTCGCTCTCTATAATCTGAGCCAAACATTTCGGACACTTGCAAATTTGTAACAGCGGGCTTTAGCTCAGGAATTAATAAACCCCTGCGTTCAATTGCTTCAACCATTTTCTAATTATACAAAAAAATACCTGACTTTACTCAGGTTTTTATGTCCTCCTACTTTACATAGTCGTAACTTTCCTCAAAATCATTCGGAGCAAAATTGAAGCTAAATGCCTATCTTCTCATAACTCTTCTTAAGACAATCATTTATAAAATCTTTATAAGTATTTTTTGCTAAATTAATCGAAAGCTTCAGCAATTCTGTTTTTTTATCAACACCAATTCTTTTAATATATAACATTTCCTCTAAACCCTCCCAAAACCTTACCAAACCTTTTAAGTTTTCCATATTGGATTCACTAATTAATCTACAGTATTTAACTAAGGCAAGTCTAAATTTTAATTTATTTCTTCCAAAATATAAGCTTAAGATATCTGAAATAGAATCTATATTAACTTGTTCTATTGCATTTTTGAGCTTAAATCTTAATCCAGGATTCTCTTTCAATAAAAGCATATCAACAGCGCTTTCAAAATAATTATGAGCAATTCTTTTTGCCGCTTCTTTATCTAATTCATAGTATTTTGAAATAGTCTGTGACAATCCTTCATTATTTTGATATGCATACCCGAAACTCCCACGGTAATTATTATGCGAAAAATCATCTAATATGCGATGAGAAAATACACCTTTATAAAGATCTTTCAACGATGAATTATGCTTTTCTACAAATTTAAGGAGATTCACAAGATTGCTTGTGTGATGCAAACTATTGTCCCATTCAATTATTTTTGTTATGGCTATATCCGGAAGAATACTGCCTATCAAAATTAAAGGACTATCAGAATTATAAAGTTTGGATGCAAAGAAAACGTGAGCGTTATAAAACATCTATCTATAAGTTTCCTTTCGTATGTTAAAAGGACTCTCCCCACTAAATGTTTTCGCCCTATGTTCTGCTGGAATTTCTGCGGAATATGTTACTCCATGTTTTTTGAAATTAATAGTGGTATTCTCTCCAAGAGGAATAAGACTAATATCAAAATATTCAACTCCTTTCCTTAAATTTTCAGTTAATATCTCTACAACGTCCACAACACGATCTTGTCCTTGCATTTTTAATTCATCTCGATAAAGCAAAAAAGAATCAAAATTCTCTAACCATTTTGACATCAACGTATGAGGATCTCTAGGTCTTGAAAAAGCCAGGGGAACTGTTCCTACTGATGCTTTTTCTAAATAAGCGACAACAAGCTGTTCTGCCTCCAATCCGTAACTATTTGAACGACTCTTTTCTAGAAATCTTCTAGCAAACTCTTTCGTATATCCTCTTGCCCCAGAGACCCAATCTCTCACATCAAATCCAAATTGTCTTGCCAAAGCTCCAAAAAATATGAGAAGAGATTGCCTATAAACAATAGAACTAGGATTAGGACTAGTAATTAACCTATCTGAATATCTATCTCCAATTAATAGGGCAGGCTTATTTGGGTCCCTTTGAGTTATCTCTTGAAATTTTGTTAAGAAATGAGGAATATCAGCATAAGATTGATCCCCATCACCATCGTACTGAATAATAAATTCAGGATTAATAGCAGTATCCTCTAAAAGAGATTTAAGCCCATGTCTAACCGCTCCTGCTTTTCCGCCATTTTCAGGAAGTTGAATTAATCGATTTGTGAAACCCATAAAATCTTCCGGATTTAATCCGCTTCCATCATCTACTATCGCTAAACTAAGCCCAGTTAAATTTTTAGCCTTTATAGAAAAGTCTCTAAATTTATCTACTTGACTATCATAAACAACAGAAGTTGGATCGCTATAAAAAGGAATTAACAGCCACTTATTTTCTTCCATGTAAAATACAGTCGCGGGGTTGAGTAAAATCATTCGAAAAGGCATTTTTGTCAATAAATCTGTTATAATATAAATCTTATTACCTTTTGAGTTTTCTATATGTCTTTTTCTTTTATACAAAGAATTCTTCAAGGGGACACAAAGGCTGTCATAGAATTTTACAAATCCTATTCTCCAAAAATTTTTTCCTATCTTACCAAAAAACTTCCCAGACACGAAGACGCGCAAGAAATTACAAACGATGTTTTTTTGGAAGCAATTGACTCTTTATCCTTACTTCAAAAAGAAGAAAACACAATGGCTTGGCTTTATAAAATAGCGCATAACAAGATGGTTGATTTTTACCGTAAAAAGAAAATTAAATCCGTACTTTTATCTAGTATGCCGTTTCTTGAAATTGTTGAATCGGAAATTAATCAGCCGGAATTTCAGTATGAAAAAAATAAGATTCGCGACAATATCGAACTTGTTCTTCGCAGTCTTTCATTAAAGTATCAAAGAATATTAAGACTGCATTATGAAGAAAAGATTCCGGTAAAAGCATTGGCAAAGCAATTAAACCTATCATTTAAAGCAACAGAGTCGCTCCTCTTTAGAGCCCGCCAAAGTTTCAAATTAGCGTACGCCCGTACTGAGCTTGTCGAAGTATCAAAGATGTTGAGCGAAGTCGAAACATGAACGAGCAACAGTTTCTCAATAAGTTACAAGAAAGAGCGCAAGAACAAGAAAAAATAATCAAGGGGATGTTTTTGCCAAGATTATTCACTTCGGTTAGCTTTTGGTTTGGAAACCATCCGTGGAGAATATTAATTCCCTTTGCTTTTATACTTACCTTAATTTTTCATTCCGTTTTTGGACAAAGATACGATGAGTTTATTTTGAAAATTTTCGGAAAATTATAGAGATGAAGAAAAGAACTTTTTTAATTTTTATTGCGTATATTTGGACAAAAACACTTTTGGGACTTACCTTCCATCCTTTTTCAACAATTAGGGAAGTTACCAGGCGTCCTGTGCTTTTACCTGTAATTTTCTCTCCCTTTATCGGGCTTTTCGTATTTTTTATATTAGGACGCGTTGGAGCATTTTTAATAAACGTCTACGGACTAAGAAGAGAATTTATCTCAATTATTTTAAGCACTGCTCTTATCTCGATTCTTTTTTGGCAGGCATTATTGCTTTATTTACTTATAAGTTTTCTTTTCGCATTATGGAAAAAGTAGAAGAACATGTTGTTTTGGTTGATAAAAATAATAATGTTTTGGGAACTGCTCCAAAATTAGCAACGCATAATAAAAATACGCCGCTACACCGAGCATTTTCTCTTTTTCTTTTTAATTCTAAGGGGGAGTTAATGCTTCAGCAGAGAAGCAGGAAGAAAAAAACATGGCCGCTTATCTGGTCTAATTCTGTCTGCGGACATCCCATGCTAAATGAATCCAATATTGATGCTGTTAAAAGAAGGCTTAAGTTTGAGTTAGGAATTGATCTTAATGATGTCCATGAAATTCTGCCGGATTTTTCCTACAGAGCCGAAATGAACGGCATTGTTGAAAATGAAATTTGCCCTGTTTTTGTTACTTTTACTGACCGCGAACCGGAAATAAATAAAGACGAGGTGGAAAATATAAGATGGGTAAAATGGCTAGATTTTTTAAGAGAAATTAATGAGAAGCCCGGAACTTATTCTATCTGGTGCGAACAAGAAGCAAAACTCTTGGAAAAGAACAAAAAATTTCTAAATCTTTACTCTTGGCACGCATCATAAATTAACATGGACAGGATTTCTGTTTTCATAAGTTATTCTTCAAAGCAA
>CAZYIC010000040.1:0-8642 GCA_964646925.1 uncultured Gammaproteobacteria bacterium
GGCAAGCGATCCTAATATAGCAGAGATTATCCAATAAAACAATGCAATGCGTCTTTGTCCCATACCAAGACTTAGAAGAAGATGATGAAGGTGTTTTTTATCATGCAAGAAAGGAGAGCGGCCTGTTAAGAGCCGCCGCATTATTGTAAATACTCCGTCTATCATTGGTACTCCCATGACCAAAATTGCTGTTGCTAATTTAGCTCCCGATAGAATTGACACTGCGCTCAGGAGCAGATAAACTGCAGTTGCTCCATATCCCGGAAATATTTTTGCCGGGTGAAAATTAAATATTAAAAATCCTAAAGAACTGCCTGCGATTATAAAGGAAAGATTTACGGCGATTTCACTAAACGAATCCTGTCCTCCAAGCCGAAGACTAAGGAATCCGATTACAACCGCGGATATGGCTACAATTCCGGGCATTTGACCGTCAACCCCCTTGCTCCAATTCAGCATGTTCATTACCCAAATAATCCAAAGCATAGCAACAATATCCGAAAGCACGAATATTAAATGGAGTCCCAGAAAATCAAAAGAAAGATTTATGGAATTTAGATAAAGTATTCCACCAAGAGGATTTGTTATAAAAGGAATAGTAATTCCCGATGCTACAACTATTCCCGCAACCGCAATATTTGCCAGAAATCTCACATATGGAGATATATCAAACTTATCATCAATGACGCCAATTAAAAGCGCAATAGATCCGGCAATTAAAAGCGCAATAATAGCTTTTGTAAGGGGCAAGAAAAAAATCCCGGTTAGCACAATGCCTATAAAAAGAGGAATGCCTCCTCCTCGGGGAATTGGTTTTTTATGAATTATGCCGGGATGTTTATGGTTTTTTGGATCATCAAGAAGTCCCATTTTTTTGATAATAGTTAGAGATACGGGTGTTATAATGGTGGTTAAGAAAAATGCAATTATAAAAGGAAGGATTACCATAATTAAAGTATCAAAGTAATACTTTTAACAATAAGAAAACAAGTAAGAATTGAGGCAAGAAGACTAATAGCCGCAAGCATACGGGCAACAAGGGGTATTGTTCTATAAGTTACAGCGCTGGCAATCAAATTTATTATAAGAATTAATAAAGAAGCCAGAACCGGAATAAATATGGTAAAAGTTGCTCCAAGTCTTTGTTCCCCCCATGGCAATTGATTGAAAATTGGAACAAATGGCGGAAGAGAATTGTAGGAAAACAGAATAAAGACAACAATTGCAATTATAAAAAATCCATTTATAGAGTAAGCAAGAGTTATGGCTTTGTCCGAAAGAACGTCTTTAAAAAATTCTTTCATAAATTACAGCGTTATTAATATCTATTTTTTTTGAATAATTTATAAGACCATATGGAATATATCCCAGGTTAGGCATAACTACAATAAATTTTGGCTTAGTTTTTTTTATGGTATTTTCCATATCGGCAATTCCATCTTTATAATTTGATATGTGGTAGGCAACAACATATTTTGTTTGAGGAATCACTCCGATTAGCTGATACAATTGAGCATTGTTTCCCCAGACAAAAACAGTATCATTTTTACTAAGTTTTGGTCTGATAAAGCGGGCTATTTCATAATCGGTTGGAGTTTTTGAATCAAAGAACCCCTGATATTGAGCTGTTGTTTTGTCGCCTTTTATATAAGAAATAAAGTTTTGATAGTATCTGATACTTTTACTAAAGTTAGGTATCCCGAAGGTTTTAATTATTGCCAATAAAGCAATGACAAAGAGTACGGCAATTATCTTTTGGTGTTTTTTATCAAATAAAATAAGCCCTATCATTAGAGAAAAACTGGAAATTAAAACTAAAAGATAGTGAGTGTATGGCCGCTGAGAGAAAAATGCATTGAATAAAGAAAAAGCAAACCAGATGAAAACGAAAAGCAAAGTTTTATCTATTTTCCCCCTTTTTGTAAAAACGTACAGAATAGATACGCCTAAAACAATCAATTTTGCAAAAAGAAAAAAAGGAAAACTTCCAATTCTGTTTCCGTAACTTACATAAGAAATATTGGCAATAAAGACGGCTTTTATAAAATCCGTAAATGCACCATTCAAAAGAAAAAATAGGAAAACAGCAAGCATGGGTAAAGAAAAGCCGGTAACTAGAGCCAAAATATTGACAGTTTGCTTTTTAACATAATTAAAATTTGTAATAAAATAAAAAGAAACAAAAGCGAGTAAATCAAAAACAGCAACAGTCTTAAAAAGAAAAGCGAGTCCCAGAAGTAAACCGGCTAAAAAAGTTGAAAGTTGAGAGTTGAAAGTTGAAAATTTAAAATTGGAATTAACCCCTTTGAAGATTAAAAGGCCGGCAAGAATTATTGGCAGGAGCATGAAATTTTCTGCATTTGCAATATTGCCTTCCAGTATCGGCAAACCAAAGAAGATAGCAAAAATAAAAGTAGTTATAAGATGAATATTATTTTTATTATTTCTAAAAATCTGTCGAGACAGATAAAAAAAGGCTACAATAGAAAGAGCTCCTGTTACAAGGGATGCCAGTCTTATTAAAAACTGATCGGAATTCAAGATGGCGTAAAACCAGTATAAAAGAGGAGGTTTGTTGTCGAATATTTCTTTGTATAGGAGTTTTCCGTTATTTAAAGAAGTCCCAATAACTTGATATATTCCTTCATCTCCGTACCAGAGCGGTTCAAAAAGTGAAGGAAGTCTTAAGATAAAAAACAAAAACAAGGTAGATATAACGAACCAAAACTCTCTGCTTCTCTCAATTAACTTCATGGTTTTTCTCATATGGATTATGATTTTTCCGTAACTTTGTATTCCAGTCTTTTTCCAAACATGAGTAGTGTATGGGAAACTAAAGCGGGGAAAGTAGAAAGGAAAAATCCGACGACGGGAAGGAGAATAAATTCCAATGGAAAAAGCAATTGGCGTATTTTAGAGACAGACGGGTCTTTTGGTCTATTTCTAAAGTCAATAATAACCATTACCAAAAGAGCGATTAAACAGGATGTTAAAATAAATCCTGCCAAACGGGGCAGTGTAAATCCGATTGTTGTTCTTGAGAAAACAGGATTGATAATTGTTATAATATTTGCCGCGACAGTGATAATGAACCAGTTTACCGGCCAGAGAAAATGGTCAAGTAATACGTGGTAAAGCAAAAGACTTTTTCTTAAGAAGGGAATGTTGGGAACCGTAAGCCACCATTTGATAAAAAGAGGGTCATCAGATGTTCCCCAAGACCATCTTTGCTCCTGTTGATATTTACTTCTCAGACTTTTTAAAAAATTCGAAGATCGCGGAGAATCCATAGAAGTTTTTAAAAATATCGGTTTTGCCCATATATTGCCGTTAAGTTTGTAAAAGGCTTTGAAAAAAATTCTATAGTCTTCAGGAATAACATCGGTATCCCAAAACCCAATTTTTTTAAGTAGAGAAAAAGACAAAGAATAAGTTGAATTTGAAATCAATCTATCTCCCTGGACTAAGACTGCGGTTCTCCACAGAGAACCAAAAAAAGCGATAATCCTTATGGGAGCGGGAACACGCCAGAAATTATTGTGATTTACATTTGCCGATTGCCAAAATTTATTGTAAGGCTTAGGATCGTTGAGGAACTCAAATGCCAGATAAGAAAAATATTGTTTGTCGAAGATAGAATCCGCATCAACAGAAGATATTGTTGCATAATTTATGTCAATGACTTTTTTAAGAACCAATTTTTTATAAGCTTCTTTCGATGCAAAAGATTGATTGGAAGATTTCCCCTTTACCTCACTTGCTATATCGGGATGATAGGTAGCAAAAATTTCTCCGAATTTTTTTTTAAATTCCCGTATTAATATATCTGCTTTTTCTTTTACTGCTATTTCTCTTTTTTCCATCCCTAGAACTACAAAAATTTTATGTGTAGGAAAAGTTTGAAGAGCAATGGAGCTAAGAGTCTCTCTCAATTTATCTACGGTTTCCATGTAGGTTGGAATAATTACAACATGACTAATTTTCCGATAATTCTTAGAATTTTTTACCTTTGAAAGCCAATCTATATTTTCAGCCCGCTTTATTTTTTTGGAAGCAATTCCGGCTGCAATTGCAAGGGAAAATGATTTATAAAACCAATAAACGTCGAAAAACAAAATAAAATACGCAACAATATAGGGTATTAAAAGTGCTCCCCAGATAGGAAAAAGAATCAAAGTCCAGGATACGGCTCCCGGAAGAAGTTCCAGTCCACGCCTAGTTTTTACCGGGTAACGTGAAAATATTTTCTGAAAAAAAGCAGTCATAGTTCGAATTCCTCACTATGACACTGAGCAACAGTCGAGCGTGTCATAAAGTAAATAATTTTGTTGCGTTTGCCGTTGTTTTTGCCTCTACCTCTTGAAAAGCTATGGCTTTGATGTGCGCGATAAGCTTGGCTATAATTATAACATATTCCGGTTTGTTCCTGCTGCCACGATGAGGCTCCGGAGCTAGAAAAGGACTGTCTGTTTCTACTACTATTCTCTCAAGAGGAGTATATTTGACTAAATCTTTCAGGTCTGTATCCTCTCCGGGAGCAAGGCCTTTGTATGTAATATTGCCGTCAAAACCAATATAGAATCCCATCTGTAAGGCAGATTTTAGAACATCAATAGAACCTGCAAAGCAATGGAACATGCCTGGAGGACTTAAGAGGTAAGATTTATGATTTAAGAGAATGTCAATTATCTCTTTGCCGGCTTGGCGGTTGTGGATTTGCAGGGGTAAATTAAGCTTATGGGCCAGCTCAATTTGCTTAATGAAAACCTCTTTTTGTAGTTTTGGATTTACGATTGCGTTGGATTTATAAGAGAAATAATCCATGCCTATTTCTCCAATCGCAACAACTTTTTTGTTTTTTGCAAGCTTTTCCAAATCTTCAAGCCATCCAGGCTCGGGTTTGTCTGCGTGGTGAGGGTGAACTCCGACAATCGCGTATAAATTATCGTATTTTGAAGCTAATTCAACTGCCTTTTCGCTTGAATCAATTTTGGTTCCGACATTTATTATTTTTGTTACTCCTGCTCCAAACGCGCTTTTAATAACCTCATCATAATCTTTTTCAAAAGAATGGAAATTCAGATGGCAATGCACATCAATCATACAAAAATACTACCAATAAACAAATAATACCAAATTCTTTAACGCAGAACCAATAATGCAATATAAATTTTAGATTATTTCCTCACGAAAAGGAGGGCGCTGGGGAGACCTCTGCCCGGACCCGCTTTATAGCCATTGGACCAAAGAGCGGTTGATCCGCCCTGGTCAAGTCCCAATGCGTTTTCCATTCCCAATGTCTTGAGAACGCTTGCGGCTTGAGCTGCGGAGGCGCTATAAACTATGCCAATGTAAACAAAATTTCCTTTGCTTGCAACAAAGGTTCGGGCTCCAGAGCTATTAATCTTTGGATCCGAACTTCCTCCAAAATTATTATTGCCGCCTGAAAGATAAAGAGGAAAGTTAGCCACAACAGCATCTACACCCGTATCCCGTCCCCAATCCAAAGATTGTCCTCTTACTCCCATACTGTTTCCTGAAAAATAAACAAGCGGCACAGTGCTGTATTTGTTATTATCGGAATTAAAATAGTGTTTGTTTTTATTCATCAAAAGAGTGTCAAAAGAATTTGTCTTTCCGGCACAACTTGGATATTCTGCGGGGCAGAAAAATGGTCCATTAATGCCGGCATATGCTCCACTTCGTCCCACGTAATCACTAAGACTCATAACAGGGCAATTATTACTGCAATCGGAATCTGAAGCGGTATCAACAATAACCCTTGTGCTGTTAAGATCAGCAGCTATAATTGCAACATTAAAAGTTCCCGAATCTGTTTTTACTGCCTGAAAACTGTATCCGCTTGATGGCGGAGTATTGCTTGCAGTTGCTGTTTGATTTGAAGGTAATGAACTCTGTGTCGCAGCAATTGCGTTATATTTCTTGTTTATATCGTTATTTAATTCCGTCAGCAGAGCGGATCCGGATGAATAATTAAGATCAGTTAAATATTGTAAAATTCCCGCATAAGTTTTTTCCAAATCGCCAACATCTTGCTTTTGCGCTTTCAAATCCAAGATTTTCTCATAGGCTTTGACAGTTTCGCTATAGGAATCATGGGTTGATTTAATGTCTGTTTTTAATTGTTCGTTAATCTTGTATTGATCTTCGTTTTTTAACTTATTCAATTCTTTTTTTGTAGAGTCTATAGTCTTATTCAAACTTAAAATGAAATTTTGAGATTTTCTTGACTCAAGAAAGTAGAAAAAGGAAACAGCGCTTAGAACAATTAGACATAAAAATAAAATAATAAGAAGGAGTTTTTGTTTGTCAGTTTTTTTGGGATGTTTCATGTCAAAACGACATCAATCTTAGTATAAAAAAGCATCTCTTTGCAAGTACTAAATTCTTTTCTTTCTAATTGCTTCAATGATTTAAATCATTGAAGTCAGAACGCTTTCTTATTTTTCTTCCTGCTTTTATCTATCTCATCTTTTAAATATCTCCAGACCGCTCCGCCTTTGGTTGCTTTAGCCGGAAAAGACAGGAGTTTTGAAATCGATTTCTCCATAATGCTAATCAATTTTTCCTCCCTGAGAATTTTATTAAGCAGATTTCTGTATCCTTCGCTTCCGTATCGGATTGCCATATTCACAGAGGCAATAGTAGCAGCGCTTACTCTAATAATTTTTTGAATAGTTCTGTAGTCATAATCTTTTTGCAAAAGCAAGGCAATCGCAAGTCTTTTTGAAAGCATGATTTTTTCGGTAGGAGTTAAAAGGTCAGAAATAAATTGATCCGCCTCTTTTTGATCATGGATTTTAACCAGACTTTTAAGAAAAATCTCAAAAATTCGGTCAGCAATTTCTTTCGAAATGGGGTAGCTGGAAACCTGCGTCATATTGCTTTAATGATTTAAATCATTAAAGCATGCTTAATTGCATTATGTCAAGATCGGTATCTTTTTGTACTTAGAATAAAGATCTAAATTCTCGGGAAGAGGGGTTTTTGGGAGATGATTTTGGGTCCTTTGAATTGCTCCTCGATTTTTTTTGCAGTTCCCGGTAAAAAGATTTTTAAATTAAATGCAATTTTTCTTATTTCATCGACGGCAGATTGTAATATGTTAAACAACTCATCGCCTGATTTATTCCATGGTTCATCCCTACTTATTTCTTCATCTTTTACCTTGATTCTTATCCATACTGCTAAAAGAGCGTTATCAAATCGAAAATTTTTGAGTTGCTCATCTACTCGATGATAAACTTTTATATCCGTGCTGATTTTAAAATCTATTTCCACCCGTTCGCATAATTTCGCGACGCGAGCGACTAAATTCCCAAGACCATTTGCCAAGTCAGCATTATAAGCTTGTTTTAATTTTTCTTCAGAAATGTCACTGTCTTCGGTTATGTTGGTATATCTTAAAAGATAATATCTGATAGCATCTGCTCCATATTTTTTAACCCAGTCAGTTGGTCTGATTACGTTGCCTAAGGATTTGCTTATTTTTTGCCCATTTAAGTTTAAAAATCCATTAACAAGAATTGTTTTTGGCAGTGCAATGCCTGCGGATTTAAGTATTGCGGGCCACAAAAGCGCGTGCCAGCGAAGATTGTCTTTTCCTAAAATGTGAACATCTGCGGGCCAGAATTTTTCAAATAATTTTGAATCCTTCAAAAAGCCAACACCTGTCAAATAATTTGTTAATGCGTCGAACCAAACATACATAACCTGCCTGCCGGTAGGCAAGGCTTGTTTTTTTTCATTGGGCCTGCCCGCCGAATTGGTGGGAATTGGTACGCCCCAAGTAAAATTAGATCGTGAGATTGGAATATCTTTTATATTCTTGGCAAACTCCAGCATTTCATTTGCGCGGTGTTTTGGGAAAATAAAATCAGGATTTTTATTTATATGCTCGATTAAAAAGTCTTTATATCTTGACCATTTAAAGAAATAATTTTCTTCAGTTATTTTCTTAATTTCTAAATTTGGATGAAAGGAGCATTTGCCATTTTGCAAATCTGATTCTTCATAATAAGCTTCGCAACCTTCGCAATATAATCCGCTATAATCTCCAAGCTCTATGTCTCCATTTGCATCAACTCTTTTCCAAATTTCCTGCGCAACTTTCGCATGATCTTCGTCTGTTGTTTCAATAAATCTGTCGTAGGAAATATTCAAGGAATCTTGTTGTTCTTTATCAGTCGCAGCAATTTTCCGGACAAACTCAAGAGGAGAAAGTCCTGCATTTTTTGCTGCTTTTTCAGCCTTTTGTCCATACTCATCAGTTCCTGTTAAGAAAAAAACATTTTCTTTTCCAAGAATGATTCTGTAATAACGCGCCAAAACATCAGCTGCTATTTTTTGAAAAGCGTGGCCAATGTGAATAGTATCATTAACGTAATCAATAGCTGTTGTTATATAAAATTTATTCATGCTGTAATTCTATCAGAGAAATTTTCCTATGTCATCCTGAACTTGTTTCAGGATCTAAATTTTTATTTTTCTTTGTACTTTTGTGCCGACAAAAGTACCAAAAACTCGTTCGCGTGAAAGTCGAGCTATTTTTGTTCGTTCACTTATCGGGTGATTTGCACCCCCTCCTCAACAGGTTTGTGAGGAATCCCCCTGATGCGTTC
>CAZYIC010000041.1:0-8059 GCA_964646925.1 uncultured Gammaproteobacteria bacterium
TTAAAACATTACTGAATATTTCACCATTAACAATAACTCCATCTGCATCAAATAATACTACTTTAATCACGAGGCAATTATATCAGAAGCTCCGACAGCTAGGTGAGGCGGGTTACGGCGAAGATAAATATAACTCCAATTATTTTCGGATTAATTTTTCCATAAGCCACTCACATTCTCCCGTGCTTTACGCGTTCTGATTTGCCACATAATAATCAAGAAGTCTTCTTATCATTGCTTGATAGGAAGCACTATGCCTTCTTGCAGCAATCTTAAAAAAATCCAAACTTTTCTGACTAAGAGTCAAAGTTACTCTTGTTTTTTTCTCTTTTAGAATCAAACTTTCTGGACTTGGTAAGAAATCGCTTATTACGCGTTCTTCTATTGGTTCATTGCTGTATCTTATTATGTTTTTCATATATATTTTTGCCCTTTCTCCAATATCCCGCACCGATTATACGGATGCTGTTATTCCGATATGTAAAACGGACAGTCAAAACACCTCCTTTCACTTTCCCGAAACAATAAAATCGTTTTTCTTTATTGCTATGAATTATATCCTCGGCAATAACGCGTTTCGGGTCAATAAATGCATACTGAGCAACTTGAAAATCTACTTGGTGTTTACGCAAATTTTCAAGATTCTTCTCACCGTCCCATTCAAAGGATGTATTCATAAGTATATTACCATATTAGCATATATTTTGTCATCACCCAAAAAAGTTTTCCGAAGGGTGGGAGGTTAGAAATTATTTTTTACCTTGTCTTAATTTTTGGCGGACAGGTTGCTGAGGTAACTTATCTAACATGTAAAGTTCAAAAACAATACCTCTTTTATTAAATCGTGAGATTGAAATTATTGTTCTGTCTCCACTAGGGTATATTCTTTTCCTACTCTTCCTTCGGTCATAGAATAAGCATTATAAGGAAATATAAGGACAAAATCAATCTATAATATGACTTTCTCCGCTGCTTTAGACTAAGAGCTTCAATAAAATTATTACTTGCAATTGACTTGCATTTGTGATATAATATAACTATGATAGCGAAAATACACGATTGTAAAGATGAATTAAGGGAAGTAGATTTACGTGCAACTCCGGCAAGAGTTGCCGTGATGAGTTTTTTGGAAAAGTCAGATCAGCCTATCGATGTAACTTCTGTAATTAACCATTTAAATGTTAAAGGGATTAAGGCTGATCCTGCTACGGTATTTAGGATCATGAATACTTTGACTCAAAAGGGGATAACAATACCGGTACAATTTCAGGAAGGAAAAACAAGGTACGAATTATCAAATAAAGAAGACCATCATCACTTAATTTGCGAAAATTGCGGAAAAGTAGAGGATGTTTCCGACACAATCGTCCCAACTCTTGAAAAACAAATCAAAAAGAAATACGGGTTTAAAGTTTTAAGGCATTCTTTGGAATTTTTCGGTCTTTGTCCCGCCTGCAATGACTTGCAATGTCGGGCAGGAGCACAGGCTTTGCAGGTAGGTAAATTATGTCAACCTTAGGATACATTTTATTATTTGCATTTATAGGTTCCTTAGGCGCTTTAATTGGGGGAATTATTCTGTTGTCTTACGAAAAATTTGCTCTTAAAATTTCTCACTTCCTTGCTTCTTTCGCTGCGGGAATTTTGCTTGGCGCTGCGTTTCTTGATCTTCTTCCCGAAGCTCTTCACGAAGGAGAGAAAAATGGAATAGATGTATTTTTCTGGACGTTATTGGGTATAGTTGTCTTTTTTCTTCTGGAAAGACTTATTCATTGGTTCCATCATCACGAGGAGCATCATGAACACCATAAAGAATCAAAAACTACGCTTCCTTTAATTATTATAGGGGACACTATGCATAATTTTATAGATGGAATTGTGATAGCTGCTACTTTTATGATTAGTATACCTTTAGGAATTGTTACAGCAATTGCTGTTTTTGCTCACGAGGTACCGCAGGAAATTGGAGATTTTGGATTGATGCTTCACAAGGGCCTTAAAAGAAAAAAAATAATTTTAGTAAACATAGTTAGCGCTGCTTTCGCTTTTCTTGGGGCGGGGATTGCTTATATGACAGGGGATGTTTTAGAGAGCTACATACCTATATTTTTGGCAATTACCGCGGGTTTATTCATCTATATTGCTGCTTCTGACCTAATTCCCGAAATTCACTACGAGAAAAGGAAAAAAGCAGCTTTTTTTGAAAGCCTTCTTCTTTTGTTAGGAATAATTCTTGTCTGGATTTCCGTAAATTCTCTGGAGATTAATTAATAGGACATTGAGAACATTTTCATAAAGTAGGACAACGGAGATAGTTTTTCTTCATTCTTATTGTTTCTGTATTTTTGAAATTTTTTCTTCAGGCCAAAACACTTTTTTAAATTCTCCGAAGAGAATGGCCTTGGCCAAGACGTAAATAACGGGGTTTGGTATATATCATTCATATTCATAATATATTTCTCCTTTCAGAGTACTAGCCTACAACTAGAGAATAAATTTCTCAGTAATCTGTCTTACTGAAGCGATGTGACGCACTTAACAATATAGATTTTCCGATTTTGTGGTACAATACACCCGTGATTATAAATGGAGATAAAAAAATCCAAAATTTTCTAGAAAAACGCAAAACTTTTCATTACAAAAAAGATGAGATAATTTTACGTAACGGAGATCTGCCTCAGGGACTGATGTTTTTAAAAAGCGGTTATTCCAGACTTGAATCTATCTCTAAAGAGGGAAAAGAGCTGACACTGGTTATTTATAGGCCCGGTGAATTTTTTCCGGTAGTTTGGACTTTTTTCGGAAAAGAACCAAGTATTTACAACTTGGAAGCCTTGACCGACTGTGAAATTATTAGAGTGCCAAGAGAAGAATTTTTGGACTTTATTGAAGTGAATGTTGATGTTTTTTTTGATATTACCAGGCACATTATTACCAGATTTCAGCTCGCTTTGAAAAGAATGACGTATCTAACCTTTGGAAACGCATCTTCCAAACTCGCATCAATACTGCTTATTAACGGCAAAGAATTTGGCGTTAAAAAGATTGAAGGCACTGAAATTCAGATTCCTTTTACACATAGAGATATTTCAAATCTAGCAGGTTTAACTCGGGAAACGGTTAGCATAGAACTTAAAAAATTTGAAAAAAGGGGATTAATAAGGTATAATAAAAAACTTATAGTTCTTAAAAACCTAAAAGGGTTAGAAGAAAAAGCAATTCTGTCCTAAGCTCGTTTGAATTAATGAAAGAAAAGCCTTCAGGCCGCGAGTTCGTACGAAACAGAATAGGGATGGCTTGGCCGCGGAAAAAATTGGCAAGAGATAAATTGGAGCAGGGAAGAGAAATGCTAAGTGTTTCCAGGGTAGGGAACGGCAACTTCGTAAGCATGATCGGGGCGTATCTAATTATTGATAATCCGAATGCTACTAATGAAGAAAGAATAGAGGCGGGAGAAGATTGGAGAAACGGAGCTCTTCTGCATGTTATAGCTTCACTCGACCCTATTTCTAAAGGAAAGAAAAAAAAGCATATACCCGTTTATGTGGAAGAGGTTGAGAGAAGTGTCAGGGAAACAATACGTAGGGTAACTCTAGAAAAAGGCGGAACCGAAGAGCAGGCAGAACATCTGCAAAAGAAGTTAATAGACATGACCAAAAATTTTCAAAGAAAAAGCGGAGTAATAGACAATACAAAGTAGAAATCTTTACATTCCTCTCCAAACACTATAAAATTATTTTATATGGACAGCGTGAATTTATCTCATCTTGCGAATCTTTTGATTTCCTCTTTTGAGAAAGAGGAAATCAAAAAGCAGACAAAGAACGGAATAAATGTCAACAGATTTGTCTCCGAACTGGCCACATGGTATGAGAAATTCCGAAACGCAATGGATTACAGGGAAGAAGAAGTGGTTCGCAGAGCCGCAATAGAAAGAATTCTTAAAAGAAGACTAATTTTTGGCGGAACCGGTGAAAAAACAGCTGCTCCTTTAATGCGTGAACTTTTATGGGCGCGTTACTTTCCGGATGCAAGCATAACCGAAGAAGATGTCAAAAAAGTTGCTCGCACAATTGATCTTTATCTTTCCTTAAGAGAGCATCTTTTAAAAATGCAGCATGACATAAAAATAAGGGTAGATACACTTATTTATCAGCTTCTTTCATCTCGTTTGGAAGTAATGCTTAATAAAAATAAAGACATAGAATTGATTTCAAATTTTATTTTCCATCTCTTGAGAGAAAAAGTTATTATCAAAGACGACACCAGCGAAACCCGCGATATACAGGTATTTATTGCAGTCAGACGCGCTTTTGCCAAAGACGATATTGCTTTTTTAAGATTTCATTTGTTTGAGCAATATTTTGGAGAATTATCAGAAACCAATGTCCAAAAAATAGCTGAGAGCTTCATAAAGGGATACAAGGAATTGGAAAGACAGATTAATTATCCCCTTAAAGACAGGATTATCTCCTATATTAAAAAACAGCTTCCGCCATTTTTGATTTTTGCCGAGATTATTAGAAAACAAAGAGGCAGCGTAAGAAACCTTATCACCAATGTTTCGGAATTCCAAAACAGCGTATTTTTAACCGCAGAAGGACGTTATAAAACTATTTCCTCCAAAGTCAGAACCGCTATTGTCAGATCGGTAATTTTTATTTTGCTCACCAAATTTATATTTGCATTTTCTGTTGAGGCAACGTATGACAATATTTTTCTAGGCCGCGTAATGTGGAATTCTTTGATTATTAATATAGTTGTTCCGCCATTCCTCATGGTAATTGCCAGTCTTTTTATACGCATTCCGGATAAAAGCAACACGAAAAGAATTTATGATAGGATTATGAACATTTTGTTTGTTGATAGGCCGGAATTAGACAGGCCTTTAATTCTCAGTCTTAAACCCGATAAGCAAAATCCAGTGTTAAACTTCATTTTTACGCTTCTTTGGTGGGGAGGATTTATCCTAAGTTTTGGCTTAATGATTTATGCTCTGGAACGTCTCAAGTTTAGCCCTGCATCGCAGGGGATCTTCATTTTTTTCATAGCGATTATTTCATTTTTGGCTTATAGAATTAGTCAAACTGCTCACAGCTACACTATTCCCGCAAAACAAAGTTTTTTGTCCCCTATTATGGATTTTTTCTTCATGCCTATTATCAAAGTTGGCCGCCGTTTCACAGAGGGATTGTCTCAAATAAATATTTTTCTTTATGTTTTCGATTATCTTATAGAAACGCCATTTAAAGAAGTCTTCGGATTCCTCGAACAATGGTTCTTCTTCCTGCAGACCAAAAGGGAAGAGATGGGATAGCTATCTCCATGTCATTCTGAACTCGTTTCAGGATCTACTTCGCTCGACAACCACGCGTTTCAGATGACGCTCGATTGCAAAAATTTAAAAACCATCCAACAAGCTCTGCCTCACTAAGTAAAATTCGGTTCCAAACAGAAACCATGCCGAATTTTAGTTCATCTGAAAGCGGATTGTCTCACTTACGATTTTTTAACACGCTTTGTTTCAACGCTCGCAGCATGCTAAGAAGTTGTCGTTGACAAATTGTAGGTTTAGAGTTTAATATAGACATATGATTAATCCGCGTGAAATGGTAACACGACGAGCCGTTGAAGAAAGATCACCACTTCCTCTAGCTACAGATCAAGAAGTTCAAGACACTCTTAGTAAAAAAATTGAAATTTTTCGTAGATGCGTTAAGAATCCGGTACGTTTTGGTCATCCGACGGAGAGCAATGTTTTAAATCCAGCCGGCCACTTATTTACTTTTACAGCGGAAGAACATTCTTGGTTGGAAGATGAAGGAGGTAAAAGGGTGAGAAGAGTAGAGTCTGATCGTTTTCAGGCATTGGGGTTACAGGTTATGAAAAGCTATGGCTTAGACGATGGTAAATCTTTCCCAATGAAAGGCGGATATTCGGCAAATGGCAACATTGGAATTTCTACAGAGATAAGGCAATATCCCAGCCAAAGCACTAAGGGACTTGTTTTTGAGCGCATAAGAACATCCATTCCGGCTACCGGAGAAACACTTTCCGTTAGATGGGAAATTATGGATAATGCTCCTCTTTTTAGATTGCCTATACGAGATACTGTGCAAAGAATATTAGGGAAAAAAGTTTAGCTTCATATATTCAATTTAATCTCAGAAAAGATTTTAGTCGTTGACAGATTTAGCGTAGATTGATATTCTAGATAAGTTTTATGGTCGCGTCAAACGCGACTTCGGATTTAAATATGGCAGACTTAACATTTACAGACGCTAGTTTTAGACAGGAAGTTTTGGAGGAAAAGCAGTTGGTTGTTGTTGATTTCTGGGCTCCATGGTGCGGACCTTGCAGAATAGTTTCTCCGATCATTGAAGAGCTGGCAACAGAATATCAGGGCAAAGTAAAAATTGGGAAAATTAATGTTGATGAGAATTCTCAAACAGCAAGTCAGTATGGGGTGATGAGTATTCCAAGTATTTTGTTTTTCAAAAATGGCCAACCGGTCAAAACAATGGTCGGCGCGCAAAGCAAAGAAAATTACAAACAGGAAATTGAGACATTGCTCGCCTCCTAGAGTCACAAATAATTTTCAATTTGAAATTTAAAATTTGAAATGAAATCTAAATATTTAAAAATTTGAATTTGAAAATTCATTAAAAATTTAAAATTGTAAATTTAAAATTTTCCTGTTAATATAAATGGATTGTGATGGGTAAAACATACGATGTAATTATTATTGGCTCCGGGCCTGCAGGTTTAACTGCTGCAATTTACACTACTCGCGCCAACCTTAAAACATTATTAATTGCCGGAACAAAATGGGGTGGACAACTTCAATTAACCACTCTGGTTGAAAATTATCCGGGTTTTTCGGAAGGTATTCAAGGTCCGGAGCTAATGCAGGCGATGCGAAAACAAGCAGAGCGTTTTGGAGCTGAGATTGTAGACAAAGATTTTGTTCAGGCTGATTTTAATGCTCGACCCTTCAAAGTTTCAATCGCAGAGGTAACCTATGAAGCAAAATCAGTGATTATCGCAACCGGAGCGGATACCAAGTGGCTGGAAGTTCCGGGCGAAAAAGAAAAAATCGGACGCGGAGTTTCTTCATGCGCGCCATGCGATGCGTTCTTCTTTAAAGAAAAAAATGTAATTGTTGTCGGAGGAGGAGACAGCGCCATGGAAGAGGCTTTGGTTTTGACAAAATTCGCAAAAGAAGTAACGATTATTCATCGAAGTGATAAGTTTAGAGCAAGTGAGATAATGCTGCAAAAAGCAAAAGAAAATCCCAAGATAAAGTTTATTATGGATACTCAAATTACACAGATTTTGGGAGAAAACAAGGTAGAACGAGTAAAACTTGTAAACACCAAGACCAAAGGGACATCGGAGATGGCGATTGACGGAATATTCGTGGCAATCGGCCATATCCCGAATTCAAAAGTTTTTGCAGGAATTGATATTGACGAGCAAGGCTTTATTAAAGTCCACGACCATTACAAAACAAATGTTGATGGAGTTTTTGTCGCGGGAGATGTCCATGACAATCATTATAAACAAGCAATTACCGCCGCCGGCTACGGATGCGCCGCAGCGCTTGAAGCAGAACAATGGTTGAGAAATCAAGAGTAGCTATTTTCCCGGCTGCACCGATCTCGCCGTTCCCCCGCCAACAGCTACGCAGTTGCGGGCGGGCGTCACGGTGTCGATGGTGCGCGGCAGGCCGCAGCGGGATATGGATGCGCAGCGGCTTTGGAAGCAGAAAGCTGGCTTCGTAACCTGGAATAAACCCCCGGCGCAATTTTCCTGGCACGATAATTGAATTGAGTTCTTAATTCTTACTCTCATTTTAGGCGTTTAATTTTTGCTCACGGCCGTTGACTAAAATTAAATATCTAAGATCTTTATTCCACACTTGATAATTCTACTCTTAATTTTTGTTATGGAGTGGGAGCGGGAGGCACCGGTTCGCTTGAGGATGGAGGGGGAGAGCTGGTTTCAGTAGATGTGGTTGTTGATGGAGCAGGCGCAGGCCCACTCGTAGTTGTCGTAG
>CAZYIC010000042.1:0-7896 GCA_964646925.1 uncultured Gammaproteobacteria bacterium
AAAAATTGCACGCGCAATTTCCAAACGATGAATTTCTTCCAATCCCAAAAGGAATAGAAGGAGGAGATATTTGGCAGAAAATTTTATATCAGGGAAAAACTGTAGGATCAATACTATGGGAGACCAAAAGAACAAAAGCATGGAGCAATTCTTGGACAGCTAAATTGAAAGAAGATTCTGCCAGAATTAACGCTTCGGAATCAATTTTAATATCTCAGGTTTTACCCAATGACTCCAATAGTTTTGACAGAAAAGACGGGGTTTGGATAGCTAACTATGAACATTCAATAAGTTTGGGAAGATTTGTAAGATTTTTGTTAACAAATGTGGCTATGATAAAGTCCTCAGCTTCGCATACGGAAGAAGAGTGGGGGAAAATTAGGGACTATATGACAAGCGATAGCTTCAAGCACAGAATGCAGGCGCATTTTGAAGGGATAAAAAATCTAAAAGACTCTCTGGATGCTGAAAAAAGAGCAACTTTACTTAAATGGAAAAAACAAGAATCAATAATAAATAAAATGGACGTCAATACTACTAACTTCTACGGGGAACTAAAAGCTATAGTTTCGCAATTGCCGCAAATTGATTCCGCTTGACAAAACGAAAAATTATTACTAATATAAAATATAATGACTCGGAAATTGTTTTTTTTGGCTCTTCCTTTTTTTCTATTTATATTTGTTGCAATTGTTAATGCGCAAGATACAGCTACATCAAGCCCTCAAACTAAAACAAACCCCGGTACTAAACTAAAACAGCAAATACAGTTTTTGCAGGAACAGAAAAAAGCTGCAGTTGAAAAAATAAGAGATGAATTTAAAACAAAAATTCAGACCATTAAAGACCAAAGGAAAAAAAATTTACTGGAACGTATTGACGCCAAAATTTCGCGAATAAACAAAAAAACTACCGACAGATTTCAGGAAATACTGGTGAGGCTGCAAAACTTTTTGGATAAAACCAGTCAAAGCACAAAAGATGAAAAAATCTTAGCAAGTGTTAAAATTGCTCAAGATGCTATTGATAAGGCAAGTTCGGCAGTTGCCAGTCAGGCAGAAAAAGTATATACGGCAAACATTACCGATGAGGCCTCTTTAAGACTGAATGTCGGAACAACCGTAAGTCAATTCAGGCAAGATTTGACCGGAGTACACAAAACAGTTGTGGATGCAAAACAAGCTGTTCAAAAATTAAGAGCAAATAATGCGATAAATCAATAAATTATGGAGCCAATAAATAATCAACAAATAAATCCGTTACCCCCACAGCAACCCGCTCCAAATGAAGCTGTTGGGCCGAAAAAGGGAAACGGAAAAGGCACAATACTTTTAATAATTGTTCTATTGTTAATTATAGGGGTCGCTTTGTATGCTTTATTTGCAAAAAACCAATTAAATTCTACGCAAACACCTATCAACAATACAAGCATTGTTTTTCCTTCACCTACGCCAACGCCCAATCTGGCAGAAGCGCAATCGCCTGAAGACATTAATGTGGAAAATCCAGAAGCGGATCTGCAAAGCTTGGATAGCGATGTCGGCAGCCTCTAAAAACTATCTTGGATGTTAAATAATCCCTTTTTCAGCTTCAAATATTGAAAGTTTCAAATCGCCGTTTTTGTAATTAAATTCAAAAATGACCGGATTTCCTTTGTTGTTGGTAATATACAAATTTTGCATGGCGTTAGAACCCGAATTTCCGGGCATTTTATAGATTGACACTCCGTATTCTCTGGAAATTTCAGGAATTTGGGCAAAATCATGGTTTGTCGGAGCATATGCATCCATTCCCGCATTTTTAGAAACCCAATATATAAGAGAAGCCAAGTGGCATATCCCGTCTCCTGTCAAATATCCGTCGGACTTAAATCCGTCGTCAAAATTGAAATTGGCGTTTGTAGTTTTAATTACCGAATTCTTGTATTTAGGTAAAACATCGTCGTGAAAAGCAAATGTTTGGTTGGGCAACAAGGTAAATTTATACTCAAAGAGATTGTCCACCTCTTTCCAATTTATGTCTTCTTTTTTTGTAACTTTACCGGCTAAATAATTAAGATTTAGCAAAATATTATCTTTAAAAACACCATTAACAAATTTATCATTATATCTTTTTTCCAAAGATATGCTTTTGGAAGCTAATGTGTTGATTTTCACAGAATTGACATCCATTGCCGAAATGGCAAATTGAGAATATAAGAAAAATAATATAGGTCCAACTATATTCATACCAGAAATTAAATTATACCATACTATAAGATATAAGTCAACTCCGTGCTATAATAAAATTATGAATAAGCCGAAGACTTCCTGGGGGAAAGTGGCCGGTTGGTACAATAATCTGCTCGAAAAAGATGAAAAATCGTATCAAAGGATGCTAATTTTACCTAATTTGGTGAGGCTGGTTGAGGCTCGTAAAGGGGAAACAATTCTTGATTTAGCTTGTGGACAGGGTTTTTTCGCAAGGGAATTTTCAAAGCTTGGAGTAAGAGTAATCGGAGTAGACATTTCTTCAGAATTAATTGAAATAGCTAGACACCTTCCAGGTGAACAAGGCAGACACCTGGAAGATGGGCAAAAAAAAGATACTTCTGTAGAATACCACATTTCTCCGGCTCACAAACTGGATTTTTTGGAAAATGAGAGCATTGACAAAACTTTAATTATTTTATCTTTGCAAAATATTGAGAATTTAAACGAGGTTATCAAGGAGGTTAATCGAATTTTGAAGCCAAAAGGAAAGCTGTTTATGGTTCTAAATCATCCTGTTTTCCGTATACCTAAGGGAAGCTCCTGGGGGTGGGATGATAAGCTTAAAACGCAATATAGGAGGCTGGACAGCTATCTTACCGAATCAAAAGAGCAAATTCAGATGCATCCCGGAGATAAGCCTTGGGAAAAGACAGTATCATTCCATAGACCGTTGCAATTTTATTTTAAAACACTAAATAAGAATAATTTATCAGTTTTAAAGCTGGAAGAATGGACATCTCCTAAAGTTAGCGAACCTGGCCCTAAAAAAAATGCGGAAGACCGCGCGCGCCGCGAATTCCCTCTTTTCTTGTATCTTGAGGCTGTAAAACAGTGAGCCGCGCCGGAGGGTCTCGAGCCCGGAACCTTCCCGACAAGTCGGGATGCTCTACCATTGAACTATTAAACTCTGGTTCTCTGTGAGCCCGGAGCGAATCGAACGCTCAACCTATTCCTTAAGAGGGAATTGCTCTGCCAATTGAGCTACGGACCCATGTCAAATTCTGTTTTTCAAAAAACCTCTGCCAAATCCTGCCGAAGCGGAATAATGCCTCTGCATCCCACGATTTAACCTGCGCTTCGCCGAAGGCTTTGGCAAGGCGAGCAATCGGGGAATTCCGCGAAGGCGGATTAAAGCTTTAGATAGTATACTATACGAAGTCAAAAATAAGCAATAAATCTGCTATAATTGGCCTCATGAGAACCATTATTCTTGCATCCAAATCTCCAAGGAGAAAAGAGCTTTTGAAAAAAATTGGACTTAAATTCAAAGTTGTTGAGAGTAATTATAGGGAGGATATCGATCTTAAGCTTAACCCCCGCGAACTTGTTAAGAAATTTTCTTTGGAAAAAGCGAAAATAGTGTTTAAAAAATATAAAAAATCAATAATAATAGCCGCTGACACAATTGTTCTTTGCAACGGAAAAATTCTCGGAAAACCCAAAGACAAAAAAGACGCAGAAAGGATGCTTCGGTTTCTTAGCAGCAAAACTCATTTGATCATAACAGGATTCACCATAATTGACGGGCAAAAAATAATTACAAAGTTCATTGAAACAAAAGTTTACATGAGGGAGATTAAGAAATACGAGATAGACTTTTATCTCAAAACGAACGAGCCTTATGATAAAGCAGGCGCGTACGCCATACAAGAAAAGGGAAGTGTATTTATTGAAAAAGTTGAGGGGGATTTTCTTAACGCAGTAGGTCTCCCCATTTATGCCTTGACTCAGGAATTAAAAAACCTCGGCGTAGAAGTGTTATAATTTACTTATGCGGCACGTAAAGCTACGCCACGTGCCAGCAACGTTAATTTACGGAGCAAATTTTTACGTTGCGCCTGTAGCTCAGCGGATTAGAGCACTTCGCTTCGGACGAAGGGGTCGGGGGTCCAATTCCCTCCAGGCGCACCATGCTAAATGTTTTTAAAATCCCTCAAAAAAATAAGCATGAATTTATCCTTGGCTTTTTAATCTGCATTTATATTTCCTACTTTACAATTGCCAGTTTTTTAAGATATGACAATTTTTATACCGGCAGATATGACTTGGGCAATATGGATCAGACTGTCTGGAATACGATTAATGGCAGAATTTTCCAGACATCGAATGATAAAGGAGAAATAATTTCCAGATTATCCAGCCATGCGGATTTTATGCTTATTTTATTATCCCCATTTTACCTGTTGTGGTCTCACCCAAAAACCCTACTATTAATACAGACAATTATTTTAGGCCTTGGAGCTATTTTTGTTTTTTTGATAGCCAAGGAGATCCTGAAAAATAAAAATCTTGCCCTAATCTTTGGATTTTTGTTCCTTACGAATCCCTTACTTCAATTTACCAATTTGTACGACTTTCATGCGGTTACTTTGGCAACAACGCTCCTGCTTGCTTCTTTTTATTTCTTGATAAAACAAAAATACCTTTTGATGGTAATTTTCTTAATATTGTCAGCTATTACCAAAGAACAAGTCTGGCTTATAACTTCTATTTTCGGTCTTCCTTTATTGCTTCAAAAAGCAAAAAAAATAAAACTTTTGGGTATCTCAATAATAGCTTTGTCCCTATCAATTTTTAGCTATTTGGTATGGAGCGCTATCCCTCAAAATTTAGGGAAAGAACACTTTGCTTTGGCTTACTATTCGGATTTTGGAAATTCACCCGGGGAAGTTATTAAAAACATGCTGCTTTCTCCTCAAGAAATAATTTCAGTAATTTTTGAAACCGGGCGGCTTAACTATCTTAAACAAATATTTATGCCTCTTGGATTTTTGTCTCTTTTATCACCAATATACCTTATATTCATAATTCCGGATCTTGCCATTAATCTGCTAAGCAGCAATCCTCAGCTTCATCAAATTTATTATCAATATACTTCAGCTATTACTCCATTCGTATTTATTGCAGGTATTTTTACAATATCCAAAATTATTAAATGGTTTCCGAAAATTTCTAAAATTTATATTGGATTATATCTTCTGATTTTTACACTTTTATCCGCATATTCCTACGGACCCCTGCCGGGCGCAAAAAATCCCAATACCGATATGTTTACCAAGCCTCTGAAAAATAAAGATGTTATAGAAAATTTTATATCTCGAATTCCTGAAAAATATAAAGTCGCTGCGACAAATAATTTAGGCTCCCATCTCTCTCAAAGACAGCTGATATTTACAGTTCCTGCCGGAGCAGATAAAGCGGATTTTATTCTTTTTTTATTAGATGAGCAAAAGAAAATGGCTGACGGTTTGAGGAATAACAAAAACTACATTAAAGTTTTTGAGGAGGATGATTTTGTAGTATTTAAAAAACGAGAAAACTTGTGATAATATTTAGATATGGTTGTTATTAAAGCATCAGGGGAAAAAGAACAGTTCAGCGAAGAAAAACTCCGTCTCTCAATCCAAAGGGCAGGTATTCCGGGTAATTTTTCAGATGAAGTAATAAATCACGTGCGGACAAAGCTTTATGAAAATATTCCAACCTATGAAATATATAAGCATATCGCGGAATTCCTAAGTAATTCTCCTCATCCCTATACGAAAACAAAATACAGTCTTAAACAGGCAATTATGGATCTCGGACCAACAGGATATCCTTTTGAAGATTATGTTTCTGAAATTTTAAAATTAGACGGATATGAAACAATGGTCAGACAAACATTGTACGGCAAATGTATAAGTCATGAAATAGATATTGTTGCTCAAAAAGACAATGTAAAATCTATGATGGAATGTAAGTTTCATAATATGCCGGGAACAAAATCCCAAGTTCATGTTTCCCTATACACAAAGGCAAGATTTGATGATGTTAAAGAAAAAAATAATCTCAATGATGTTTGGCTTGTAACAAATACGAAAATCACACCCGATGCTTTAAACTATGCGATCTGCGCCAACATGAAAGTTATCAGTTGGGATTATCCGGAAAAAGGCAGTCTTAGGGATTTGGTTGAAAAACATAAACTTCATCCGATTACAATGCTTACGAGTGTTTCTTCTGCTCAAAAACAGGCTCTTGCTGAAAACCATGTGGTACTTGCCAAAGATGTTTGCACAAATCCTTCTTCTTTGGATATCCTGGGGCTGCCGGAAGAAAAGAAAAAATCTATTGTCTCCGAATGCCAATTCGTGTATGAATAAAATTTAAATATTCTCTGATGCTAATTTTGCCCTCTCATATTTGTCTGCCATGTAGCCGTTGGGGACAGTTGTAAGTTTTTCCGAATACAATAAGAAACCATTGCGAATCGTGTGATCTCCAAATTTCTCATTTATCTTATCTATGGTTTTTTGTAAGGAATTCTGCTTTGCAGAATTAAACAAAGAAAGGGGAGTGTTAACTGAGTCTTCCAAATTTGAAACCCAAACGCTAATCTGCCGAACATATTTGAGGCGACACCCTCTGAAGCGACACCTTCCAGGTGCAATACGCAGACACCTTTCAAGTGTCAGACTAAATGCATCAAAAATCTCCTTACCTGTGTCGAAATATCGCTGATAAGTTTTACGTATATGAAAATTGTCCGAACCCCTTAAATAAAGACCTACCGTTCTTGCTTTTTTATTTAAACGTCTAAGTTTAATGCCGACTTCTTCACAAAGTTCATAAATATTTTGAAAAACTATTTTTTTGTCATATTCATTTTTTGGCAGACAATAATTACGGCTTACTGATTTAATCTCAACAGGATTGGTATAAGGATTAACCGGACTACTGTCAACGCCAAAAGACACATTCTTTAAAAATCCTGCTTCTGCAGGACCAAATTCTGCGATTAGAAAGGGGAGCGATGCTTTTCTTAAATCCATTAAATTGCGTATGCCGATATTATCTAATCTCTCATTTATTCTGTCTCCTATTCCGCAAATATCTGTCAGTTTTGCGTTTTCATAAACCTCGTTTAGGTTTTTTGCATTAATTTCAAAAACACCATTAGGTTTTTTAAGACCTGATGCGAGTTTTGCCAACATTTTATTATAGGAAATTCCGATTGAAACAGTTATGCACTCCCCAATTTCATTTTTGATTCTTTGTTTAATAACTTTTATTAAGGAGTAAACATTGCCAAACAAATGAACGCTGTGAGTTATGTCCATAAAAAGTTCGTCTATTGAAAAAAGCTCAACATATGGAGAATAGTCCTTGCAAATATTTAAAAATTTTTTGGATATTTCAAAATATTTAACAAAATCAGCCTTAATTAAAATTAGGGTTGGACAAATTTTGTAAGCTTCCCATGACCTTGCTCCCGTTTTGATTCCAAGTTTTTTTGCTTCCCTGCTGGAGGCAATAATACAAGTTCTGCCGTTGGCAGCAGTAACTCCCATAGGAATTCCGCGCAAAAGGGGATTGAATTGCTGCTCAACACTGGCAAAAAACGAATCAAAATCAATATGTAAAATTATTTTCCTCACATCCTAAGCGTATGGGAAAAATACACGAAAAACAATATAGCAAAACCAGAACAAAAGAGATCTATCAAAACCCATTCCGTATCGATCGCCAGGTAGGCTCGTGACTTCCGACCTGCGAGGTTGTCAGGCTCGCGACCTCAGAGGTCGAAATCTATTCCCGATAACAATGTCAATGTCCAGGCACCCATAGATACCGTACAGTTGAATAGTTTTGAAAGGATCATATA
>CAZYIC010000043.1:0-5421 GCA_964646925.1 uncultured Gammaproteobacteria bacterium
AAAATGATTCATACGAATAGGTGCAAAGCCAGGTGCCAGACGGTACGTCCCGAAGAGTGAGTCTCCCCCCACAGCACAGGGCAAGCCGGCATGAGGCCGTAGAGTTTATAAAACTAAATCGGTCCAGTTATTAAAAGAGTCATCCTTAAAATCCTCACTTGACTTGCCAAAATAAACCCATCTTCCGCGATAATTCCGATCGGTATTAGTAACTATTCCACCAAAATATATTTTACCCTTTTTGCTTTGGATTTGAACATATTTATACAATCCGTCAATTTTTTGTCCGGCAACCTGTTTTGTTAATCCGGCTTTGGTGTCAAACAAACCAATCCCACCGTCTTTCAACTTCACAATAAAATCAACATAAAATGGTTTCCCCTCTCCGTTGCTGTAACGAATGGCAAAAAATGTCGCGTCTCTATCACCATTTTTAAACCACCATTCAACACTTGGGGATTTCTCCAAAAAATCAATAAAAGCCGCCTCCGATTTCCATTCATCATCGCTGAAAAACGGTTCCATAACTGATTTCTTAACACTCACTTTCGTGTATTCACTACCATAAGATAAAGTTTCTGGGACATTCCACTTTTCTACATCAACCATTTCGCTTTCTCTTCTCTCAACTTCTTCTCTATATTTTTCTTTCGCTTTGTCCAGAACATTAACGAAATGCTGGGAGTTTTTATCGCTTAAGACCATCCGTACTATTTCTTCCCATACGTCACCATACCACATTGCCAATTCCTGCTCAAAAAACTTGTAGATTGATTCTTTCACTCTTCCGATTGACCGATCTTCCGGATAGAATGGAGCTAAATTATCTCTCACGAAAAAATCAAATATTTTCTGCAAATCAAAACCTCCTATCTTAATTGCTCGGTCACCAATAATTTTTGCTCCTGCCAAAGCGTCAACATCTTCGGCTTTGTAATCAGAGATAATTTTGAGGTCAAATTTTCTCGCCTTAGTATCAATATATTTCCTTAAGTTGTATTCTTTGGCTTGGTTCAAAAAAAATTCTTGAAAAAGCGGCGATAATCTCGTTTTTTCACGGTGTCTTTTGGGGTAGCAAGAAAGTAAATCTATCGGTTTATAATCGGCTCGCCTCTTGCTTGTGTAAATAGTGATGTAATCTTTGGCAATATCTTCCTGAATTTCTATATTGTCCAAATTTGTATAAACATAACCATAATTTAGAATCTCATTTTTGTAATGCCCTTTGTCCGGCTCTGGCATTCGCATAATTCTGCCAACCGTCTGAATTGAAAAAATCGGGCTATGCCACTGCCTAAACAAAACCAAAATCTGTGCTCTTGGGCAATCCCAACCTAAAGCAATTGCTTGCTTAAAAATCAAAACTTCAACCTCACTGTCCTGTTCCTCGACATTTTCTTTGTTAATGTGTTCACCCGATAGCCAAATGGCCAACTTGTTATTGCCTTTTTCTGTTGAGATTTTATATTTATTCCTCAAAATACTTTCTACCCGTTCTCTTATTCTGTCTTCCAAACTTGTTTTTCTGTCTGGCAATTGAATTAAAATCAAAGGATTAACTTTAACTCCTTCTTTCTGGAATTCATTTACTAATTCCTGCCTCTTTTGTATCGCCGCGTCCATAACCAATTCTTCGCTTCCGCCGCTTAATTTCTGCGTTTTGATCTTCCCTTCTCGGATAAAATTATCAAAATCGTCGTTCAAAACAACCGCTTTTTTAATCATTCCTTCCTTTTTAACATCTTCCAGATAAACCGAAACTATATCGTCCCAATCTTTCAAAATAGGCGTTGCCGCCACTTCAATAGTCAAATCTGCGTTTATATCTTTGCGTAATTTTGTCGCCGCTTGTTCTTCTTTTTTATCTCTAGCACCAGCAGCAAACCAGCTTTCATCTATAATTAAAATTATTTTTCTGCCTTCTTCTTTGGTCCGCTCTAGAACCTTTGAAAGATTAAAATCCTGTTCGTTGTCTCTAATATAAATTGCGTTCTTTTTATTGATGCTTTCCCAATTGAAAAACAAAATTTCGTTTTCGCTGATTTTTCTGTCGTCTAAATCTTCAAAATAGGAACACTTTAACGCTCGGCTTGTCTCAAAATAACTTTCTAACTTTTCTCGGCTTTGGATATGAAGTTGTCTCGGAGCCGTCCAAATAAAGCCGAGTGATTGTCTGATTTCCCTATCATCAACCAGTTGTTTCAAAAACTCGGCCATCATTATTGTTTTCCCCGAACCAGTCGGCGCTTTAAAAACCAGTTTTTTACTACCCGACAAATTCAAAAGCTTTTTAGCCTTTGCTAATAACTCATCTATTGCGTTTTCTTGGTAGATTTTCAGTTGCATAGTTTATAAAATACTCTTACCTAACCTTACAATTGATAAATGGTTTAATAGTTGCTTAAACGCACTTAGGTAACTGGAGTTCAATTCGAAATAGTTTTTATAAAATTCTCTGAATTTATCACTTGTGATATCTTTGTTTAGAAATTCTAGGTCCCTATAATTTGCTTTTATTCTATACCAATAGAAAAACTCGAATATATTTACTGTACTTTCATCTAAAAAATTCTTCTTAATTTCTTTTGCTTTATTAGTCCTAAAATTTTTTATTTTTTCGTCTCTTTGCAATTCCTCTAATTTATAAGAAACAAGCTTTCTAAGAATTTGGAGAATTCTTTCTTTTAAGTCAAAGTTCATCATTTTTATATTAGAGCCAGCTTTAAACTTTACATTTATAATTTTATTGCAAGAGAAGTTTTTATTAAAAAGTTTCTTGTTAAAAGATAGGTTGTTCTTGTCCAAATAATTCTTGAACCCCTTCAACAGTTTTCTGTGGGAAGAATTAAACGAAGATTCTTGACCAGTAATTAAGTAGTCTAATATAAGTAGTAAATTAAAAATAAGATAATAAGATTTTACAGAAATCCATGACACGCAAAGTTCGGCATAATCAGAGTTTTTTAAAATCGTATCGTATTCTCCACGAATGCTATCGGTAGTTAGTTTTATTAAGTTTATTTTCTTATTCAGAAATTTACTTTCGTTTATCTTTTTATTCAAATCCAGATTACACGAAAGGCTTATTCCTCTAGAAATAGCATTAACGCACGATGCATAGTTGAGATGCGTCATAAAATCAGGCGGGTGTTCCCGTCCATATTCTTCGTCTTTGATTTTTATCCATCTATTTAAATCCATATTTCTATTTAAAAATTCTCCTATACACTCTTAAAATTGCTTCCGGTATAGGAGATAATTGGACTTTTTGTTTTATATCTTTAAATTCATCGTCAAAAGTTTCATCGCCCAAAGAGAAAATATAGACACTGAATTTTCCTTTTATATCTTTTATCGCCTTTTTAAAAGCAGTAATTGCCGCTTGGTCCCAAATGATACCGGTATAATGGTTTGAATTTTTGAAAATTTTAAACATTTCGTCATCTACCACTTTTTCAAAAGTTCCCTCTTTTACGCAAAGCATATCCGTTGCCAGTTTCGTCAGTCTTATTTTATTCCTATCCGTCGGTTCACCATAATCAACAAAATCAGTTCTGAAATATTTTAAATTACCGCCCAACCCTTCTACTTTTTCGCCTTTCAAATTTTTATACCCCTCAATAATCTTTTTAATCCTTGGATAACAAATATCCTCGGCGATTTTATAGCCATTACCATTATTATTTTCATTATTAGTACAGAGAATAAACCGTCGATTGCCACCATCTTCTTTATTAAGTTCTAAAACGGCGTGGCCAGTTGTGCCTGTGCCGGCCATATAATCTAAAATTAGTGCATCTTTATCAGGAAATAGTTTGATTAGACGCTTCATTAAAGAAACTGGTTTTGGATAATCAAAGATTTTCTTACCAAACATTTCATCTAATGTCTTCTGGGCATCCCGCGTAGATTCAATATCATCTATAATGTTTAAGGGTATTTGTTCATCTATATCATCGGGGAATATTTTTATACGTGGAACAGCATTATATTTAGGAGGAAGGCCAAAAAATATTTTCTTTTGTTTTAGCAATTCATTCATTTCATCTTTTGCACGTTGCCATTGCCTTCTCCAAATAATTCCTGATGGTGATTTAATTTCAAAATAATTCGGGTGCTGTTTATTAGATCTCTGTTCGGAAAATGAAACACTGCCAGAAAACCAAGGGCCGCGAGAATCATTATCAGGATTTCCGAATGTATAATTAGCATAACTTAAAATAGACCAAGGTAGTAATTTATTTTTATTTCTAGCATAACAAAGAATATATTGTTGAAGCGTTCTACTCCAACGGTCTTTTTTCCCTTTCCCGTGTAACCACATAAAATTTTGAACAAAATTATCTTCTCCAAACATTCCTCTATTTTTATCATCCATCAATAATTTTAATTGCGCTACCTCGTTATCATCAATTGAAATAAAAATTACTCCGGTTTTTTTTAATAAATTTTTCGCCAATCTTAACCTTTTTTCCATAAACGCAAGCCATTTTGAGTGGCGGTAAGCGTCCTCTTTGTCAACATAGCGGTCGTTGAAAATGAAATCTTTGTTGCCGGTGTTATACGGCGGATCAATATAGATGACATCAACTTTTTTTGCGTGGGTGTAATTCAAAACCGAAAGAGCATGATAATTATCGCCCTCAATCAGTAAATTTACCGGCCTGTTTTTATCGGTGATTATTTCTTTGTTTTTGACGTCTTTCAGCACCGGCAGTTTTTCTTTGCACATCTCAACCACATCTTCCGGTTTTTCTTCCCAGACAAGACCATACTTCTTCTTTTTCTTCAATTCCTTTTTCAGCCGCTCAACTTCGGCTTGAAATTTTTCTACATCATTTGCTTTTATAATTGCCATAATTATCTTCCTGCTAAATTTTGACCCAATGGACCTTCAATTAAATCAATAAATTCCTCAACTAATTCTTTCCATTTAATTATTCCTTTATGCCAAAGTATTATCTTATCAGTCCTATATTTCAATAAACGCAAAAATTTCTGCCAATTAAAACCTTTAGCGCCGAGATTATCTTTCCACTCTTTCCATAAATATTTAGGCAGCTGATTACCATACCAAACATTTAATGAGTCCCAGTCGATCCCTGGACCACCTTTATGTTTGTCTAAATTTCTAATCCAGTCTTTTACTTCTTGAGGCTCTTTTGGTATATAAAAGTTTTTCATATATACCAAGTATATGGTATATCAAACAGAAGTCAAGCAACAGAATTCAAAGTAAGTTCTTTTCTTTAAAACTAAAATAAGAATTTTTTACGACAATAATATGATCCTCAACTTCTATTCCTAATATTTTACCAGTCTCTACCAATCTTTTTGTAATTATCAAATCTTCCTCTGATGGTTCCGGGTCGCCGGAGGGGTGATTGTGAGCCACGATAATCTGGGCTGCCAAGTAGCGGA
>CAZYIC010000044.1:0-4933 GCA_964646925.1 uncultured Gammaproteobacteria bacterium
AGCTTTGGTTTGCTCTTTCTGTTCTTGAGTTAATTTAATTTCTTTAATTGTTAATATGCCTCCTTCTGAAAGTTTTGTAAATTTAACTATAACCTTATCATTTTTAGGAAAAGTATATTCTTGATTTAAGACAACATTATTTACAGTTTCAAAACTGTTTTCATCTTGGTTTTTCCAAATAGTTTGCTCTTGAGCGGGTGTTAATTCAGCTGAAGGGGTATTGATTGGTGAAGGCGTTTCTAAAGGCTCGGTTGGTAATGTTATAATGGTATCTTCTGGCGCGGGCGTTGGTTCTTCTGCTGGACTTGTTGGACTTACGGAAGAATCTATGATCTCGGTAGGAGTGGGTGTTGGCGTTATTGCTGTTTGTTCCTCAGCAGTTGGGGATTGTTCTGTTGCTTGCGTTTGAACAGTATCATTGGCTGTTGGTTCGGAAGTTGGCTCAGAGACCGCAGAAGGTTCCGAAACCTCTGCTGATGTTGGGGATTGCGGTTGAAGATCTGAAACTTGATTTACTTGTTCTGCTATTTCTGCTACCGGTTCTGTTGCTGGTACTTCTTGCGCAAAAGCAAAACTTCCGGCTCCAAAAAACATCGAATTAATTATCAGAGAAACTATTTGTATAGAGACAATAAATTTTTTAATGTTTTTCATGTTTAATAAATTTATAAAAAATAATTTTATCCTTCCAAAGTTTAAAGGATGTTAATTGGAATTTCCGTAAAAAATTAAACAGATTAAGTGTGGAAAAAATTACGTTGACTTAGTGAAATTTATTACAATTAAATTCTTGCGGCCCTAACGCGACCAAGTTTGGAGAGGAATTTTTTTCTTAACCTTAGGCTTTTTGGGGTGACTTCCAAAAGTTCATCTTCTTCCAGGAAATCCAAATATTGCTCAAGACTCATTTTCAAAGGCGGAGTTAAAGCAATTGCAATATCGCTTGTCGCAGATCTCATATTGGTTAAGTGTTTTCCTTTTGCAACGTTAATTTCAATATCATCGCCTCTTGAATTAAGTCCGATTATCATTCCTTCATAAACAGCTGTTCCCGGATCTATAAAAGTTATTCCTCTTCCCTGCGCGTTTTCCAGACCAAAAGTTAGCGCAACGCCCGGCTCCGATGCGATTAAAACGCCGTTTCTGATTTTGGCAAGCGGCGGAGTTAACGGTTCATATTTATCAAACATAGTGTTAATTACCGCTGTTCCTTTGGTGTTGGTCAGTAAAATATTTCTGAGTCCCAAAAGATTCTTGGATGGAATTTTGTACTCAAATCTGGTGCTGCCTTTCCCGTCGGCATTCATGTTAGTCATATTTCCGCGTCTTTCACCAAGTTCTCGGGTTACAATTCCTTGAAACTCATCCGGAACATCTATGATTAGATCTTCAACGGGTTCCATCTCGACCCCATTCACAACTTTTGTAATTACCTCGGGTTTTTCGACCTGAAATTCATAGCCTTCACGTCTCATGGTTTCAATAAGAACGGATAAATGTAATTCGCCCCTTCCTGAAACAACAAATTTATCTTCTCTGACTTCAAGCTTAAGGCTGATATTGGTTTCCAGTTCCTTGACGAGCCTTTCATAAACTTGCCTGGAATTGGAATATTTGCCTTCTTTTCCGGCAAGAGGAGAGGTATTTGCAAAGATTGCAATTTTGATTGTCGGTTCTTCAATAGAAATTCTGGGTAAAGCAACCGGATTGCTTGGATCTGTAATAGTGTCCCCTATTGCTACGTTGTCAATTCCAGTTATGTCCACGATTTCTCCGGCCATTACTTTTTCAACTTCATCTTTCTTAAGCCCTCTATTTATAAAAATATTTTCAATTTTTGCCGGAATTTTTTCATTTTTCGAATTAATCAAGACAACCGATTGTCCTTTTTCTAAAGATCCGCTTCTTATTTTTCCAATTACATGTTTGCCTTTATGTGTATCAAAATCCAAAGAAGTTGCAAGCATTTTGAAGGGGCCTTCTTCAATTTTTGGAGCAGGAACGTAACTTACAATAGTGCCCATAATACTTTCTAAGCTTGTGCTGGTTTGCACATCTTCCAATTTCACTGCTGCTTTTCCTTCTCTTCCGATTGCGTATAAAACAGGAAAATTTAATTGTTCCGAGTCAGTTGCTAATTCCAAAAATAAATCATTGGTTTTTTCAAAGGAATCTTTAATGTCAGCCAATTTTTTGTCTATTTTATTAATAATTACAATTACTTTTAGACCCATTCCAAGGGCTTTTTTAAGAACAAATTTTGTCTGAGGCATTGGGCCTTCGAGCGCATCAATAATTAAAAGCGCGCCATCTGCCATATTCAAAGTTCTTTCTACTTCTCCTGAAAAATCCGCGTGTCCCGGAGTGTCAATAATGTTTATCTTATAATCCTCGTAATTTATCGCTGTATTTTTGGCCAAGATAGTAATTCCCCGTTCTCTTTCCAGCGGATTTGAGTCAAGAATGGTTGTTTGACTCATTTCCGCTTCGTTTTCACGAAAAGCTTTAAACTGTTTAAGCATGAAATCCACGAGCGTAGTTTTTCCATGGTCAACGTGAGCAATAACAGCGATATTCCTTATCTTATTATTAATCATATAAAAAACTTCCGCGCTTTAGCTTTGGAAGAGTTATTTATTATATCACATATTTACATTCTCATTTGGCTTTGATAATCTTTCAATATGGATCTCAAAAAATTGGCAGAACATTACCCCTTTATTATGCGATTATCTCTGGCTTTTGTTTTTGGGTGGTTTGGAATAAATGAAATCTTACACCCTACCCATTGGAGCGAACATGTACCTCTGATAATTGCAAATTTACTTCCTGTTCCAATTTTGCCGTTTGTTCAAGGGCATGGAGCAGTTCTTATTTTCTTAGCTGTTTGTTTCTTATTCAGATTCAAACTTCGTTATACGGGATTTCTTGCAATAGCGCTTTTACTTTCAATTATAGGTGCGCTTGTTAGCATGGATGGATTTGATGAAACTGTTGTTCGCGATATTGGTCTTTTGGGTCTCGCCCTCTCCATCTGGCTATACGAATTAAAGAGCAAGGGATGAGATAGTGGAAGACTTCAACCTCAAGACTTCAACCTCAGAGGTCGGTAGCTTGGAGACCTCAGAGGTTGACTTTGTTGTTTAGGGGATCAATAATAATTGTATGGCTACGCCTCCTAGGAATTTTGAAAGCGGAGTTTTTTATCACATATATAATCGGGGACATAGAAAGCAGGAGATTTTTTTACACAATCGGGATTATGAGAGAACTTTAGATAAGGTTATTGAATATAAGAAGAAATTTTTGGTTAATATCCTTGCTTTTTGTCTTATGCCGAATCATTTTCACTTCTTGCTTCAGGAACATTCTGCAGGCTCAATCAGTTCATTTATCTCTAATTTATGCAACAGTCATTCTCGATTCTACAATACGAAATATGAAACTGTGGGTTCGCTATTTCAGGGCCGTTTCAAATCCAAAAGAGTTGATAAGGATGAGTATCTAATTCACTTATCAAGATATATTCATTTAAATCCTGCCGGTCTTTTTAATTTCACTAATAAGAAAATGATGGTAGACTATGTATTGTCATATAAATGGTCATCTCTGCCTATCTATTTATCAGGTAAACATAGTGAGATTGTGGATCCGAGTCTAATTTTAGGATATTTTTCCAAGGATGATCCAATAGCTGATTATAAAAAATTTGTTATTGCTCAAATGAAAAATGTTTCGAATACAGTTGTGGATGGCCTTCTTTTTGATGAAGAATAGGCTTCGACCTAGACTTCGACCTCTGAGGTCGCGAGCCTGACAACCTCGCAGGTCGGAAGTCATTATGGACTACAAAAATTCGGACGGAAGTCTGAGAAGTCCAAATTTGAAATTTGAATCTCGATAATTTGGATTTGCGGCATCGGCTATTTTGGAGAGTTTATTTACCATAAAAATAACATACTCGGGTATAAAAAGCTTGCCTTCTCCGTTACCTAATGTAATTCCCTTTACCTTAACATTCCATAAAGTTCCCTCTTCTTTTTTCTCCTTATTTTCCACCAAGGCTTTTGCTGATATGTGGTTAAGTATTTCTTGGTTATGAAGATAGTCATAGAGAAAAGAAGTGTTTGTATGGGAAAATGATAATTGCCTGAATGTATTTTCTGAAATAAACAATTCGTCACGCACTAGATGATTTGCGACGTTATTGGATTTGTTAAGGGAAAATACAAGAAAGTTTCCTTTTAAAATTTTAAGGTCAATAGCCAAGCGTTTAACTAACTCGTAAGCAGGCATTTGAAGCTTTTTATATAGTTGAGCAAGTTGTAAAAGAGGGTCAAGTCCTTTCAGTTTTTCGAATTCTATTCTTGTTGCTTTTTCAGGAGCGAGAATTCTTCTGCCTATACTATCAGCTAAATCTTCCCTTTCGGTAGCATTTAGATCGAGATCTGATTCATAGGGCAGAAAGAGGACATGCCCCGCTTCATGCGCCACAGTGAATCTTTTTTCAATTTGAGACTTGCTGAATCGAGTTACATGATAATAGTCGGGAAAATCTCCCGGCAGATCCCTTATTAAGAGTGTAGATCCACCAAATCCACCTTCTTTAGGATCAGTAGTACGGACTCCATTAGCAATGTTAGTTATGTGAAAAAAGTTTGCAAGTTTATCTGCATCGACTGGAAATGTTCTTATTGGTTCCATCAGTTTGTCTGCGAGCCTCTCAAAGCATGCGCCCTTTTTATCAAATGGAATGTCTTTTGGTAGGGCTAGATTTGGTGTAAGTTCCGGAATAAATGGCTGAAATTCTATAAACTCTTTTGTTCTCGCTATCATTCGTAGCAATTTTAGCATCTTAAAATTAAATAGGCAATTGACTGTGCTGGCACCCTAGATAGTCGACAATTCTCCTTTCTGTTGTAATATCCTAACA
>CAZYIC010000045.1:0-4837 GCA_964646925.1 uncultured Gammaproteobacteria bacterium
TGCTTTCTTTTGCAGAACGATCCCAATTAAAGCTATTTGCCCATATTTTTGCATTCTTAGCTAATTCTTCCCGAAGATCTTGATTTGTAAGAAATAAACAAATTTTTTCGATAAGATCTTTTTCATCTTTAGCTAAAAGACCGGTTTTTCTATCCTTGATTGACTCAATAAGTCCTGGAACTTTAAATGATATTGCAGGTGTTCCATGAGAATTGGCTTCGATCACGGCAATGCTCCAGCCTTCCCCAATTGATGGATTTACGAAAACCCAAGCTTTAGACAGTAATAATTTTTTCTCCGTTTCGCTTACAGGTCCCATTAATGAAATTTTTCTTCTTAATGGACTTTTCATTACTAGGTTTGCAATGCTTGATGCCTCAGTCCCCCATCCTGCAATTATCAAACGGGCATTTGGCACTTTTTCTATTATTTTAGGAAATATTTTTACAAGAAGATCCACTCTTTTATATTTTTTGATTCGGCCTAAATAGAGGACTGTAGGATTTGAAGATTTTGTTTTTAATGCTTTTTGTGGACTCATCCAATTGATGCCTGAATAAACAATACTTATTTTTTTGTCATTAAAGCCTATATCCCTAAGTTCTCCTTTAGTCGTTTCTGATATTGCAATAATTGGTATGTTTATGTAAATTAATGGGAAGAGAAATCTTTCTATTAGATATCCGAGGTAGTTTAAGGGGAAAAGTAATTCATAGAAAAATTGTTTTCCGTGCACGTGATAAACAAAGCATATTTTAGGGATTCGACAAAAGAGAGGGGTAAAAAAAGGAATTCCGTTAACAACGTCAATAACTACGTCTGCTTTTCCTCTAAAACGGGTAAAATAATAAATAATTGCCCAAAGGTATAGGGCATATCTATTACCTCTTCTGTGTATCTTTATTCCATCAATTACTTCGAAAGATGGTAGTTTTTTTTCGATATCTTCACCGCAAAAAACAGTTATTTCGTGGCCCATTTTTGCCCAACGCTTAGCCTGGGCAAAAATATAAATTTCTCCTCCTCCTGCCCAGGTATGCTTTGGATCACGCCAGTTAAATATAAGTATTTTCATTTATGGGAAATGTATGGCAATTTTACCATATTGACGGAATGCTGTATATTATTAATATATATAGAATGACTAAGTTTCAAATATTTTTAGTAATCCTCGTTCTTTTCATAAGTTTAATTCTCAGACTTCATAATTATTCGGTGTATCCGCAACGGGGAGCAACCAGCGATGAATATTCCTATTCATTTTTGGGAGTAAGTTTATTGACTAAGCACATTCCTATTTCGTGGTCTGCAATTTCAGTATATAGAAATAGATCAGATCTAACGATTAAGAATTTATATTTTCCCATAGTGTATCCATACTTTGATCATCCGCCACTAAACGGATTGTTAGTTGGATCCTGGGCGCTCCTATTTGGACAGAATACATTTTCAAAAATAGAGTTGGGAACAATTAGATTGATTCCTATTTTATTATCGATGGTATCCAGTATTTTTGTTTTCATGCTGGGGTTACGTTTTTATAATTTTAAGACAGCTATCTGGGCACTTCTAATTTATTCAACAACGGCAATTTTCGTTATTAGTGGGAGGGTTGTGCTTGCTGAAAATTTATTGACACCACTTTTGTTGGGAACAATTTACTTATTCTGTAGTTTTAGAAAAAATATGACTTTTTTAAAAACGATATTTATAGGAATACTTTGTGGATTAGCATTTTGGACAAAAGAGTTGGGAATCACAGTATTGTTAAGCATGGCCTATCTTTTTATTGCAGAAAAAATCAAGATAAAATTTACATTAGGATTAATAGGGGTTTCTTTATTTTTCGTATTGCTTTACATTTTTTATGGTGCATATTTTGACTGGGAGGTATTTAAGGCAGTTGTCTCAACTCAGTCGAATCGAGTAGTGGGGCCTGAAACGCTGTTATATATTATTTCAACTCCAATTATTATCAACAAAATTTATTATGATGGCTGGTATTTTCTGGGGTTTGTATCTTTTTTCTTAAGTTTTCTGGATTATAAAAAGCACAGATTTCTTTTAGTTCCTGCGTTTACCTATTTCCTCTTAATGATTTATTCTCTGACCGAAAGGGGAGAGATGGGTTGGTATATAATTCCTCTTTTTCCTTTTATGGCGTTATTTACAGCGAATCTTCTAGTAGAGGGGTTAGAAAAGAAGAATTGGGCTATTTTTACACTGTTAATATTTGTCGGACTATACGAAGTTCAGTATTTATTTAGAGCTAATTTTGGTCTGACTCCCATTCAATTTCGCGTGATTCTTATTGCGATGTTTTGTCCTTTTCTTGCAGCATACGCATTTAAGAGGAGGCAACTTTCTGCAAAACTGGGAAATACAGCTTTTTATGTATTTATTCTTGGCAATATTTTTCTAACCTACAATTATATCCATCCCGCATAATGTGTTAAAATACTTGGTAAATGTTTTCATTACGTTTTTTCAAGAAATATTGGACTATTATCCTAATTAGTTTTTGTTTTTTTATAGTTCCGTTTTTTTGGCTAAAGCCCGGCGAAATGGATTTGGGAGGAGACAGTAGTCGATTATTTTTTTATGATCCTCAAAATTTTCTTAAAAACTCAAATCTTTATAATGTTGTAAGAGATGGAATAGGATCAATTGAGCCTGAATGGAGCTATGATTATGCCCTTATCCCATATTTAGCAATATTTATATTTTTAAAATTCATATTATTTTCCCCAACTACTCTCATCAATTTTTTTAATGGGATAAAACTTGCTTTTGGATTCATAGCGATTTATTTAATTGTGCGAGAATTTCTCTTAGGGATATACGGTGAAAATAAAAGAGATATCCTTGATAAGGCATCAATATTAGCTGGAATCTTTTATACCGTTTCTCAAGGATCTATTAATTTGACTGTCAATTGGGTGACAGCCCTTACTACGCATAATCAATTTTTCATATATCCTCTTATTTTTTTCTTTCTTTATAAATCTTTGATTACGCATAAGTATAGTTATCTTTCGATTGCATTGCTGATTAGCTTTATTTTTTCTCCAAATTTTGGTGGACTGGAGTCTATGCCGCCCTTTTTTGCATTTTGGCCATTAACGACACTATTCTTAATTCTGTATGTAAGGATTTTTGGTAAAAAATCAATTTCATGGAAAATAATATTTTCGGGAGCAGTACTTTTTTTAGGTGTTCATGCTTTTCATCTTCTTGCTCAGGCAGTTAGTTTATTTGATCTCGGGAGTTTTACTAATGTTAGGGTTTTTGACAAATTCTCTATGATGCAAGAGGGGCTTGTTTTGTTTGGTGCATACCTTTGGCGAGGAATGGCAACTTTAAATTTCTTGCTTCCCTCCCCAGATATATTTTTTAGAACACTATCCTTTTTGCCTATAATAATAATTCTTGTCGGATTTATTTTAAATAAAAGAAAAGAATTCTTATATATTTCTGTTTTCTTTTTTATTATCTTTTTTTTCACAACAGCCAATATCACAAATATAGGAGTCGAATTTTATAAGAGTTTGTTTAATATGCCCGGATTTTCTATGTTTAGAATATTTTTTGTTAAATGGCTGTATGCTTTTGTTTTCTTTTATACTTTATTATTTGGGTTTGCCGCATATAGCGTTATAGAAAAGTTAAAAGTAAATTATGCAAAGTATTTTTTTATTTTCATTTTTGTTTTTTTGATTCTATCCGGTATTCCGCTATTTTCCGGAACTCCAATTAATAAATCTGTAATAGGAGCTACCAATATAAAAACGACCTTTTTAATGGACACTAAATATGAGCAAGTACTTGAATATATGCGTGCTCTGCCGGATGACGGAAAGATACTGGTATTACCATTAATTGGTTTTAATTTTCAAGTTTTCTTTGGTGAAAATGGAGGAGCATATTTAGGGCTTAATTCGATAAGTCATCTGACGGGTAAATATAGTTTTACAGGAGAGCGGCATTTTGGCGTTACCGGACCAAATCCATATAGTTATCTGGTTCAAAAATACGCAGAGGAAAAAAACTATGAAAGATTGAATCAGATATTTTCCGTTATGAATATTCGTTATATTTTATATAATGCTGATTCCAGGCAATACGATCAAGGATTTTCAGATACCCAATTCTTCCTGCCGGAATCTTTTCCCAAAACGCAATCCGGATATGAAGAATTTCTTGGGCATTTTCCTATACGCCAAATATATAAAAACGGCAATTATGTTTTATACGAATTTAGTAAATCCAGTTATAACTCTACTATTTTTATCCCAAAAGGAGTATATGAGAGCGATGATCTTATTTTTGATGAGAAGAACTTACATTCAATTTTTATTGATAAAAATACTTGTAATAAAAAAGAGTTTAGGAAAATCTGCAAAGGAGATTATAGCGCTTCAGGCAGTGATGTAGGTTTTAAAATGATAAACCCCGCACTTTATAAAGTAACAATCAGCCAAAAAAAACCCCAGGATACAATACTTTTGGTTATGCAACACACTTTTAGTAGAGCTTGGAAATTGGTAATCGACAAAAAAAATGTGTCGGAAGACTCACATATAATAGTGAATAGATATGCGAATGGATGGTTGTTGGGAAAAAGTGAAATTCCGCAGGGAGAGAAATTTACAATATTTATAAAACTTGATTCGCAAAAATATTTTTGGTACGGGTGGGCAATAACATCTGTTTCCTTAATTATTGTAATTGCATTATTAATAGGCTCTTTAATTAAACAACGGCATTGACATTTATTCTCTATTAAGATAAGGTATTATCATAAATTTATGACTAAAATTAGCATGAAGTATCGCGA
>CAZYIC010000046.1:0-4597 GCA_964646925.1 uncultured Gammaproteobacteria bacterium
GGGATCTATTTCAAGATTTTTTATCTGTTTTTTTAAAATAGAGCCGTTTATTTTTTGTCCCTGGGTACCGAAATTGATCAGACTTTCAAGCACAAATTTTTGAAGTTTTTTAGGGTATTTTGACAAGTTTTTGATATCTGTAGACCAATTTCTCACGTTTATATTATACCATTTTTATCATATAATTTGTTCACGGTAATGCTATAATCTTTTGTTGAACATGAATACGCCACTCGAGTGGCGTATTGGAGGCGATTACTCTCATTTCTGCTATAATCTTTTTATGATAAAACTCATAATTTTTGATTGGGATGATGTTTTTACCAAGGGTTCAACAGAGGGATATTTTAGATCTTATCACGAAGCATTAGTTTCTGTAGGTGTTCACTTATCTCCAGAAGAAGAGAAAACGAGGATTCTTAGGAATTGGGGAGCGCCAGTAGAAGTGGAACTCGGAGGACTCTTGCAAGAGCATTCGGAACTAGTCGATAGAGCGGTTGCCAACTATGAAGAGATTTTATTCGGCAATACGTTTGTTGATTGCCTTTCTATTACAGAAGGTGCTCATGAGTTATTAGAGCGATTAAATAAAAAATATACATTGACTGTAGCAACAGGCGTAAATCCCAGACTTCTCCGAGAAAAAATAATGCCTAAATTTGATATTCCACAAGTTTTTGCACAGATAGAATCAGTGTATGATGTTCCAGATCCTGATAAAGGGAAACCTCATCCATACATGGTCGAACAAATTTTATCAAGACAGAAAATCTCCCCTGAAAATGTAGTATTGGTTGGAGATGCAAAAAATGACTTTTTAATGGCAAGAGCTGCGGGTGTCACTCCAATTATTGTTTTAACAGGTCATCTTGGTAGACAAGAAGCTGAGTCATTAAAAGCTCCATTTATTATTCCAGACGTTACTCATGTTGAAGGAGTGCTATCTCGTCTTTCTCGAAAAGAAGGACAGATGAAAAAAGGTCGGGAAGTTCTGTAGAAAATAATACACCACTGGGGTGGGTAGCTAGACATCCAAGGAATTTATAAATTCTGCTATAATCTTTTTATGAAACCCAAAGCCTATGCTTTTATTGACGGATCGAATATTATTTATAGTGCTAGAGCAGAAGGATGGCATATTGATCAAAAGAAATTATTTAAATATTTGAAAAGAAAGTTTGGTATTTCTAAAGCCTTTTTCTACTATGGAAAAGACGATGAGAATAGGAAACAAGAAAAATTCCTCAAAAAACTAGAAGACTTTGGCTTTTCTTTACGGGTCAAGAAGGTGAAAAGATATGGCGGAAGGATGAAAGCAAATTGCGATGTTGACTTGACCATGGATATTCTTATTTTTATGGAAAAATATGAGCAAGCAATTATTCTTTCGGGAGATGGTGATTTTTTACCGCTATATCAATATATTCAAAAAAAGAAAAAACGTGTTATCGTTATTGGTTCTTCAAAAAATACTGCAAGAGAAGTCAGACAATTTGCTGGAGAACAATTTATAGGTTTGGCCAATTTGAGAGGCTTGTTGGAGAGGAAACTATAAAAAAGGGGAGGACCCTAAATTAGGATCGTTCCCCAGTTCTATATTTTTATATTAGCATAAGAGTGTATAAAAATCAATAGACAAAAACTTTTTGCGGGGGAGATAAAATTCCCCAACCCTTTTTATTTTGCCATAGTCTTTTATTAAAAATTTGTCAGGGGGAGACTATTTGTTCGACATGAATTATTTTAAGTTCTTTGGCGTCTAATTCTTTTCTCTCCCGGCCCAATAGGTCAATTTTCTCATCATCTGATTTCTCTTTTACATCATCAGCTGCTACAAAATTCAAAATATCCGGGTGATTGCCTGTTACAACCCAGCCGAGATTATCTTTCAATGGTGTAACATTAAAATCGCCCAAGGGAGTTCCGGGAATTATTCTTCCATATTTACGAAGGATTGTAGTTGCATCTTCTTGTATTGTTTTGTTAACATGGGGAATAATGACGCAAGTACTGTAATTAAATAAAACCCAGCCCGCAAAGTCTCCTTTAAGAAGCTTTTTGTATATTCCCACTAACTCACTCTTGCTTTTCATTTTCTAATAGTATCATAATAAGATAATGCCATGGAAACAATTGTCTTTTGGGTAGCTTGGGGATTTATTTCATTTTGGGCCCTTAAGACATTTTATTATTCGTTTAACAAACACAAACTTGAAGGTCTTCGTAAATCTGCGCTTGGCATAAATCTTGCTGTTTTAATTCTTTCATTTCTTCCTTGGCTTCCTCCGGAGCTTGGTGGAAAAAGCGGCATTGCACTTGCCCTTGAAGGAAATCTTCTTGCTGTTTTATTCTTAATTCTCCTAATTACTTCAATTGTATTATTTCTCACAAAAACTCCGTCAAATCTCAAAATTGCCTCGATTGCAGTAATTATTAATACATTTACTCTTTTTGCGCTTATGATGCAAATCCGTCCCGGAACATTTACTCTGACTCTTTTTGACGTTGCTCCAATTATCGCCTTTATGTTTTTTCTTATCTGTGATGTCGTAATTTTACTGTTGTGGCAGCAATTACAATTGAAAAATAAATGAGAAAAATTAAAAACAAATTAATTATCAGCCTTTTTGGTATAAACATGTTTTTTATATTGATAGGAGTAATATTGCCGATGCGCGTATTTGCGGAAGATCCTTATGAGAAAATCATTAATCTTGCCGAAGAAGATTGCGGGAAAATCGCTGCGCAGCTCGGAGAGGAAGTTCCCAGAGTTAATGTGGGCGGTGTAAAAATAGACACATACAGCGGTAATTGTGGTTTTAGCAGGGAGGGTACGCCGGGGTACGACTCTTTACAAGTAGAAGATATGCAAATTACCATTAATATGATTGATTTTTCACGTTATAGCGCGCCCGAGTCGGCACGAAATAGCATTGGTAAATCCATAAAGTATTATGAAGCAAAACAGAAGGCAAATGCAGCCGGTAATGATTTTGAGTCAACCGTCTGGGAAACGTCTGACGGCTATGAATATCTTCTGAAGGGTTACCTTCTTGCTGTCTGGCCAGAATTACGGAAAACTCACACCGCAGTCGTTGGTATAGCAAGAGAAAGTTGTGTTATCGCGGTGACGGGCCGCAGTTTTTATGAAGACATGGATACAAGTTATCATGTCGGATCACAAGGGAAGATCAACAAGCATCCGGAATTTAATCATGACCGTGAAGCGGAAATGTTAATCTTGGCACGGAAAAACGCAGAAGAGATTTTTAGCGTGCTTGACTGTGGCAGTGATATTCCTTCTCCATCGAGTACAACCCCGGCTGTTGTGACAAAAGCAGCGACAGTTGACAATCAAGTGTCGCAAAATCCTTACGGGACTTGCGCGTGGAATTGCGCTGAGCAGACAGAAGCGAAATATCAGTGCTCTTTTGAGGGTCCTCTTGACAGTTGCGTTACGGACAAAATATCTTATCAATCGGCTTGCCAGAATACATGTTGGGATAGTTGGAAATTACCTCCAAAGACTAAGATAAATGAAGGTGGCGGTCAGCTTAGAAAAGTAGAGCAGAATGGAAAAACAGCGTTATTGGTAGCAGGTTATGATCGTTCCGTAAGCGATTCGGCAATGGAAAAAATTAAGGATGACTTAGCGGGTTGGGATCCTGACGGCAGTCAGTTGACTGCGCCGGTCAAGACGCCGGATATTCCTCTTGGTTTGGGCGTACTTTCTCTTGATGGAGATGTCGACATTAAAAGACCGGGGAGCAATGCCTGGGAAACCCTTAGGAAAGGCACCTCTATTCCCGAAGGATCACAAATATTTACAGGTATAGACGGCAATGTGTGGATATATGGAGAATTTGGTGTTGCCAATATATCTCATGGCAGCTATATAACCATCAATAAAAATTCTTCAAGTCAGGGAAAAGATCCAAATATTAGATTTGATATTAAGGCTGGAGAGGTTGAAATTCGCTACGAGAAAGCGAATTATCAGGGAGTAATCCAAACTAGAACTCCCAGCGCGACTGCTACAGTCAAAGGAACAAAATTTTTTACTTCCTACAATCAAGAACAAAGATATTCAGCGATTGGCGTTTACGAAGGACAGGTGGAGGTTCAAAGTCTAACTACCGGCGAGAAGGCCAATCTCTCTTCGGACAGTGACAGCGAGTCCAACTTGATTTTTATTCCTCTTCAAAAGCCTCAGGAGGAAAATAAGCAGCCGGCTGTTGTTGCAAAACAGGAAAACCAAGAACCAAAGTCCAGTATGGGACCTATCGTTCCTGCAGCAATTATTTTAGCGTTGATAGTAACGTTGCTTATCTTGTATAGAAAAGGAAAACTTTTACCGTTGTATAAAACATCCATTCAAAAGCTTTCTGAACTGGTGAAGAAAATTAAATTTTTTAATTCTTGACTTATTGTAAATTTTATTGATACGATAATTTTAGGTCTATGGCACTAAAGTCATCGCAAGGGAAAAAGGGTATCGGATGTTTTAGAATTGCTTTAATTATTATTTTTACTCCGATAATACTTTTTGCCGGCTTTATCTTTTTCTCAAGCGCGGGATTGCGTGTTTCAGATGAGG
>CAZYIC010000047.1:0-4453 GCA_964646925.1 uncultured Gammaproteobacteria bacterium
AAAAAAAGTTAGATATTTCGACGGCGATGCAAATTTTTTGTCAAAAGTAAAACCAATTTATAAAACATTTAAGGGGTGGGAGAAATCAACAAAAGGAATTACGGCCTACAAGAATTTACCCAAAGAAGCGCAGACTTATTTAAATTCAATAGAAGGTTTAACAGGAGTTAAAATAAAATTAATTTCAACCGGCGCAAAAAGAGAAGAAATTATCAAAATTTAGTATATAATAAAATATGACTGAAATGCTAAAACCAAAACCATTGCCCCTTAACGAACTGACTGCAATTTCACCTATAGATGGAAGATATAGAAATCGCACGGAAGAACTTGCTCCACATGCCTCTGAATTCGCGTTAATAAAAACAAGAATGGAAGTTGAAGCAAAATATCTTGTTGCTTTGTCCGAAGCAAAAAGCTTAAGATCGCTTTCTCAAGAAGAAAAGCAAAGACTAAATTCATTTGGCCAAAGTTTAAGTTTGGAAGATGCAGAAAAAGTAAAAAAAATTGAAGAAGAAACAAGACATGATGTAAAAGCAATGGAAAGAGCTTTCCGTATAATGCTTTTCGGCACTTCATTGGAAGATGTTACTGAAATGGTTCATTTTGGCTTAACATCTGAAGATATAAATAATATTTCTTATAGACTAATGTTAAAAAGAGCAACAGAAAATATTTCTATCCCGATTCTTGACAAATTATCCGATGAACTTGTAATTCGCGCTAAACAGCATAAAGCAACTCCAATGCTTGCAAGAACACATGGCCAAGCAGCAGTTCCAACAACTTTAGGAAAAGAGATCGTAAATTTTGCCGCAAGAATTAATGAACAAACACAAGCTTTAAAACAAAGGAAATTAAAAGGCAAATTAAATGGCGCAGTTGGAAACTTTAATGCATTAAAAGCTGCATGTCCTGAAATTGACTGGATAACGTTTTCGGAAGATTTTATCGAGTCGCTAGATCTTAAACCAAATCTTACTACTACTCAAATAAATCCTTACGAAGATATAATTGAATATCTGCAAAATTATCAAAGAATAAATGGAGTTTTAGTTGATTTTGATCAAGATATGTGGCGTTACATAAGCGATGATTGGTTCGTGCAAGATGTTAAAAAAGGAGAAGTTGGATCCTCAACAATGCCTCAAAAAGTTAACCCAATTGATTTTGAAAACAGCGAAGGAAATCTGCAAATAGCAAACTCTTTAATCCAGGGACTCTCTCTCAAACTTCATAGCTCAAGACTTCAAAGAGACCTATCAGACAGTACAACTATCAGAAACTTAGGGATAATTCTTGCTTATGGATTAGTTGGATATAAAAGCACATTAAATGGTCTTTCAAGAGTGAGACCAAATTTACCAGAAATTGAGAAACGTTTAAACCAAGACTGGTCAATACTTGCAGAAGGAGCGCAAACTATTTTAAGAAAAGAAGGATATAAAGATCCTTATTCTTTGATAGCAGCTTTAACTAGAGGAGGACATATCAATGGACAAGAAGAATGGAGAAAATTAGTTGATGGTTTAGATATAAATGATAAAGAAAAAACAACGCTTAAAAAATTAACTCCACAAAATTATATAGGTGATGCTGTTGAGCTAACGGAAAGGGCAATTGAGGAAATAAAATCTTCTCGGAAAAAATAATTTATTCCCACTCCATTGTTGCGGGGGGTTTGGTGGTAATGTCGTAGACGACTCGGGAAACTCCTTCGACTTCATTCACAATCCTACTTGAAATTTTCTGTAGGATACGATACGGTATCCTACTCCAGGTTGATGTCATTATATCTTTTGATTCTACTATCCTTACGGCAACAACTTCACCAAAATGCCTTCCGTCCCCTTTTACTGCTGTTGAAAAAGCGTTTGTTAAAACAGGAAAAGATAAAAAAACATTTGGCAAAATTCCCGCTTTCCCTAACTCCGATAATACTATCTTATCCGCTTTTTTCTCCATTCTTAATCTTTTTTTCGTGACTTCTCCTCTAATCCTAACAGCATACCCTGGTCCTGGGAAAGGTTGTTTATCTATAAATTCTTTAGGTAAACCTAATCCTCTTCCTATTTCCCTAACTTCGTCTTTGTAAAAACTTCTCATTGGTTCAAGAAGCTTTAACTTCATATTCTTCGGAAGTCCTCCTACATTGTGGTGGCTTTTGATTTTCGCAGAATGTTTAGTTCCCTGACTTTCTATAACGTCAGAATATATAGTTCCTTGCAGCAAAAATCTCACATCGTTGCCCTTCTTTATTTGTCTGCGCATTTCTTTTTCAAAAATTTTAATATAAAAATTTCCTATAATTTTACGTTTTTGTTCCGAATCTGAAACTCCTAAAAGGAGTTTCAGCATTTCCTTTCTTACGTTTACAATAATAGGTCTAATATTTAAGCTTTTAAAAATTCTCTTAATATAGGAGTCTGTTTTTGGTCTCATTAAACCATTGTCAACATATATAGGAATAAATTTTTTTCCAAGAGTTTTTGCGGCCAAAACTGCAGCAACAGTTGAGTCAACTCCTCCTGAAACCGCTCCAATAACATAGGATTTTCCAACCTTCTCTTTTATTTCATCTATTATTTTTTTCTCTGTCATTCTGGGGAGCGAAGTGACTCCAGAATCGATTCTGGACAAGCCAGAATGACGTAAGTTACAAATCTCAACAAAGTTTTTGAGTATTTGAATACCGAATTGTGTGTGTTCTACTTCCGGATGAAACTGAAGTCCGTAGATTTTCTTTTTTTCATTTCCGACGAATGCAAAAGGAACGCCATCGGATGAACCAATTACCTTAAACCCTTTTGGCAATCTAACCACCTCATCACCGTGTGACATCCAAACCACAAATGTCTTTGATAATCCATTTGTAATTTTCAATTTTAATCCTGAGTTTGCCGAAGGATCAATTTTCAATTGTGAAGGACCATACTCTTTTTTGCCAGAGATAACCTTGCCGCCAAGCAAGCGCGCTGTTAATTGGAATCCATAGCAAATTCCGAGAATTGGAATTTTAAGAGAAAATATTTGTTTATCAACAGTGGGCGCATTTTTTTCATAAACCGAAGCCGGCCCCCCAGAAAGCACAAGACCTCGTAGGTCGACAGCCTTCAGACCTGCGAGGTCTAAATCTTCGGGATGAACAATTTTTACATCAACTCCCAATTCCCTAATTCTTCTCTCAATTAAATGTGATGTCTGGGAACCAAAATCAACAACAAATATCATAAAACTTACGCGTAGTTTTTTCCGGGGTTTGTAATTAAAATGTCATGAGGATGACTCTCTATCAAAGACGCTTGTGTTACTCTAATAAAACGGGCTTTTTTCCAAAGGTCTTTGACGTTAATTGCTCCAACATAACACATCCCTGATCTTATTCCTCCCAATATTTGACCAACTATTTCATTGACAGTTCCTTTTATGGGAACTAATCCTTCAACTCCTTCTGCAACCAAAACTCTGTCACCGTAGTCTTTCCCATGAAATTCTTCTTCTGATTTTATCTTGGTTCCTTTTTCCATTGCGCCGACCGATCCCATACCTCGATACTCTTTAAACATATATTTGTTTTTTGCAGTTTTGAAAACACTTCTAAATCTGCGGGGGACTTGTTTTTCATTAAGTTCAACTATTTTCCCAGGAGCTTCAAGAGCAGATGCAAAAAAACTTCCCATCATTACCGTTGACGCGCCGGCAGCCAGTGCCTTCACGATATCACCCGAATATTTAATTCCTCCATCTGCGATAACAGGAACATGAGCCTTCCTAGCTGCTCTTACGGTCTCCAAGATAGCTGTTATTTGAGGCACTCCCATGCCGGAAATTATTCTTGTTGTACAGATTGCACCGGGTCCCATACCAACTCTTAATCCATCTACCCCTGCCTTTATTAATCCCATTGCACCATCGTAAGTTGCTACGTTTCCTGCAATAACTTCAAGTTTTGGATAAGTTTTCTTGAGAAGTTTTACAGCTTCAATAATTGTCTTCGTGAAGCCGTGAGCGGAATCTACAACAATAACGTCTACTTGTGAATTAACTAGAGCTTTTGCTCTTTCGTCAAAATTTTTCCCTGCAATGGCAGCTCCTACAAGAAGTGCTTGCCCTGAGCTTGCCGAATGGGTGCTTTTAACAATTTTAACTTCCTTTGCTTGATCTTTGATAGTTAGGTTTCTGTGAATAATTCCTATACCTCCCCTATTTGCTAAGGCTATGGCAAGCTTACTTTCCGTAACCGTATCCATTGGGGCTGAAACAAGAGGAATCGATAGCTTTATTTTTTTTGTAAGATTTGTAGAAAGATCAATCTCCTGCCTGGTAAAATTGCTGTAAGAGGGAAGAAGCAAAACATCGTCAAATGTCAATCCTACATCGGAAATAATTTTATCTGTCCCCATAATTTACTGTATATTATCTTGCGGATTTTGTCAAGAAATTTGACCTCTAT
>CAZYIC010000048.1:0-4089 GCA_964646925.1 uncultured Gammaproteobacteria bacterium
CTTTATCAATTTTTTTAAGTCTTAAGGCAACCATTTGCCCTATTTTTTTACTTTCAACTTCAACGCTGTCCGCTCCCCTTAATTCCCGTTCAATTTCTGTTACTATTTTCTCAATTGCCTCTATCGAAACTTTTGTTTTCTCACAGCTGCGGATTATTCCTCTTTTTAACTTGTCCCTGTCAAATTGTTCCCTTTTCCCGTCTTTTTTTATAACCACCAGATTAATATTTTCTATTCTTTCGTAAGTCGTAAACCTTTTTTTGCATCCCAAACATTCTCTTCTTCTTCTAATAGTGTCTACGTCTTCCGAAGCTCTTGTTTCGACAACTTCTGTTTCGCTTGATCCGCAATATGGACACTTCATACAAATTCAAAGTTCAAACACTACTAATAGTGTTCATGCATATCTTAAAGCCCTAAATCTACTGTGTCAACTAGAAATTTCTATATCAAAAAGTCTCAGGTGTTTTTTTAGCTTCGGTTTGTCCCCATTTTTTCTAGGGGAAACTCTTGGGGGGCGGAGTTGGAACAAAAATGTTTTCACTTACGCAATTTTATTCTATTTTCTGAGCATTAATGATTTAACCTGTGTTTCGAAATCAGCAGTTCTTTTGTGCAGAGCGCTGAAATTTGGCTTAAAAGCCTTATCTGCCTTTTTCTCAAGAGAACTAAGTATTTCCTGATGCTTCTTGGAAGAATTCATTAATTTATTGCCCATTTCGGTTATGTCTATCCCCTGCATACCTGCTATTTTTATATTTTCCAAAGCTTCTCCAAAATAATTTTCTGCTTTTGAAATAGTAGAAATGGCCAAATTTATTCTCTTTTCATTCTGCGAAACAGAATTAAGAAGATATATGCCGGCATTTAATCTTTTGTCTGCTTGCAATAAATCAAACTCTGCTTTTTTCAAAGGGTCGGAAATAAGAAAACTGATAATTCTATCCCTTGTTACTTTTAGAACATACAAAGGGTTGTCCGGCAAAAGACCAGGATACGGCAGTTCGTAATCAACAGCAGGGCTTTTTTCTGCTGCAGAAACCTCATGAGCTAAAGCCATGTTAGCGCTAAACAAAAAAAACAGAAGGGAAAATACCAAAAGATAAATCTTTCTCATATTATATCTTTTCTTATCTTTCCGCCACAACATTCAGCCAATCGCTCTTATTTACGTTGAATTTATGACTTAATAATGGCTCTGCTGTTCTTTTTGACCCATAAAAAGTTACCTTCGGAAAATCAATATCTTTAAAAATCTTCTTTAAATCCCTCTTTGTAAAAGGCACTGTTTGCACCGCATTCAATCCGCGTGTATTCCATCTGCGTCCATCAAAATCAAGAATTCCGGCATTCAAGGTAAGTAAATTTCCTTTTTTTAAAGGAGGATCAAAAAACCAGAAGTATGCATGCTGCCATGAAGGAGATATTTTGGATTGTTTTATGGTAAAACGGCTAAGCCTATTATTGTTTTTTATTGCTTTCTCAAAATTAATAAGCTGAGAAACAACAACAGCTTTTTTCTTAGACAAAATAGAGCTTAATTCTTTTAAGATATTAACGTATGTGTTAGGAATATGCGCCATAGCATTCCCCATAAACATGGCGGCTTGATATTCGTCTTTTATCTTCTTTAAATTTTTAATATAATCTCCTTGAATAAACTTAACTTTTGCCTGAAGAGTCTTGGGAAGATTTTTCCATTTTGCCTGAGCAGTTCCAAACATTACCCTACTATGCTCCAAACCAAAAACCGTGAACCCATTTTTCGCGAGCTCAATTGCATGTTCTCCCGTCCCACACCCAATGTCCAAGATTCTTTTTACTTCTTTTTTGTGGAAAAGATCTGTAAGCGACGGGATTTCTGATGGGATTCTTGACTCCCATCCAATTGCTAAATCAAAATGCTTAGCAATCCAATCATGATATTCTTCGCCCTCCAAATATGGCATTTTTTTACCTACTAAAGCCTTAAAAAGATCGCTTTTAGAAATAATGCCGACAAGATATCTATGCTTATCTACAACAGGAAGTCTTCCAACTTTGTGAACACTCATTAAAGAATAAGCTCTCAAAAGCGGATCTTCCCGACTTACAACCGTAGGATCTTTACTCATAATTTCCTTTACGGAAAGTTCCAAAATACTCTGGACATTGTTTTCCATCCCTTCAAAATTAGAAGAACCAAAGGGATCTTCTATGTATTCCTGCATTGTCGGAAGAAACTTGGAGAGAATATCTCTTTCCGTAACAAAACCAATAACTTTTTTTTCATCACAAACAGGAACTCCATTTATGCGCCTGCCGAAGATAATTCGCGCTACATCTATAACCCTTGCGTCGCTTGATACGAATTCAACATGCTTCTGCATTACATCGCTAACTTTCATCTCGTTATTTTACCACAGCTATGCGAAAATACAATATGAGACATATTACAAGTTTAAGAGGAAAATAAGGAAAATATTAAGCGGGTTTCGGAAGAAGGGATGGGTCGGACTTATAACTTTCACCATTTAGGTGCACGAGCAAAACATTTCTATAAACAAATAGTCCCGACGCATTATCCCAACCTATACAACCCTTTGGCCGAGTTGTCTGAACAAAATATCCATTTCTTTCGAATAATCCCTGTGGTCTTTCACTCCCGGATACTCGGATAATGCCTGCCGATGCGCCCGTATATCCCCATCCGCCATCCTCAACTCTGCATAGAGCAATTGCAGTTGCAGCTTTTACTAATGCTGATCCCACTCCCTTTTCTCTAGCGTCTTCTGAAACAGCTAATTTAGATATACTTGCAATAGCTATTCCTCCGCCTGGTTTTTCCACCGTAACTGTTCCAAGAATTTTAGGATTTGGTCCGGCAGATTCAGCGATCAATACTTTTGCTTTAGATGTATCTTTAGATTTAAAATAATTCCCTATTTCTGTTTCTGTTGCTATAATAATTTCATTAGAATCTACATTAATACCAGGCATTAGGTCTGGCAACCTTTCTCTAAATCTCTTAATGTTCCTAGAAGTCTTAACTGGAGCGATACCTGCTAAATGCTCTATTACTGAAAGTTGCCCAAATATGCCTGTAATCGCCTTTATGTCATTATCAGTTCCAAATTCCGCCAATCTTATTTCAATATTAGCTGGTTTTAAAATTTCCCGCGCAATACCGCCATTTCCTCCTTTGTCTATTGTAGCGCGATGACGAATTCTTGAACTTGAACTATCTAAATCTGTTCCCCGGAATCTTGGATTTCCACCCCTTCTTTCCATAAATTACCTTTCTTTTTTTCCTTAAATTCGACAAAAAACACCTGCCCTAAAACAGGTCATTATTTATATCACATTATAGGACAAATGTAAAGATGTTTCTGTAATGCTAATTACTGTAACGCTAAATGTTAGATATCTTATCTATCTATACTCTAGTGCCTGAAGAGCTAATTTGAGGGTTTCGTCTTGGTTGTGAGAATAAGTATTGATTACCAAATCGTAATATTTCTTATCCCAATAAACCCAATTCTTATCCCCTCCTGCATAAATTCTTCTCCACTTTTCCAAATCATTTTTTTCCCGCTCTATTACCTCCTCTTTTGCCTGATTTATAGAGATTTTCTCCCGATTTATAAGCCTGTCAATTCTAATATCTGTCTTATCATTACCCTCCTCGTCTTCGCAAACAACACCGATCTTAAAAACCCCCCCTATTCCCTGAGCATTAAATCCCGCTAATTTTGTCTCCAATACCAAATCCTTCCCATTTTGCAGAACTTTCTTTAAAGACTCATCAAAATCCTCATCTTCTTTATCGGGACGCAAATTGGTGTCTTTTTCTTCCAGCCCCATTTTCGTGCGGACTGCTTCCCAAAAGACCTCTCCGCCCTCAACATGACGCCAACCTAAAACCTTAGCTAATTTGCGCCCTAATGTTGTTGACCCTGAAGCAATTCTGCCGGAAACAGTAATCATGCGAATGTCGGGAAGTTTGACTGGCTTATTCTTCATAAGATTACAAATTCAAAATTCCAAGCTCCAAACAATATCAAAATTCAAAATAATTAAATCTGTTTGGGATTTGTAATTTTGGATTTA
>CAZYIC010000049.1:0-3868 GCA_964646925.1 uncultured Gammaproteobacteria bacterium
TAAGTATGGAGAAAGAACTTTTGAGTGTCCGAATTGCGGCAAGACTAATGTAAGAGCAAAGGACGAACTTATAAAAAATTGTCAGCACTGCGGAAGCGACGAAGTCTCCTGTTAGCCATTTAACTAAAATACGCGGCCGCGTTAAATTGTTAAATATTCATTAGACACAAACCTCTATGATAGAATATGGACATGAAGAAACTTATTTTAATTGATGGCAATGCGATTTTGCATCGGGCGTTTCATGCTCTTCCGCCTCTGACCAGTAAAAATGGGGATATTGTTAATGCTGTTTATGGGTTTTTTTCAATGTTTCTTAAGATTTTGGAAGATCAAAAGCCTGATTTTATAGTTGTCTGTTTTGACAAAAAAGCGCCTACTTTTAGAAAAGAATTATTTGTCGGTTATCAGGCAAAACGTCCCAAAATGTCTGATGACCTAATTCCTCAAATTAAATTCGTTCACGAAGTTTTAGGAAAAGCAAAAATTGAGATTTTTGAAGTTGATGGATATGAGGCGGATGATCTCATTGGGACAATCTCCGTTCAGGCTGTAAAGGGAAAACTAAATGGGGGAATAGATGTTTTCATTGTGTCGGGCGATCGTGATCTTCTCCAGCTTGTTAACGGCCATGTTAAAATGATCGCGCCGGTTACGGGTTTGACCAACATGCTTGTTTTTGATGAAGTTTCGGTTTTGCAGAAATACGGAATTAAACCAACGCAAATAGTTGATTATAAAGCTTTGGTTGGCGATCCGTCTGATAATTATCCGGGGGTCGCAGGTGTCGGACCTAAAACAGCGGCAAATTTAATTAACGAATATGGAAGTCTAGAGGGAATATATAAAAATCTGGAGAAAATAAAATCCAAAAATCCAAATCTGGCTTTGAAATTAGCAGAAGGAGCAGAAGCTGCAGGCTTGGCGCAAAAGCTGGCGGGAATTGTCCTTGATGCGCCTATAAAGCTGGATATTAAAAAAGCAGGAATAGACAAATTTGACAAAGAGGGTTTGAAAGAAGAATTTGAGCGATTTGGTTTTAAAAGTTTACTAAAAAGATTTTCTCCTGCTGCACAAGTAGCGAAAATAAAAGAAAAGCCCAGAAACGAAATCAAGCAGATGGAATTATTATAATGAAGATAGCTTTAGTGCATGATTATATAAAGGAATATGGGGGAGCGGAGAGAGTGCTGGAGGCATTACATGAGATTTGGCCGGATGCTCCTATTTTCACAACTGTTTATTTGCCCGAATTTTTAGGACCCCACCAAACACGATTTGAAGATTGGAATATCAAAACATCATGGTTACAGCTTTTGCCTTTCAAGAGCAAACTAATAAGTCCAATTCGTCTCATAGCGCCATTTATTTTCCGGCAATTCGACTTTAGCAAGTTTGATGTGGTTATTGCGTCTTCCACTGGTGCTTATTCCAAAATACTTAATACTAAATACTTAATACATAATACTATTCAAGTGGTCTACTGTCATACGCCGCCGCGATATTTGTATGGTTTTGCTACGGCGAGAGAATGGAAGAAGAACCTCTTATTTAGGATTTTGGGCGAAATTGCGAATCATTTTTTGCGCCTTGTTGATTTTAAATCCAGCCAAAACGTTGATTTTTTCATCGCCAACTCGCTTAACGTAAAGCAAAGAATTTCTAAATTTTACAGACGTGATTCAGCTGTGATATATCCGCCGGTCAGTACAGACAGCATAAAGTATAAAGTATTAAGTATTAAGGAAGGGAAATCTGCTAAATACTTAATGCTAGATACTCAATACTATTTGGCCGGCGGCAGATTGGCCCGTCCCAAAAATATAGATTTGATAGTAAAAACATTTGCAAAACTTGGCTTACCGCTTAAAGTTTTTGGACGAAGTTTTGCCGGCCATAATTCATTATTCTCGATTCTCCACTTCGCCAAGGCTTCGCAGGGCGAGCATAATTCAAATATAGATTTCGTGGGGGAGGTTTCGGATGAGGAAAAAATGGAGCTAATGAGAAATGCAAAGGCTTTTGTTTTTGCAGCCGAGGATGAAGATTTTGGAATCACTCCGGTTGAAGCAATGAGCGTTGGAATACCTATAATCGCTTACAAATCCGGCGGAGTCTTGGAAACTATTATAGATAGTAAAACGGGTTTGTTTTTCAGTGAATTGAGCGTAGAAAATTTATTAAAAACAATAAGAAAGTTCGAGAAGATAAAATTTGACAAAAAAACAATAGTAGATCATACTCAAAAATTCAGCAAAGAAAGATTTAAAAAAGGAATAAAGCTTTTTGTAGAAAATGCCTACAAAAAGAATTTGTAATTTTAAATTTTTAATTTTTAATGAAATCTAAATTTTTAATTTTTAAAATACCAATTCCTATTTGGGTGGGAATTGCTACTTTTTTCTTTGGTTTTGGCGCGCCGGCAGTTCTTAATTTGATTTTATTCGCAATTCAATCTCCTCTGGTTTTGAATTTCCGTTCCAGTCTTAATTTTGTCTCCTCAATTCTTGGAGATGGACTAGTGCTTCCTATTGTGAATATGCTGATTGCGTCTTTTATTCTCAAAAATTCAGTTCTAATAAGTAAGCTAAATATTATTTTTGGAATAATTTTTGGTTTGGTTATAACTTTGTATTTTTATATTACTCAGGCTGTGGAGGGGTTGGTTAACTGGTCAATGCCAACACCCTGGCATTGGAATTTTCTAGGAATCTGGCATTTTTTCTATATGTTATCAGTTGCCAGTTTTATTTCTTTTTACCTTCTTCTTTTAATAAGAAAAATAAGAAAAGAAAAAACTGTTTGTGGGGATGCATTTTTGATAATTGGAGGAATTATGTTATTTTTAATTCTTCTTAAGCTTGATTACGCAAATGTTGATTTATTAAAATAAGATTATGCCAGAGCTACCGGAAGTGGAGACCATTCGTCTTGGTTTGCAAAAGTATATTGTCGGAAAGACGATTGAGGATGTGGACGTGAGGCTGCCGAAAATTCTCCAAGGCGATCCAAAAAATATTATTGGCGCAAAAGTGAAAGATATCAAGAGGTTTGGCAAAGGATTAGTGATTGATCTGAGTAATAATTTTTCTTTAGCAATACATCTTAAATTAACCGGTCAGTTGATCTACGAAGGGAAAGAGACAAAAAAGATTGTACAGTCGGTAAAAGTTGGAGGAAAGCTGCCCAACAAGAGAACTCATGTGGTATTTAAACTCAGCAAAGGTTCTTTTTTGTATTATAACGACCTAAGACAGTTTGGGTGGATCAGAATAGTTCAAAGTTCAAAATTAAAAATGCAAAGTTTTTTTAAGGATTTAGGGCCTGAGCCTCTTAAAGATCTGACTTTGGAAAAGTTTAGGGAAATTGTTAACAAAACAAAGTTAGCGATAAAGGTTTTACTTATGGATCAGAAAAGAATTGGGGGAGTTGGAAATATTTATGCAAATGAGGCGCTTTTCGATGCGGGCATTGATCCGAGAAGATCTGCAAAGCAGATTACGCATGAAGAAGCAAAAAGGCTTTACATCTCACTGCTTAAAGTTTTGAAAAAGGGTCTTGAGAAGAATGGCGCAAGCGATGTAGATTTTGTAAGTATTTTAGGGGAAGAGGGTAAATACCAAAATTATTTTTTAGCTTATGCCCAGGATGGAAAACCCTGCTCTCGCTGCAAAACACTCATTAAAAAAATTATTCTTGGCGGTCGTGGAACTTATTTTTGCCCCGCCTGCCAGCGCTAAAGCGCCCGCCTACCATGACTGGTACTGTCGGGCAGGCAGGCTTTTGCGGGCAGGCCAGAATGTCAAAAGTAGTATGTCCAGGCACCCATAGATACCGTACAGTTGAATAGTTTTGAAAGGATCATATA
>CAZYIC010000050.1:0-3647 GCA_964646925.1 uncultured Gammaproteobacteria bacterium
ACTGAACGTCTTTTTCTCCTCGGTCATAAGCTACATTGTATTGAAGAAGTTCTGCACTCACGATTGCTTCCTCCAAATTGTTTCCTTCTTCTTTTCTTTGAAATTCTGAAAGCGGGCCATGGTAAAGAGCAGATCCGAAAGCCTGTTGAGATAAATAATAATATTATTATCAACTCTTTCTTTATTGTTAAGCGCCACAATTCTTCTCTCCGCTCTTCTTGAAATCGCCCGGGCTAAATGCAATAAAGACCCTGCTCTTCCTCCTCCGGGAAGGATAAAATTTCTCAAAGGAGGCATTTGCTCTGTCATCTGATCGATAAAATTTTCAAATTCTTTAACTCTTTTTGTTAAAAAGTTTAAAGGTTCCGATGCAGGATTTGCCAATGCAGAACCTATCTCCAAAAGATCATTTTGTATTAATAACAGTTCATTTTTTAACTTTGACTTGTATTTTTGATTTTTGATTTTTGATTTTTGATTTCCTGCGATTGCCACGCCCAGCACAGAATTTAGCTCGTCCACTGTCCCATAAGCCTCAACTCTGATATCGGCTTTTGAAACCCTTACTCCGGAAAAAAGAGAGGTTTTTCCTTCATCCCCTGTTCTTGTGTAAATTGGCATAAAAAATCCCTCTACTCCGAGAGGGATAAATAAAATTAATCTCTCCCTGCTCGGGGAACTAAAGGTATATATTGTTTTCTGGCTTTTACAGTACCGGCAGTGCCACGGACTTTCACCGTGATTACCAATATATGACTTACCTAATCTAGATCCTGAACTCCCCCATAGAGGACTTTCCTCTGCGGAGGTGGCGCAGTTCAGGATGACATTAACATTCTAACATTCGGAGTACCCGCATGCGTAGCATTTTTTACAGCCTTCTTCATAAGCCAGCGATCCTCCCCCGCACTCAGGACACAAATCATAAAGGCTTGTTGATGTATCCAATGCAGCAGAAGCTCCTCCGTCTATTGCCAATTGCTGCATAGAAATTACTTCAGGCTGAGACTCTGCAGCTTTAGAAACAACATGCCCATTGGTTAAGGGCCCGCCCGCCTCGCTATGCGAAGCATTGCGGGCAGGCTTATCTTCGACTTTTCCATTGAGAGCGAATCCATAATGCATTGATAATACTTTCGCTATTGCATCAGGCAAAGATCTGACCCTGTCTTTTCCAAATCCAATGCTTCTTGCTCCCCCAATTCCAATTAGCTGCGCGACAACTTGCTTTATTCTTTCCCGCGGAGATAATCCATCGGTTAAGCGAAGATTCAAAGAAATCATCCTGCCCAATGCGTCTGCCATGGCAGCAACATCGGATCCAACTTTTCCGATTGTCATGAATATTTCAAAAGGTTCTTGCTGTTCATTATGATTAATCGTTATATACGTATGTCCAACCGGCGTTTCCATTTTGTAAGTTACACCGCTTAGAGACATTGGACGGGGGGCGACTGGTTTTGGTCCGCGAGCTGGCGGAAAAATATTATTAGCTTGCGCTTTCACCTCTTCTTTTTTCTCTACAATTCTTTCCAATACTCCCTCGCGGGATCCATCCCTCATGTATGTTACTCCTTTAAGACCCAAGTCATAAGCTGCCATGTAAAGATCTTTCACATCGGAAACCGTATGGGAATTGGGAGCGTTAACTGTTTTTGATATTGAAGCATCGATAAATTCCTGCGCAACCGCCTGCACCTGAGCATGCTCTAAAGGAGTCAAATCATTTGCCGAAACGAAATACGCCGGCTTTTCTGCATTTGGGTTTTGTTTTTTCCATTCCTCATAAAGCGGATGATACATCATATGTTCGCCTGTTCTGTCTTTTCTTTTGAAAACGAATTCGTAAACCGGCTCAATTCCGGAGCTGACTCCTGAAATAAGAGAAGTTGTTCCGGTTGGAGCAATGGTTAACAGCACTGCATTTCTAATCCCTTGTTTTGCAATTTTCTTTTGCAGCGCCTGGGGCAAGTTTTTAATGTGATAACCTTTTAAATATTTTGCTTTGTTAAATTTCGGGAACAATCCTTTTTCCCGCGCCAAATCCGCAGATGCTTCATACGCGTTATTTCTTAAACTCTCAAATATTTTTCTAATTACCGGCATTGATTCTTTGGATCCGTAACGAATCTTCATTTTAATAAGAGCGTCTCCTATTCCCATTATTCCAAGACCTGTTCTTCGGATGTCTTTTGCGCATTTTTCATTCTCTTTGAAGAAATAATAGGTCTGATCAATAACATTATCCAATAATCGCACTGCGGTCTTAACATCAAGGCCAAAGTTCTCGTAATCGAACTTGCCGTTTTTGACATAAGCTGCCAAATTCATTGCTCCTAAATTACACACAGCCCATGGCCCTAACGGCTGCTCCCCGCACCCTCGGGAAACAACACCTTCAGTAATCCAAGTATCTGATATTGGTTCGTGTAAATCATAAACCTTCTCGATTCCATCCGGCTCAATGGAAAGAATTTTTGCTAACCAAGTATTACCGGTAAGAGCAAATTCCTGCTGTGCTTTTTTGAGCCTAGCTTGTTTATCTGGATGGGATAATCCAATTTTTTCAGCAAAAGTTTTCATACCAGCTCCGGAAACAATTATTTCATACTGTTGATGTTTGGAAACGATAACGCGATCGCCAATATGACCATCCGCTACCTTCTTAATTGCTATCATTCTGCCGTGAATTCCAAAGCATAAAAGAATTCTTCGAATATTTAGGGCTAGTTGTTTGCTTGTAGTCTTGAATCTTAAAAATGGATGATTGCTGCTAAGATCAATATTTCCGTCTGTGCTAAACAATCCATCAAGTATTCCTGATAAAAATCTACTATTTGTATTCTGATACTCAAGAGGAATTTTCTTTTCATAAGAATAGGAGGACGCAAGAAGAGACTGTCTTACCATAAGTGATGCTCCATTAATTCCCCGAACCGTTAGATTTGCAGAATAGCTTCCCGCTGCAGCATCAAGGCTAACTGTTTTTGATCCGGTGCGCTCAAGGGTTTTACGAACAACCGAAACCCATTCTGTTTCGCTTGTATTAACCGCAATCTTCACAACGTTGCGGCTTAAAATTTTTTCCGTAATACATCCGTCTCCTAAAAGAATACCCATAAAAAATCCATAATCTTTTTCGCTCCATCCTTGCGGCAAACCGGGCACCTTATTTTCCGGCATAAGAGCGGGAGCAATGCGTACCATATCCCCTATTTCTAACTCTGCAAGGGTTAATTTTGAAAATCTTTTATTTGCAGAATTTTTAGCTCGATCTGTATGTTTAATCGCGTGGAATTGATGAGCAGCTGTTGCGCGAAGTTCGGCCCCATCGGAAAGTAATACTTTAAAAACCGGTTTATTCTCATAAGTCTCTACCTTATCTACGATTCCACTGCCCAATACCGTTGTTATCTCCTCTCCTTCTTTAATTGCATCTACTCTTTTCCATCCGTTCTTTGTTGTTACCAGCGTATCTCCTGTCAGGCAAGGATTTGTGGCAATTAAATTCTCGAAATAATAAGTGTTGGATCTTTTGTTAGAGCGCTCCAGAAAATGCAATCCGGGTTCAGCAGACTTCCACGCTGCGGTACAAATCAAATCCCAAAGATATTTTGCTTTTACGGTTTTGTGGACTTTTATCTTTC
>CAZYIC010000051.1:0-3262 GCA_964646925.1 uncultured Gammaproteobacteria bacterium
GTCTTGAAAACCTCCGTCCGTAAGGACTCGCGAGTTCGAATCTCGCCCTCTCCGCCTTCGGTCGCCATAGCTTTAGCGACGGCGACTTTCATCCATGAAGCCTGAAGAAAGCATTAAAAATAAACCTGTTATTATTGGGCGACCTACGGCGGACAAAGTCCGCTTTCATTATGTTTATATTTTGAAATGTAGCAATAATCTTCCGTATGTAGGATGTACGGAGGATTTAAGAGACAGAATTGAAAGGCACAGTAAGGGTTATGTTCCAGCCACAAAAGGATTAAGGCCACTAAAATTAATTAATTATTTTGCCTTTTCCAACAAATACACTGCTTTTAACTTCGAAAAATATCTCAAATCAGGTTCAGGAAGAGCATTTATGAAAAAACACAAGCTGGGAGAATAAATTTGGTGCCCATTGTAGCACAATTCTTGTGCTAAAAATACTAAAAATATTTCCGATCTGCAAATTAAGTAAAATTTGAAATATAATACTTTTGTGAGCTGGGAATTGTGGAGGAAATAGGTTCCAACATGATTCCATGCTCGCCGCAAGCGCTCAAAAAAATCCCATGATTACCTTTGATTTTCCAAAATCCTGGTTATTACTTATATTGCGATAGGGGGATTACTTTAATTGCTAAGGCTTTTCCTTGATGTTTTATGTTGTCGGTTACTAACGTAGCGTTATATTGTTGGGCAAGCGCAATGAAAGAAGCATCGTAATAAGTGATATTTGATTCTATTGCGATTTCGTAGGTTTGACGAGCGAGTTTATAGGTTTCTTTAACAAACTGAATAGGTAAATCGTATGCTATCTCAAGAGTATCTTGAGCAAATGGTATTTCCAGTTTTTTCTTCAAGATGGCGTTTCCTATTTCATATCTGGATAATTCGGGTGCAAGCAGGAATATTTTACTTTCTTTCGCATCTAACAGCACTCTGTTAGCCTGTTTTATATATATTTCTTGTTGGTCGTTTAAAAGTTTTACAGTAACGGAGGTATCAACAACAACATTTTTCATCTGCGATTTTGCCTATCTTCTGCTACAAATTTTGATAAATTTCCCCCGCCTTTTCCCCTATAAGAGCGTACTCTCTGAATATCTCTCCACAGCTCATCCCAATCTACGGTTTTTTTGTTGGCAGAAATTGGTTTAATTACGATTTCATCAGGTTTTTGAGAAGTAATTGTTACCATGGAAGAGGGAGTAAGCCAGCGAAAAGTTTCCCTAATTTTATCAGGGATAGTAAGTTGGCCTCTCTGTCTGATAATTCCAACTGCTTGTATATTCATACAATCAGAATATCAGAAAATCAGAATATTGTCAATATTCAAAATTCAGGAGTTCTGCTAAACTAAGCTCGTGGGTTTTTTGGATTTTATTTTCCCAAAATATTGCGTAAATTGCCGCAAAATAGGATCGTATATTTGTGCGAACTGTTTTTCTTTTATTTCCTTTGACATCTCAATGATTTGTTTGGTTTGCAATAAGGGTTCATTTGATGGACTAACTCATCCGGGGTGTCGCGGCAGATATACAATTGACGGTGCGTTTTCAGCGATTGCCTACAAAGGAATTGTCAAAAAACTTATTTACAATTTTAAATACAAACCTTATCTTTCGGATTTAAAAAATTCCTTAGTTGAACTTTTTTATGAATCAATTATTCAGCAGGAGATATTTCAGAATGTGTGCAAAATTACACCTGTTCTCGTGCCTATTCCTCTTCATGCAAAGCGTTTGAGAGAAAGAGGCTATAATCATGCAAAACTTTTGGCAGAGGGTTTATCCGGCAAACTTAATCTTCAAGTAATAAATGCTTTGAGAAGAACAAAAGATACAAAATCACAGTTTGGTTTAAAACTCAAAGACAGGAAAAAAAATATAAACAGAGCGTTTACCCTTAATACTAAATACTCAATACTTAATACTAACGTTTTGCTTGTTGATGACATTCTGACAACCGGCTCAACTCTTCTTGAGGCAGCAAGAGTTCTTAAGAGGCATAGAGTAAAAAAGGTGTGGGGACTGACGTTGGCAAGAGACTAACTTTTTTGCTTAAAATAGTCTACGGTTTCAGCTACGCGGTCAGTTACGATGTCTGTAATTCCTGCTTGACTGAAAAGCTTAAGACCCGAATCGCTGTTGATAACTCCGGCTTTCACATTAAATCCCTGATTTTGAAGAAAATTCTTTAGTCTAATTAATCTTTGGGGCGAGATAAGACTTCGGAAAAGCCTTTGGCTTCCGGGGAGTCCGTCAAGCCAGCCCAAAAATACGCAATAACTTTTTTTAGGCCGTCTCATATAAGAATATGCAGGAGGCAAGTGTAGAAATTGACCGACCTGAAGTTTTGAATATTGAGATTGCGCTCGCAGTGCGTTTCTAACCAAAAAAGACCACCCTGTAATATTTACCTGTTCCCATAAATTTTCTTCTTCTATTTTTTTGATAATCGATTCTACGAGGACAGAGGAAGATGATTTAAGCTCCAGGAAAAACTGCGCATGCTTTTGCTTTATGTATTCAAAAAGATCATCCAAAACCAAAAGTTGATGGCCTGAGTATCTGCAGATTTCCTTTAGTTGGTTAATGGAATGTTTGGAGATTTTATACTTTTTATCGTCAATTATTAATTTATTGCTGTGATTAACTATGGCTTTTTTGTCCCTGGTTAATCTGATATCGCATTCTATTCCTTTGGCTCCTGCCAAAATAGCCGCATCAAACGCAGAGAGGGTATTTTCCGGAGCTATTTTGCCATAACCTCTGTGAGCAATAACCATATCAGCTAAATTTTAAATTTCAAATTTTAAATTTCGAATTGGGTCGGTATCTTTTAATAATAAAGTAAATGGAGCCGATAATCAATATTATGGTAATTCCAACAAATAAACTCTTCCCGAAAATTCTTTTATAAATCTCCTCTCCGAAATAAAAGGCTATAATTGTTGGAAGAGTGGCAATAAATGTAGCCAAAGCGAATTTCATATAGCTAATTTTAGTAAGCCCTATAACATAGCTTGAAATATCCACTACCGGAACTGTAAACAACCTAAAAGCGACAAGAGCCATAAATTGTTTTTTTCCTGATACTTGTTTTTCCAATTGATGGATCTTATTTAGGGATGCAAATCGGCTCACCAATGGCTCTCTATAAATTCTGGCAAGAAAAAAAGCAATAGATGCTCCTAATAGTATTCCGATCATGTTGCATATGAAAGCTAAGAACCAGCCGAATATGGGAACTGTGGAGA
>CAZYIC010000052.1:0-2865 GCA_964646925.1 uncultured Gammaproteobacteria bacterium
GGGGAAAGCTTGTTACAAAAAGTCGGCTACTATTTCAACGCTTCAGACCTGGTTGACGAAATTCCTCGGGTAATGAAAGAGCTGATTGTTTAAAAAGTGAAATTTGTTTTTACAAAACATGCTGCTAAGGATAAATTGCCATTACTTAGGAGATTTGGTTGGGTTATCACTAGAACCCGTGTTAAGGAAATTGTAAAGAATCCACAATGGAGCGGTTTAACAAAGAAAGGTCAAAAAGTAGCGATGGGTTTGGCAAATGAATCACATATTCTCCGAGTGATTTTCCGTAAAGAAGATGATATAATTACCATAATAACATTGCATATTGCAAGAAGGGGAAAATATGAAAGTACATTACGATAAAGACGAAGACATCCTAATGATTGTTCTGACTCGGAAAAAAGTAAGACTTGATGACACCTATGAAACTGAACATGGTCTTGTAAGTGTTACTGAAAGTGGTGAGCCAATAGCGATTGAGATTTTTGAGGCAAGTAAATTTTTTGCGAAAGAGAGTAAAGTTCTTCCCAGAGAAATCAAGCAAAAATTCTTTGGAATCTCCGCTTAATTAAAAAGTCGGCTACTATTTCAACGCTTCAGATTTAGCTGATGAAATTCCAAGGGTGATGAAAAAGTTCGTTATCTAATCATTTTTCTTCCTGGAGTTTTTGGATAAGCTTGGAGAGTTGGAAAGTTACGAATACTGCAATTGCCGTAATTATAACAGCGTAAACCAGAAGAGAAAGGATTCCGCTCCCTGTTGGTAAAAGCTTTTTAATGTAATTATTTACAATTTCTTGAATGAGATTATTCCAAGCCAAAGCAGCTACCAAACCAAATCCGGAAGTTGCAAGAGTCAGCATTTGCCGTACCACCTCGATATGAAGTCTTTTTTGATTTTGTTTTTTCTTCTCCATTTGCTTATAATTATACCACTTATGTACTCTCCTAAATTTGCAATTACCAATAAAATCTTAAAAAACATAGGCATTATAGAAGCCTCAAAAGAAGTTATAGATCATGCTCCGCTTTTACCATATTACGAAAAACAATTTAGGGAAGACGCATTGGTCAGGACAGTCCATTACGGGACCCACATTGAGGGAAACGAACTTAACCTTAATCAAGCAGAAAAAGTAATGATGGGGCAAGACGTTGCCGGACGAGATCGCGATATTCAGGAGGTAATAAACTATAGAAAGGCAATGGAATTTATTGATGATTTAGGATTTAAGATTAAAGATTTAAGGATAGATGAAGAAATGATTAGAAAATTACATAAGATTACGGTTAATAAAATTTTGCCCCCGGAAAAGTGTGGGGAGTATAGAACAACACAGGTCGTTATCAAAAATAATCAGACTCTGGAAGTTTCTTTTCGTCCGCCAGTTGCCCCCCTTGTTTCACAGCAAATAAAAGATTTATTGGTATTTATTTCTGCAAAGCAAAATCAAGATATTCATCCAGTTTTGGAATCAGGAATTGTTCACTATGAACTGGTCCGAATTCATCCGTTTGTTGACGGAAACGGACGGGTTGCAAGAGCTTTATCAACTCTGATTTTGTTTGCAAAAGGTTACGACATCAGAAAATTCTTTTCTTTGGAAGAATACTTTGATAAAAATGCGGCAGAATATTATTCTGCTTTGCAAAGCGTTGCGAAAGACAATGGAGATCTGACAAGTTGGCTTGAGTATTTTACAGAAGGTCTGGCCATTGAGCTTTCAAAAATTAAAGAAAAGGTTGAAAAAATATCTATTGACGGGAAACTTCGTCAAAAACTCGGGGGAAAACCACTGATGTTGACAGACCGCCAACTTAAGATAATCGAATATATTCAACAAACAGGATTTCTCCAAAATCAGGCATTTGAAGAATTATTTCCAATGGTTTCCGAAGACACGATCTTAAATGAATTAAAAGGACTTTTGAAAAATGGAATAATTAAAAAACATGGTGTCACCAAAGGCGCGAAATATATAATGAGCTAAATTTTATCTTCTTGTAATTGGTCGAATCTGTTGATCATCCCGTTTTTGCCAACTCCCCCGATTATTTTTGCTATATCTTCTGCAGTGTCAGTAGAGTCCAATGAGGAATAAGAACTTCCGGCAATTTCTTCAGCCGCGGATAAAATTAGAGAAAGATTTCTACGAATGGTTTGATTTAAAGCTTTTCTAATCCTATCTGATTTTTCCTCAGCTGTTAGTGTCTCGTCAGCTTGGGGTTCTCCAATTTGGTCTTTTTCAGGAAGAGCAAATTCAAAAGTCTCTTCGCCTTTATCGTCTTTTATTGGAACAACTAGTATTGTTTGAGCATTTCCAAGCGTATCGATAGCATCTTTTATTTTATGGAAAGCGCTTCTCATTCTCCTTGTGGGACTATTGTCTATATTTCCGTCTTTGGTTTTTATTACATCAGTTTCTTTAAAGCCCTCATTGGGCAATAATTTTATCGAACCTTCGAGCTTGCCCATCTTTTCTCCTGCAACTGTTTTATCGCACAAAGTCTTAGCTTCTGATATATCAGATATGTCAAGAACAATTGGTTTTTGACATGGCTCAATTGGTCTAAAACGTTCCATAGGCGTTAAAGTATATCAAAAATACCCTTAAAAAGAAAGCCTATAGAAGTTCAGATGTTGATATTCTCTGTATATTTATATATAATTTTTTTATGACAGAAGCAACAGGAGATTTAAAATCAGCAGAAGGTGAACCTCGCGGTCCGGTAAGGGCTCTGATAGTTGAAGACGATAAGGATTTAGCTGGCTTATTGGAAACGATTTTTAAAAAAGCTGGGGGCATAGATGTTTTACGTAATACTGCCAGAACCACTGAAGCTTTAGAGATATTAAAAAATGCA
>CAZYIC010000053.1:0-2691 GCA_964646925.1 uncultured Gammaproteobacteria bacterium
AGCTTCGGAAAATAAGCTATTAGGAATGATTCTTATTTTATTTATTTTAATAACGCTGGTGTCGTTATATAAAAAATCTGAAATTATTATTCAAGATTTTATAAAAACTTCCCTTATAATTATTCTGACTTTTTTGATTGGAACTGCGTTTTTCAGCCACGATATTTGGCCCCATTATTTGGTAGGGCTTCCGATTTTTTACATTTTAACGCTTTCATTGTGTCTTTACCTGCTTTACAAAAAGTTATCAAATTATTTAATACCTGTTGTAATAACTTTAATTATTTTTTTTATCAATCTTAATCCTTTTGCTGTGATAGAAGATTTAGGAAAGCCTATATGGGAAGGAAACGCGGCGGTATATAGGAATCAACTTGCTGTAGTAGATTATGTATATAAAAATGCAAACGGAAAAAAATTCAAATATGTTGTTTATACTCCTGCTGTTCATGATTACTCGTACAGGTATCTTTTTACATGGTATGGTCCTAAGAAATATCATTATTCTTCAAGTAAAGATGGAAATCTTTCTTATTTTATTCTTGAACCTGACTTTGAACATTCGTTCAGATTATTAAATTGGCTTAAAGAGAGAAAAGGCGATGGGAAAATAATAAAGTCGGAAGAGGTAAGGGGAGGAATATTGGTTCAAACAAGAATTCATTAGTTTATGAAAAAATTTAAAAAATACTGGAAAATAGGAACAAAGAATAAATTACTAATAATTCTTTTAGCAATATTTATTCTTGAGCTATTCTTGAGATTTTATCAAATTGATCAAAGAAGTCCTTTTGGTTATGACCAAGTTGACAACGCTTGGGCTGCAAAAAAAATTATTGCTGATCATTCGTTTCCGCTTGTGGGTTTTGTCGCAAAAGGCAACAGCGGTATCTACATCGGTCCTTTATATTATTATTTAATATCTATTGTTTATCTGATATTTGATCTTAATCCAATTTCATCTGGCATTTTCGCGGGCATTACAAGCATATTCACTTTTTGGTCTATTTTTTATGTAGTTAAAAAATTATTTTCTTGGAAAATAGCAATTATTACTGTTTTTATAAATACTATTGCATTTAATGCGATTATGTTTGATGTAATTCAGACTCCGGTTAATTTTATACCCGGGATATCAATTCTCATATTCTATTTTTTATATAAAGTTATAACCGAAAACACGAAATATCTCATTCCCTTATCTATCATCATTGGGTTGTCATTCCATATTCATTTTACATCGATATTTTATCCGATAATCGTTTTATCATCTTCTATTTTCTTTATGTGGAATCGGAAAACGCTTAGTCATATTTTAATCTCTATTCCCCTATGTCTGATATGGTTTGTGCCCAACATTGTCTCTCAGATTAATGGCAATTCTCAAGGCTCGCATCTCGTAAGCTATATATCTACATACTATCATGGTTTTCATTTAAGAAGAATGATTCAGCTCGTTGGAGATGCTATTATACAATTTGATTCGTATCTTTTTTTTGAAAAAATTATACCCTTTAAAATAATTATACTTCCTCTATTTTTTCTGGTGTATTTTTGGAAATCGATCTCTAAAGCTAAATTAAAATTTTCTTATTTGGTAATTCTTTGGTTTCTTGTTCCGTGGGTGGTTTTTACTACCTACAGGGGTGAAATAAGTGACTACTATTTTAGAATGAGCGCTCCGATTGCTCTTATGATAATTTCATATTTAATTTTTAGACTTTTTTCATCTATCAATTTGATTTTAAAAATTATCGTGGCTTTTATATTTTTATACTATGTCTTTTCGAACATCAACCAATTTTTAAATTATAAGGGAATGGGATTTCGGCAAAGTGAAAAATATATTTTGGAACTAATAAAAAATGGAGAGGAAATGGGATATAAGCAGGGATCAGCTGAAAGCTATATATACTATTACTATATGAGAAAGAAGGGTATAAATGTTTATTAATTTTAATAGATATAAGAGCAAATTTTTAAAATGGAAACGTCTTAATTTATTTGTTTTAACGGCACTATTTTTAATAGGGTTATTCTTAAGAATTTACGCCATTAATACTAATTTGTTCTTCGGGTATGAACAGGGAAGGGATTTTTTAGCAATTAAAGAAATCGTAATCAGCCATAAACTTACTCTAATTGGTTCAAAAACGGATATTTTCGGAATTTTTCATGGCCCTATTTATTATTATATCTCCAGCATTCCTTTCGTCTTAAGTAAGGGAAATCCGATAGTTGTTTCAATGTTCTATATAGTTTTAAGCAGCTTGACGGTTTTTCCTATATATGTTCTTGGTAGTTTTTTTGGAAATAAAAGGATGGGAATTCTATCAGCGCTTATATTTGCCATTTCTTTCCAGTCAATCGTATATGCAAGATGGCTTTCAAATCCTCCTCTTGCGATTCCATTAGTAGTCTTATATTTTGTTTTTCTGTACCGTTTTATCAAAGGAAGCAAAAAAGATCTTCTTTTTGCTTCTATTGCTTTGGGATTATTAAACCAATCCGAATTTTTAAATATTGTGTTTTTTTCGGGGATAACAGTATTTATGGTAATTGTTTACTTTCATAAATTCAGCAGTCAAAATAAATTATACCCTCTTTTATGCGGTATTCTCGCAATTTTAATATCAGTTGGCACATCTATAATCTTTGATTTAAGACACAATTATCTTCTAATAAGAAGCA
>CAZYIC010000054.1:0-2689 GCA_964646925.1 uncultured Gammaproteobacteria bacterium
TGTTAGGATATTACAACAGAAAGGAGAATTGTCGACTATCTAGGGTGCCAGCACATAGTATTGCTTCTTGCTTGCCGGTGTGCTACCATTGAAAATTAGAAATTGATATGGGAAGTAACTATAAAGAAAAAATAGTTATCTCGGTTGGGGGATCATTAATTGTTCCCAACGGCGGAATTGATACTCAATTTCTCATTAAATTCGATAAATTTATTCGGAACAGACTGGCGGAAAACAAGAACCGCCAGTTTTTTTTGATTGTAGGAGGAGGAATAACTACCAGACACTATCAGAATGCGGCAAGAGAAGTGATAGGAGATAAACTTACGCATGATGATTTGGATTGGTTGGGTATTCACGCAACAAGACTTAACGCTCATCTAATTAGGACAATTTTTAGAGATCTTGCTCATCCCTACATACTTAAGCACTACGAAATTATAAGAAAAGTTGAAGAATCGGTTGTTGTAGGATCAGGTTGGAAACCCGGCTGGTCTACGGATTTTTGCGCAATAATGGCATGTCAGGATTATGATGTGAAAACAGTTATTAATTTAAGTAACATAAGTCAAGTCTACAACAAGGATCCTGGTAAATTTGATGATGCTAAGCCAATCAATAAAATTTCCTGGAAAGAATTTAGAAAATTGGTTGGTAATAAATGGGTTCCCGGAATGCACGCTCCTTTTGATCCGGTTGCTGCCAAAAAGGCTCAGGATTTAGGTGTTAAAGTAGTTGTTGTAAATGGAAATGATTTTGAAAGTTTGGAAAACTTCTTTAACGGCAAAAAATTTGTAGGTACAGTCATTGGATAATGTATCTTAATAATATATCTCTTCAAAACTTCCGTAATTACGAGAAAAAAGAATTCAAGTTTGGTAAGGACACAACTCTTATCATTGGCCCTAATACGGCTGGAAAGAGTAATCTAATCGAGGCAATATTCTTTTTCGTCACAGGGAAAAGTTTCAGGGTGGACAATGACGAACAGTTGATAAATTTTGATAAAGACATTGGGAGAATTAATGGCAAGACTCAGGATAAAAAATTGGAGGTGATGATTACAAAGGGTGGTATCGGAGGCCACTTGCGGCCTTTTAAAAAATACTTGGTTAATGGTGTTGTAAAACGAAAAGTAGATTTTGTCGGCAACTTTTTTGCAGTGCTTTTCGCGCCAAGTGATCTTGAAATTATCATTGGCGGTCCTTCCAAAAGGCGGGATTTTATAGACAATATTTTGGTCCAGACGGATCGGGATTATCGTTTGGCCTTAACCTTTTACGAAAAAGGCTTAAGAATCAGAAATGCGCTTTTACACAAAATCAAGGAAACAGGAGTTAGGAGCGAAAAAGAGTTTGCATATTGGGATAATCTTTTAATAGTCCAAGGGCAAAAAATTACTAAAAAAAGAGAAGATTTTATTGAATATTTGAAAAAATCAAAAAAAGAAATTTTTAATTTTGAAATATTTTATGACAAAAGTACTATTTCCAGAGACAGGCTTTTGCAATATAAAGATGCAGAAGTGGGTTCCGGCGTTACATTAGTCGGACCTCACAGAGATGACTTCATTTTAAGCTTAAAGGGAAATGATATTAAGTTTTTTGGCTCACGCGGTCAGCAAAGATTAACAGTATTGCAATTAAAACTTTTAGAATTAAACTTTATTGAGCAAGCAACGCAGAACAAACCAACTCTTCTTTTGGATGATATTTTCTCAGAGCTAGACGCAGAGCATATAAATTTGGTTTTGGACATGATTGGGGCTCAACAAACCATTATGACCACCACTCACGAAGAATTCATTCCGAAAAAACTACTCAAGCAAGTAAATGTGATAGAATTGGCTAAATAAGTGCAAAATTTTTCAAAAGAGGAGCTTAAAAAGTTGTATATTCCGCCAGCCGATTCCCATAAAGGGCAGAATGGGAAGCTGCTTGTGATTGCCGGATCCAAATTGTTTCACGCGCCGCCAATCTGGATTTTAAAAATAGCCTCCCGTATCGTAGATATGATTTTTTACTCCTCAGTTCCGGAAAATAATCAGATAGTTTTGGATCTGAAGAAAGAATTTAGGGACGGAATTGTGGTTCCAAGAACCAAAATTGATGATTATATTAATGAAGCGGATTGCGTCCTGATCGGTCCCGGTTTACCGAGAAAAGAAGGGCGGGAAGAGGGAGACGACGACACAAAAACGCTTACAGAAACGCTTTTAAGAAAATATCCAAAGAAAAAATGGGTGATTGACGGTGGCAGCTTGCAAGTTTTGGATCCTGAAGTCTTAATGCTGCTTAAAGAGTCCATTTTGACTCCGCACGCAAGGGAGTTCGAGCTTCTTAAATTAAAAATTAAAAATGAAAAATTAAAAATTGCAATGCAAAATTCAAAATTAGATAAGCAGGTCGAATTATTTGCTCAATATTATAATTGCACGGTTGTTTTGAAGGGGCCGGCGGATATTGTTTGCGGACCCTTCGACTCCGCTCAGGGTAAAATTCGCTGCACGCGAATTTTAGGTGGGAATGCGGGGATGACCAAAGGCGGAACAGGAGATGTGCTGGCAGGTTTAGCAGCAGCTTTATATTGCAAGAATGATGCTTTTTTGTCAGCAGCAGCCGGAAGCTACATCAACAAAAAAGCAGGGGAAAGCTTGTTCCAAAAAGTCGGCTACTATTTCAACGCTTCA
>CAZYIC010000055.1:0-2293 GCA_964646925.1 uncultured Gammaproteobacteria bacterium
ACCGGACGAGAGCTTTTAGAATTGTTTATGATTAATTTTTTTAAGAAAAATATTGTATTAATATGTTTGACAGTAATTGTTTTGCTTGGGATTTTTTTGCGTTTTTATCAATTAGATAGCAATCCCCCAAGTCTTACTTGGGACGAGGCGAGTATTGGATACAATGCTTATTCAATTCTTAAGACAGGTTCGGATGAGTACGGAAATAAACTTCCTTTAAGCATCAGATCCTTTGATGACTATAAACCGGCGATCTATGTTTATTTGGATATAATCCCTGTTTATCTATTCGGTTTAAATGAATTTGCAGTCAGATTTCCGGCTGCCACGCTTGGATCATTTACGGTTATTGCAGTTTATTTTTTAGCTAAAGAAATTCTCAGCTTTTGGGAAAAGAAGAAACAAGCTGTAGTTTCTCTGATTGCGGCGTTTTTCCTTGCTATCTCTCCTTGGCATTTGCAGTTTTCCAGAGCTGCCTTTGAAGGTCAAATTGGACTGTTTTTTTTGATATCGGGCTTACTGTTTTTCTTAAAAGCACTTAGAAACGGAAACTTTTTTTATCTTTCCAGCGCTTTATTTTTGTTAAGCTTGTACTCATATCACAGTTTTCGTCTGCTTGTTCCCTTACTGATCCTAGTTCTTTTTATTGTGTTTTGGAAAAGCATTTTGAATTTTAAAAAACAAGCGTTAATTTTCTCAGTGATGCTTTTTTTCTTGTCTTTTCCGATTTGGAGTAGTTTTTTGGGAAAAACTGCGGGAACGGGCGCCCGATTATCCATGGTTACTATTTTTTCAGACCCAACGGTTATAGATTCTTCTATTGAAAGAATTAATTACGATAAATCCAATAGTGATTACGTTGGAACGTTATTGCATAACAGGCGTGTAATTTATGCTTTGGCAATTGCGAAGGGGTACCTTGACCATTTTAACCCTGATTTTTTATTTATCCATGGAGATGGAGGAGTACAGCATCACGCGGTTGATATGGGAATGCTTTATCTTTGGGATTTACCTTTTATCTTAGCGGGTATATATTATTTATTGAGAAAGTTCAATCGTTTTACTTTAATTCTTTTTACGGTTTTTTTACTTGCTCCTTTTCCCGCCTCATTAACAACCGGCACTCCCCATCCTGTAAGAGCAATCGGAATGGTATTGGGATTTCATATATTCGCAGCTGTAGGGTTAATGTTTTTTTGGGAGAAAATAATACTGTTGAAAAATTTATTAATTAAAGTAGCAGTAGTATCTATTACTGCATTCTTTTTTATATTAAATATTGTTTATTATCTTCATCAATATTATGTTCATACGCCCATTGAGTATGGTTATTTCTGGCAATATGGATACAAGGAAGCATTAAGTTACGCGAAAGAGAATGAGGTAAAGTTTGATGAAATTATTATGACGTATGCGTATGATCAACCCTACATCTATTATCTTTTTTACAACAAAATAGATCCGGTATGGTACCAAAAAAACTGGGATTATAATAAAAACGGGACAGCGGATAGGTTTAAAAGGGTAATTGGGAAGTACTCGTTTAGAAATATTGATTACTCAAAGGATATTAATACTCCAAACGTTCTTCTTGTTGGTACCTCTAACGAAATTCCAAATACAGCGAAAGTTTTAAAAGTTATTAAATTTCCGGATGGAAAAGCCGCCTTTAAAATCGTTCAAACATGAAGCGAATAGGATTAATATTTTTATTTTCTCTATTTATTAGTATTCCGGTTATCATGCCGTATTTTCATGCGGGATATTTTCCGACGCACGATGGGGAATGGGCAGTTGTCAGGCTTGGCGACATGTTTCGTACCCTCCGGGACTTTCAATTTCCGGCACGCTACAGCGGAAATTTAAATTTTGGCTATGGTTATCCGTTGTTTAACTTTGTATATCCCCTCCCTTATTATTTAGGGATTGCAATACATTTTTTGGGATTTGGATTTGTAAATACAATGAAAATTCTTTTTGCGGGCAGCGTTGTTTTTTCGGCATTTTTTATGTTCTTGGCATCCGGAAATTTATGGAAAAATACCTGGGCAGGAATTGTTTCTTCAATACTCTATGTTTATTTCCCATACAGAATGGTTGATTTGTATATAAGGGGTTCTGTGGGTGAGTCTTTATCTTTCGTTTTGTTTTCTCTTTTGTTTTATCTTGGAATTAAATTAATTAATAAGTCATCATTCTTGCTGGTTGGAGGCATTGGGATCTGCATAGCCACATTAATAATGACGCATAACATAATGACTGTTCTTTTTATGCCCCTTTTTTTAATATT
>CAZYIC010000056.1:0-2032 GCA_964646925.1 uncultured Gammaproteobacteria bacterium
TGTGATAAGGCAGTCTGATAGCGATATGGAAGAATTGATTTCTTTATACGACAACACATTGATTTATTATCCAAATATTTTTTTTCCAGCGCTATTCTTTCTAAGTATTTTAGGAATAATCTTTCTAATTATAGAAATAATTGTCATTAGTAAAAAAGTAAGAGGATTTGCAGAAGAAATAAAAAGAAATTTACATAATAAAAAAAAGAAAGCCTCTTCCATTTCGATCAAAAAAGCTTTGCTTAAAAGAAAAAAAATCTTTTTGATTTATTTTATATTTTTTATTCACATAATAAAAGTATTTCTTATTCAAATAAATACGTTATTAGTATGGCTTGAGTTACATATAAAAAAAATAGTTAAAAAGGTAGGAAAAGAAGTATTAATTGAAAATAAATGAAAAAAATAAGTATTTTATTTATTATTTGTTGTTTTATATTTTTGCCGAAAGCGTTTGCATCCACAGAATATACTTTTCCCTGGCCAGGAATACTGCCTGATAATAAATTATTATATAAAGTAAAAGTATTAAGAAATAAAATTATTGGAAAAATAATTATAGAACCTGTTAAGAAAGTAGAGTTCGATCTGCTTATGGCAGATAAGACAATCTATGCAAGTAAACTATTAGTAGATAAAGGAGAAATTGATTTGGCTAAAGATACTGCCTTAAAAGGTGAAAATTACTACAGCATGCTTGTGCAAGACTATAATAAGGCATTGCTTTCTCATAAGCTAATTCCGCCCTGGCTTGATCGAAAAATAACATTGGCTGCTATAAAACATCAGGAAGTTTTCAAGCAACTTGAAGATACAGTTGCTGGTGAAAACAAGAAGACTTTTCAAATTGTAAGTAAGTTCTCAAAAATTAACTACGATTTCATCATAGGCTTAAGAAATTCTAAATAATATGTCAATGTTGTCTAATCAAATTGCAGTTATTACCGGGGGAGCAAGGGGAATTGGTTTTGCAATAGCAAAAGAATTAGTTGATCAGGGTGCAAAAGTTGTTATCTGTTCCCGTACGAAATCAGATTTGGAAAAAACGCTTAAACTATTAAACAGAAAAAAGGAAACAGCGTATGGCAGGATTTGTGATGTGTCCTCTCTGCGTGATTGTAAAGAATTAATTGCATTTGTCAAAAGAAAATTACATAAGATAGACATTTTAGTAAATAACGCAGGTATTTATGGTCCCATTGACTCTTTTGAGAGAATTAATATAAACGACTTTAAGAAAACAATTGACATAAATCTTTTGGGTATGGTTTACTGCTCATATTTTGTTATCCCAATTATGAAAAAGAACGGTAATGGGAAAATTATCAATTTATGTGGAGCCGGCGTGGGGGGTAGTACGCTGCCTAAGTTTGCTGCATATTTTACTTCCAAATTTGCTGTTGCGGGATTTACAGAGGTTTTATCTGATGAACTTAAAGAAAAAAATATCCAGGTAAACGCAATCTCTCCCGGTCCTGTTAATACATATTTAAATAAATATCTTATTGAGCAAGGACCAGAAAAAAGCGGTAAAAAAATGTATGACACTGCCATCCTGCAGCAAAAAGATGGTGGAACGCCGCCGGAATTGGCTGCCAAGCTAGTAGCTTATTTAGTCTCACCCCAGGCAAAGCATATTACCGGAAGATTACTTAGTGCAAAATGGAACACATCCGAAAGGTTAAAAAATGTAAAAGAGTTTAGTAATAATCTATATAAGTTGAGAAAAATTAATGAAGAGCAATATCATGAAAAAAAAGATTGATATATCCATTGGGATATTGGGTCTATGGCATTTAGGCTTGGTATATAGCGTTTCTCTTGCCAAATCAGGATATAGTGTTTTGGGGTTTGACCTGGATATTGAGAATATCGCGAAATTAAACAGAGGGGATTTGCCTATTTATGAGCCAAATCTTACAAAATACTGTAAAAAATATTTGCACAAGAATTTACGCTTTAGTAGCAACGCAGAAAAAGTTATAAAAGGCAAAGATTACATTTTTATAGCTTTGGATACACCCGTTGATAA
>CAZYIC010000057.1:0-1864 GCA_964646925.1 uncultured Gammaproteobacteria bacterium
AATGATAATACAAAATCTGTTGTACAAAATATAAAAGACAAACGAATACGCTATTTTCGATTAAAAAAGACAGTTGGAAATGCAGTCAATTTTAAAAATGGGATAAAACGGGCAAAAGGAAAATATATTTTCCTTCATAGCGATGATGATTTTATCTTATATTCACAATCTCTTGGAGAAATTTATAACAAGATTATCAGACTACATCCGGGATATGTTCGCATCAATTATGTCAGTTTGTCTCTGAATAAGAAGCAGATATTTTATTACAGGCTTGTGAAAAGGTTTTCAAAGAATGAATATTTTCCTCCATCTTTTGATAATGAAAAAATTTTAACATTTATTCTTAATTCTGATCCTTATTTTATTTCAGGAATAATTTTCAAAAATGAATTTAGTAAAGGTATTAAGGTAATTGATTCTGACCCAGTGCCTTGCATAGAGATATTATTTGATGTAATCAGAAATTTTGGTGGATATTATATTGAGAAGCCGCATATAGCAGCATCTTGGTCAAGGAGGGAGATTAAAAAAAACGAACCGCATCATTTTTATGTTTTAATGGACGGGAAGTTGCGGTTCGAACAATATCTTGAAGTGGTAAAACGAAATGTCAATAAAGAAACGTATACTAAGTTTTTGCATCGTGAGCTGATGAACCATTGCGTCTTGCTTTTTCCGGCAATGAAAGCTCTGGCGGGAAATAAAAAAACATTACAAATTTCTTCGAGGATTTGCCTATTAGATCCAGCCATGAAAAAGAATGTTTTTTTTTGGATATGTCTTATGACAGCATTCCTATTGCCGGGTGGTATTCTTAAAGTTCTCCGAGATGCGTTCCTTAGTTTATTCGCAAGATACTCCAAAGTAGAGGGTGGTGATAAAATTTACGCGGCAATAAAGAATTTACAATTGAAATACGAAGGGCTAAAACATTAGCCTTGCTTTTCCAATCGAACTAATTTTCCTTTTATAATCCATAAAATTTCCGACCACCCATAACCAAAAAGCATTGTTAGACAAATTACAGGATGTAAAAACCATGCCCAATCCCGTATCTTTATGAAGCCTCGCACAGCTTCAAATGTTGGGATAACAATAGTTATTGAAAAAAAGATAAATCTCATAAGATTAAAGATATCCTTTTTTGACCCCCAGCTAAAAACGTAATATATTCTCTTGTAACGCTGTTTATCATAATGTACTTTCTTAATCCATAACTTTCCTTTTACCATATCGAAAATATTAGGATTAGCTATATGAATTATGTCATTTTTAACAACTCCAAATGTGTCATATCCAAGGTCGAGTAGCTTTGCAAATGCATCAGGATGGGCATATTCCTGCGGATCAATATTTACTTTTTCCATAGCGCTTCTCAAAAACAAACTTCCATTATCTCCCAAAACAGGCAAATTTTCTCTTTTGAAACGAACAACAAAATAATTTTTCGTTTTTCTTAATATCTCCCCTTTATCATAATGCTTATTGATTATTGAAATCTTCTCATTTTTCTTTAAGAAATATACTGTTGGTTCAGGGGTTCCAAATAATGCAGAGTATCTCGTTGTCGCCGGGAGACCTTTATTATAACCATAGTAAGCACTATATGCACAAAATATTCGTTTGTCTGTCAGAAAAGGTTCAGCCATTTGCACCAGCCAATTTCGAGAGCTAAGAATATTATCTGCTTCAAGTATTAGGATAAGGTCATTTTTCGCTTTCTTTATTCCCATTGCAATGCGCATTTCTGCTTTTTCCAACAGATCTTTGTGTACAAAAACTTTACATCCATATTTTTTTGCCAGCTCCATAGATCCATTTGTTGAACCTCCATCCATAACGATATGCTCAATTAATTTTT